>CALCCE010000085.1 GCA_937899835.1 uncultured Flavobacteriales bacterium | reverse complement strand
CAGAGTCGTTGAGTGTTGCGGTGGCGTTGCATCTTGGGCGAGTCTGGTAATTGGTGGGTTGGGAGTTTTTCTGGCGCCTTGCGGCTGCTCTCTTTTTCGGGCCTGGTTTGCGGGCGGAGCTGAGGCCAACCAGTAGGAAGGGCGATTCATCGCCCGTGCTGGGTGTGCTGCGCGCAGTCGCAGTTTACCGAAGGCGACCCGCAGGCCCGCCTAACACGAAGCAGCGGCCACGCCATTCGGCGTGGGAGTAGCTGCGACTGACGAGTGAGCGCAGTGTGTGGAACAAAGGAAAGATGCAAGGGCCGCCAAGCCGCAGGCCTGGTGGTTTATTTACCCTTGTCAGCTTTGCTTTTTGGAACTAAACGAAGTGAAGGAGGAAGACCTATTTTCCTGTGTTGGAGGCTGGTGCGGTTGGATTTACGGGTTGGGAACCGGATTTGGGGTGGTTTGAAGGTGGATTTGGGCGCTTGGTTTTCTCTTGGATGATTTCCTCAGTGGAGCAGATCAGCACAGCCATTTTGTTGGAACAACACCACGAGTCGTTGCCAGCTGATGGCGCCCATTCCTTCGAGCTGTTGGAGTTGTTTCATGGGGCGATTGGTCAGTACTTCGTAGAAGGTTTGCCCGAACCTTCTCAGGATGTAATACAACCTGCTGGGCATGCCGTGCGCGAACAAGGGCCGGTGTAGGAACATCGCCCTTTTGGTAGGTGCAGCATCGATACCGGCTTGGATCAAGAGCCGATCGGCTTGCCACTGTCGGTAGTAATGTTCCCAGGAGTCCAACTTGTCAACCACCGCATTGAGGTCGTGACTGATGCGGCTGGTGTTGATGCCCACCCGTTTGCTCAAGTCTTTGATGTTGAAGCACACAAAATAGCCTTCTACCAACTTGATTTCCAAAGGAGATAAAAAGCAGTAATCGGATTTTACCCATTCTTCCCACTGGTCGTAGGGGCGTAGGGCTTTTAAGAGTTGACGGACTTTGTATCGTTGGTTGGGGGCGAGGTCGGCAGGGAGGATGATGTTGCGCATTTTAGGGATTGTGTTGCGCGCCTTGACTGTTGGAGAACCCTGTAAAAAACGCGTGGGCTTCACTTGTCCCGGAGCGAGGTACTACCAATACCTTGAACAAGACAAGCTACGCCCACACTTTCGGTGAGCGTTTACGCTTGCAGTTCTCGTTCGATTAAGTTGGTAGTTTTCACTCCAAGAACTACAGCTAAACGCTGAGTTGATATGTTGTTGATTGTTGTTCTATCCCCTGTTATCTGCTCTTGTTTTTTGGTTTCGATTGTTGAGGTACAAAGTTAGGCTTACGCCGGTATATTTTAGATTTCAGAGGATTTTTCGTTCAAAGGGTGGAAGCGGTCGACCTTGTTTTGGAGTTGGTCGAGGTTTCCGATCTGGTATTTTTCGGTGCTGCTGATGTAGCGGTGTCCGCACAGGTATTGGACCTTTCTAAGGTTGTATTGCTTGAGCCAATGGGTGATGACACTGGCGCGTATCTGTTGTAAGCCTTGTAGTTTAGGGTGTTGTTTTTTCAAGTTTCTAACCAGCACTTGCAAGGTGTTGGCCAGTCGCTTTCCGGTTCCCATGCTGAGCAAGAGTTGTTCGCTTTGCACTCCTTTTACCTTTAGGATCGCCGGCCGACCGACATACAGATAATCTTGCAGGTCGATGATTTGGTAGGCTTTCAGGTCCAGGGTGCGGTGGTTGGTTTTTCGACTTGCCCGGATGTAGATTTTTCCCTTTCTAAGGCCCAGATCATCGAGGTGTAGCCGTTCCAGTTCGGCTCTGTTTAATCCCTGGTTGACCAACAGGCTCACCATCACGCGGTTGCGCTGGGCGGTGGGTCCTTCATCGGGTGGGGGCGCTTCCAGGCTTTGCAGTTCATCGAGGGTGAGCAGTTGGTGGAGTGTGCGTTTGGGTTGTCCTTTGATTTCCAGGTGGGCAAAGGGATGGTGGGGGATTTGCCCGGTGTGTTGGTGTAGGTAGTGGTATTGCTGTTTGATGCCTTGCAGGTAGTTGGCCTGGGTGCGCTGGCTGCTGCCTTTTTGCTGCAAGGATTTTAGGTACAACAGCACATCGTTATAACCGACTTCACTGGCTTGCATGCTTTGAGATTGCAACCAGTTTTCAAAGCGCAGGACCGAAGCCTGATAGCTTTTGATGCTGCTTGGGCTGTAGCCTTTTTGGAGGAGGTAGCGTTCAAAGCTTTCCATCTTTTTCTTCGATCAGGTGGGTATAGATTTGGGTGCTTTCCAGGCTGTCATGGCCTAAAAATTCGCGGATGTTGTCCAGTTCCATTCCGGCTTGCAAGAGGTGGGTAGCGATGCTGTGGCGCAGGGTGTGCAGGGTGGGTTGTTTGGCGGCAAGCTTGGTGTTTTGGGTTTGTTTCACCAGTTTTTTTAGGCGCAAGAGTTGACTTTGTCCGTCCATTCTTCGTGCCCGTTGGCTTAAAAAGAAGGCGCTTTGGTGGTTGTTTTTCACCAGATAGGGCCGCCAGTCGTAGAGGTATTCTTGCAAGTGATCGCAGCTGGCTTTGGTGAAGGGTACCAATCGATCTTTACCGCCTTTTCCTTTTCGCACGCGCAACAATCGACGGTTAAAATCCAGGTCTTCTACATCCAGTTTCAACCCTTCGCTTCTTCTGAGGCCACAACCGTAGTAGACGGTCAACATGGCGCGGTCGCGGCTACACAGTGGCAGGAGCTTGGGCCGCTCGGGTACCTCCCGTGTGGCTTGGAACAAAGCCTGGATTTCTGCTCCGCTCAATACCTGGATCTGTGGCTGTGCTTTTTCGATCCGTGCCAGTTCCAGACCGGCCAACACCAGCCGACCGCTTTGACGCAGGTAGTCGGCAAACTTGTGCAGGGCTTGCTGGTGTTTGTGTAAGGCATTTAGGCTCAAGGCTCCGCCCCGCTGGTTGGGGCGCTGTTGTAGGTAGTGAAAATAGGTCTGGAAGTCTTGGTGGGTAAAATCGTTCAGTTGGGTTTTTCCTCTGTTTTCCTGGTAGTGCAAAAATTCATGCAGGTAGTGGGGCAGTTGGTAGACGGTAGGCTGTGCATAGCCCAAGATGTCGAGCCACTCCCCAAAGCTTTGTTTGATGTAGCGGTAGGCGCCCGTTTGCAGGGGTAAACTTTTCATGCTGCTCCTCCCGTTTTGCTGCCGCTTGCTTGTTGAGGTGAACCACTGGGCCACTTGGTGTTTTGCGCTACTGGCAAGGGGTGCAGTGGCCCATCAGTGGTTTGGTCCGGTTGGGTCCCTTGGGCTACTTGCTTGGGTTCGGGCAGTTTTTCAAAGATGTCATCCAGCACATTTTGGATGCGGGCCTGCAGGTGTTCGTATTCTTTGGGGCTGACGATTTCAAAGAGGAAGCCTTGTTTTCGGTTGCCGCCGGTGGCCCTTCGGATGAGCCCGCAGGCTTGCAACTGGCCGGTGTAGCGTTTTTGGGTGCTGGGGCTGGTGCGCAGCACGGTTCTGGCTTGCCGGTTGGTAAAGGCGGTTTTGCTGGTTTCTCCCAGCCAGTTTTTCAAGCGCTCGAAGTAGTTGCGACACGCCCCGCTCAACTCGTCGGATTTGCGCAGCAGGGTGTGTTGGAGCAGTTGGTTGGCCGCCTGGATGTCTGCTTTGGTGGTTTCGATGTATTGTTCGCCGGTAGCCGTATCGGTTTTTACCTCCCGCTGGTATTGGTGGTAGTAGGTCACTACTTCGATAAAGGAAAGGTAATGGGCATTGGTGCGCCTGGGTTTGAAGACCTCCGGGGGTATTTGCAAGTAGGGCGCATAGGGATTTCTAACGGTGATGGGCCGCAGGATGCGTTGGCAGTTTTGCAGCAGTTCTGTGGCGTGGGCCTCGCCCTTTTCATCCACCAGCCCGGCCGATTTTGCCCGTTGATAGTCCATGATTTGCTGATCTTGCTCCGCACTTTCATCCAGGTAGAGCAAAAAAGAGCGGTTGGCATTGTCTTCGTAGAGGCGTTCGCGGGTGGTGCAGCCGGCCACGCACACCGGTCCTTCTACCCGCAGGTGAACGGTTCGGGTGTTGCCCCGGGCATCTTTGTGGGCCACGGTTTTGCTGATTTTTTTCTTGCTCTGTAACTCGCGCAGCGGGTAAAGGGCGCTTTCAGCCCCATCCAGGTCTTCAATCAAAATCAGCCGGTGGGTCAGTTCGCGCTGACCGAAGTAGTAAAAGGCGTTTTCCGACAGGGTGGTGATTTCAATGCGGTCTTCTTGTGGAATGAGGGCGCCTACTTTTTCTTGAAGGTGGGTTTTTCCTGAACCACTGCTGCCCAGGCTGACTACGTGCAAAGGTTGGTGGCATTTTCTGCTGGTGAAGACTAAGTACATGAGCAAGCGGTTGGTTGCTTCACCTACTACGCCACTTTTGCCGATCCGCTCGTTTGTGCGTTTTAATAGGGCAGGGGCTTTTAAAAAACTTTCTGCTGCTGCTCTTTCCTTTTCGTTTAGGATTTTCCGGGGCTGTTCTCCCTGGTTGCTTTGGGCTTTGATTTCTTGCAAGCGGTACAATTCCAGTTCGCTGGTCAGTTTGGCAATCGTTTGGGTCAAAACCGTGCTGCCTACTTCCAAGCGTTCGGCGGCTTTTCTGATCAGGCGTTCGACCTGGGTGTCGTTGTACAGGTCCAGGTTGTGGCGCAGGGCCAGGTTGGCCAGTTCGGGGTGTTGGAGGTAGTGTTCGTGTTGGCGGTCGCGGACTTCTATTTTTAAGGTGACCCGCATCCGATCCAGGCCTTCCAGGCGGATGCCGCCCAGTATGGTGTAGTGCAAGGTGGCAGTCGGGTATTCTAAGTGGTTGGGGTCGGTGGTGATGAGTTGCATATTTTTTTACTTTAACCTTATTCGGTCAAAAATAATCTTATTCGAACTGCTGAGCAAGTCTAATGCAGTTTCTTTTAACCCTTTCCGACTTGTATATTTGTGTTTTATAGGCCTTTGGCGTCTATTATTAACCTTTTAAGGCTTGTTGGTGGTAACTTTTGTTGCAACAATAGCTGCTTTTGTAACCTGCTCTTTTTCGGTATGATTTCATTTGGTAAAAAAATTGCACAACTGCGCAAAGGCCGCAACCTTTCTCAAACCGAACTGGCCAAGCAACTCAACTCTTCGATTTCGGTGATCAGTCGCTACGAGCGCGATGAGATGACCCCGAGCATTGATGCGGCCAAAAAGCTGGCCCATGTGTTGCAAACCACCGTTGGGTATTTGTTGGGAGAGACCGATGAGGTGAACGTGTTGAAGGACCCGGCGATGCTCAAGCGCTTGAACGACATTGAGGCCATGGAGGCGCAAGACCGCGAGCATGTGCTTTTTACCATCGATGCGATGATCAAATCGGTGAAGCTCAAAGCACTGTAGGGTGCGCGCTTGGTGTGGTGTACTTCTCTGCAAGCGGTTTTTTCGCGTGTACAAGCCTGTACACTTTTCTCAATCACGTTTTCATTTGTTGTACAACTTTGTACACTTTTTCACGACCCATTTTCATTTGGTGCACCAACTGGCCAACCTGCCATTGTGTTACATTTGGCCACCACCAACCCGACCACCACCATGATCTATCAAGACTTGATAAAAGAGCTAAAGCAAGTGCGAACCCAAGACGATATTTCATTGGACACCATCCATCACTTGCTTGTTCATGCCACTAATTCGGTCATTTGCTTGCCTGAACTTAGCGAACTGGAAGACGTGGAGGCCCTGCAGGCGGTTAAGGTGTTGATGACCAACTTTCTGGACCAATTGATAGAGGCCGCCCAAAACGATAACTTGCACGACTAAACAAAAAAAGCCTCCGATCCAAAAGGACCGAAGGCTCTCGCCAAATGGGTTCGCCTAAGCGACAATACTGTAGGAAAATGCCCTTAGGGTGAGGCCCGAACAAGGCCCGGGCAGGCGAACGCGTGGCGCCTCAACAATGTTTTATGGCCTGAACTATGCCGCCCAAAAGGTGGCCGTACTCAACAAGGTGTTGACTTCTTCGCAGCCTCTTTCCACGTCTTGCAAATTGGTGTGCAGGGTGTAGGTGCTTTCGCAGCGAAGGTGCAGGTTATCTTCTTCGGCAAAGTGGTGCACGACTTTGCCACCAGCACGGTTTTGTGCGCTCCACACCAAGCCAAAGCGCGGCCCCAAACTCACCAGGATGGGCAAGCGGTTGCTGGCCAAGATGCGGTTGGCCTCTTGGTGCAAGGGGTAGGCTACCCGGGATGCCCCCAACCAGATACGCACCTGATAATCTCCCCGCTTGCTCACAAACGTGGTGTCGGTGGCTGGCCACCGAGTGAGGACTTTTGGGTCGTACTCTAAGCGCAGGCCGCCTGCCTTGGTGGTGGTTTGGTAGTGCATTTGTTTTCCCTTAGTTGGGTATGGATTTTCCAGTGTTTTCTGGCGAGGTGCCTCGCATTTTACTTCTTACTTAAGCTCGCAATGATTTTGCTCAATTCAAGATTTACGGGTTTGGGGATTTTAAAATCATCCCTTATTAGTTCCTTTAAAAAGATGAAACGGTCCTCATTGATGTCTAAATTTTCAGCTACTTTTAGGGCTAAATCATAAAAATTTTTGTTTATCTCAATATCAAACTCATAAAGCTGTTCCACTATTATTTCAAAACTCAATTCATACTCGCGATGTTTTATATAGTCTTTTGCGTTGTTAGCATCTTCATCTCTGAGGCCTATAGACTCAGCTGCTAAGAGAAAGGCGTTAATTGACTTTTTATTTTTACTATAAAACATATCTACTTATTTAATTGGAAATGCTGTAATTATATCATTCCCTTGAATAATTACTCTAATTCTAACTCCATCATAATAACCTTCTGCTTTGAATTTTGCAGGATTTCCACTTTTAACAAAGAAAACACCTTGCTTTCCAGTCTGATTTATCCAAGGATTATTAAAACCGACTTCTGAGATAGCGTGCATTGTTTTGGCTTTACTCCAAGTAATAGGAAACATCGATTTTTGCCCAGTTAGACCATTGTAGAATGCTCTTGGACTCCCAAACCAATGATGTCCCCCACTAGCCGATAAAAGACCATCTCCAGCTAAAATATGTGCAGTACGCGCGCTACTAGCTATATTGAAATAACCATTACCGCCAGTAGCAAACTGCATCCATCCACTACCACTTGTTAGGTCTTTGGCACTCCTACCAAAGTTTTGCATAGCCCTTATAGCACCAGGCGCAAACCATGCAGCACCGACTCCGAGACCTAAAGCACCGATGAACATGGTATTGGTGATGTACATCTCTGCAGGCTCTTTAAGGGTCGCATATGTTAGATAAAGAATACCAAACTCTTTAGCTACATCGTACCTCTGTAATCCAGATTGTGCATACCAAAGCTCAATGGCGTCTTGGTAGGGCATATTAGGGTCAACCTCATTTAAAACTTTCCACAATCGAAAGTCTAAGCTCCAAAGACTGAGATTGTATTCATAACCCTCATTGGGGTTCCCATAAGTGTTTACCCAATCATTCCACCCATATATGGGCTGTAGTTCGTAATCAACTTCGGAGCCAAATGGATCAAGGTTGTCGAATTGGCCTGTTACTATAACCTCACTAAGATTGGCTTTAGGTAAGTACCAACCATCATATTCACTGCTGTGAGCGTCACAATGGTAGACACATCCGTCTTTTACATCTCCACCACTGGCTGTGCCATCATCTTTTGGAGGATCACCGCCACCAGAAGCAGCCAACCCACGAGGATCAACCAACAACACAGGATTATTATCAAACGTCACGTACGGGCTTTGATGTGGGAAGCTTGCAAAGAGAGGATCGATGCTGAGCCAACGTCCAAGGCGCACATCGAGTTGTCGGTATTCAGTGGTGTAGGAGTTACCACCACCTTTAACCTCATCATCGGCTTCCATGCCATTAAAACCAAAACGATATTTTCCACCCTTCCGATTAGGCATTTGCATACCAAACGGGTAGTAGTTAGCATTCTCAAAAAGCTAAAACACA
>CALCCE010000084.1 GCA_937899835.1 uncultured Flavobacteriales bacterium | reverse complement strand
AAGAGGTGAGAAACGTATCTGAACTACCATTTTGTGAGATGGAGAATTCCAATTGCCCGCTGGATAGCAGGAGTAGGGCAAAGGCCCGGTTGGAGCTGCCATTGCCAAATTTGGTAATCAAGCCACTGGTGGATAGAAAATCAGGGTTCACCCATGCCTCCAGGGTAAACGTGTTGGTAAAGTCCAGGGTCGGGTCGTCTGGCACAGATACGTAAGGAAAGGGCCCGCTAAAATCAAAGCCATTGTGTGCCGCCACTGCTTCCACCCGAAAAGTGTAGGGGGTGGTGGTGCTACCCGTATTGGCAATGGTAATGTCGGCAGTATAGTTGCCTATAGCTGGCGCGGTCCCTATAAGTGTGAAGGCGGTAGAGTCTCCACCGTTAATAGAAGTAGCAGGAGGAGCTAAAAGTGTGAATTGGCCGGCATCTGGTCCGGTGATGGTAGGTGCAGACAGGTTGATGGCAGCATTGGTTTGGTTCACCACCCAATACGTCACCGTGTCGCTGCCCCCACTTGGCCCCAGGATGATTTGGGTGCTGTCGCTCAACGAAGGTACCGTGTCGCCAAATCCGATGACCTGATTGTTGCCCTTTACCACGATTTCACAAAATGCATCAACGGAAACTGTTTCAGTCAGGGTACACCCCAGCGAATCGGTGATGCTAACGGAATTGAGACCGGCCGGCAGGTTAAATCCGGTAGCGGTTGTATCTCCATTCATCCAGTTGTACGTGTAGGGTGGGTTGCCACCTGAAACATTCAAGGTTGCCTGGCCACCACTTGAACCGTCACACCCTGCGGGGGTGCTCACACTATTCGTAGCGCTAAGGTCGCAAACCACAAAAGTGAATTGCTCATCAGTTGTGGGCACATTGCTACCTAGCGGAGTGGTGGGTGGTGGCAATACCCTCGCCTTGAAGTAGAGGTCAGCTATCGCTAGCGCTGCGGGCTGATAGAGGATGCCTTGCCCATAAGGATTGCCCGTTTGTGCGGCAATGGCCACGGTAGCACCATTGGGGAAATCCAAACGCAAGGTGTAAGTGGCTCCTGAGGTAACTGGCACCGGCCCATCGAAATAGAAAACATGATCGGTGGACAAAGTCGTGGAGGTAATGGCCGTATTAACTGAATTGACAACCGTGCCACCAAAACCGCTGCCCGTTAACAAAGACATGGTCATAGGGCCCGTGTAATTGTGACCCAGACCATACTGCAAGGCGATGCTGTAAAGATTTCCCGTTACAGTGGGCACAAAAGACTGTCCGATTAACGTAGAATTCGTAACCTGTTGGTTCGCCAACGATTGTGCGGCCAGTTGGCTATTGTCTAACACAATGTTGTTTGTGCCGGTGCCATCTGCTCCTTTCAGGTTGAGGCCAAGTGTGCCAGTAGAAGGGGAGTTCACTTGGGCAATGGCCACAAACGAGCTATCATTTTGCCGTACAATGTTATCGAAGGAAGCTTGTGCCGCAACGGTTCCGGTAAATTCCAGGTCGGTAGTATCCAAATAAGCCACCGGCCGGCTAAAGTTGAGACGAAACTCCATCGAAGTGCTCGTAGTATTCGGAGCAGTGGGCGAATAGCGGGAGATGGATTGCAGTTGTGGTGTTTGTGCGGCTGCCGGCTTCGTAGAAAGGAAGAGTGCCAAAAGGCTTAGCGCAATAAGGAAATAGCACCGGCTACCAAAGGTGGAAACCACTGTGGGATAAAAACGGATCATACGTATTGAAATGCTTGTTCAACTGGGGGAATGAATTCAAGCGGTAATATTGGTCAATACGTCAGTGGAAAACCGAGCCAGGGGGAGCAGTAAAGGTTTGAAGGGGACGAAGCCGCGAAAGAAGGGGACGAGTTTTTACAGCAGCCGAATGCGCGAATATAAGTTTTGCTTGTAGGCATTGCCAACCGGTACCGACTCCAGGCCCGTTTCGATCGTTTGATCACGCTCGTTGATGGAAATGATCTTTTCGAGGTTCACGATGTGCGAACGGCTCACCCGCATAAAGCGCTTGGAAGGCAACAGGTTTTCCAAATCAGTCAAAGACGACTTGATGGAAAAGCGTTGGTGCGCAGTGCGAATATCACAGTAGTTTTTTGAAGAAACCTCTACGTACACCACTTCCTCCGAAGCCAGTTTTTTCAACACATTGCCCACCCGCACAAACAGAAAAGAAGGGATATGCAGGTTGGGAGTTTCGTCGGGCGTGTGGTGCAGCCGGTGCAGCACCAATTCGATGGCCGAAGCCAGGTTTTCCTGATCGATGGGTTTATACAGGTAAGCTTCGGGGCGCGTTAAAACCGCCCGCTCAAAAGTGTCGCGATCGCGGTCGGATGAAATAAAAATAAGCGGCAAATTGCTTCGTTTGCGAATGGTTTCGGCCAGTTCCACTCCCGATTGGCCGTGGGCCAGATGAATGTCCAAAAGCGCAAAATCGAGCTTGTCATTATACACGCAATCCAGGGCATCCAAAGCATTGTCTACCACGGCTTGTACGGTTACGCCCAGGTTTTCCAGCAACAGTTCCAACCGCTCGGCGTGTAAGGGATTGTCTTCCACTACCAGTGCCCGAATTTCTACCATGATTTTCGCTACTTCGTTGGCAAGAAAACGGTGAAGGTACTGCCTTTTTGGCTTTCGCTGGAAATGTGCAACCTCCCTTGGCTTTTGGCCAAAAACTCTTGCACCAAAGCAAGGCCAAGGCCCGTGCCTTTTTCGCCCTGTGTACCGGTTTGTGAACCTTGATTTTGTTGGCGTTGCAAAGCTTCCAGTTGTGCACGGCTCATGCCCACTCCCTCATCGGCAAACGACAATTGAATTTCTCCGTGCTCCACTTTTGAAATACAGCTGATGTGCCCGCCCGGCTTCGAATATTTAATGGCATTTCCCAGCAGGTTGCGCAACACCAAGGCCAGTACATTGGAGTCGACCCAGGCTTGGTGCGCAGGTGACACCTCCAAATCAACGGTCAGGTTTTTAGCTTCAATCTGATGGGCAAACAACAATTGCGTTTCCTCCAATTTAGATTGAAGCCCGAGGCTTTCGGGTTGAAACTGGAAACGCCCCAATTGCTGTAGCGACCAATTCAAAAGGTTGTTTAACAAATGACTGATGGCCGCCGATTCGCTGTCGAGCTTTTGTCCCAACCGGGCCAGGCGCTCCCAGCGTTGCTTGTTGATGTAGGCTTGAATGACTTCGCCCATGCCTTCGAAGGCAGTGACAGAGTTGCGCAAATCGTGCGAAATGATCGCGAACAGTCGGTCTTTCACAGCGTTGAGCTGCTGCAGCTCGTTGCGGGCTTGGCGCACACGAAAGAAAAAGAAGACCAGCGCAGCCGAAAGTCCCAAAACCACCGTTAAGCCGATCAGCAAAAGTTTGGTTCGGGCGCGCTCTTGTTCGGTTTTGATCCGCTCCAACTCCGCTTCCGTTTGCAAGTCGGCGATCTACCGCTCCCGTTCATTGGCGTCAAAGCGCTCTTTGTAAAAAGCAATCTTTTTGCGGAGGTCGGCATTGTTCAAAGAATCCATCAAAGCATGGTACTTCTGTTGGTAAGCGATTGCCGCTTTGTAATTCCCAAACCAATTGTTGAGACGGCCTTGTTCCCACAGTACTTCTTTGTGCACATCCACCCCATAGCCAGTAGGGTCAATTTGATTCAGTTGCGTCAACCAAGGCTCCGGGTCAACCGATTTTCCAGCCAGTCCGGCATAGTAATTTTTGAGGTTTTGGTAGAGCACCACCTTGTCTTTCCAGCCCACTTGCTTCACACCCATAATAAGGGTATCGAGGTATAGTTGGCAACTGTCGTATTGCTCCAATATCTCGTAAACATCCAAAATGTGGTTGTAGGTAAAGTCGAGGTTTCTAAAATCCAATGCGGCTTGCTGCCGCTCAAAGGCAATGACCTTAAAAAATAGGTTCAGTGCCTCCCGATAACGCTTTTGGTTGAGGTAGATGTATCCCAGGTTGGACATGGCCGAAATGGCGGCACCTACTATTTGATGGTCGCGCGTCAAGGCGCAAGCCTGCTCCAGGTGTTTGGTTTGCAACGAGTCTTCCCCTAAATCATAGTAAACCGAGGCAAGGGTATTTGCTGCATAAATCTGCATCCGGGTATCGCCCGTTTTTTTCGATAGCCGTTCAGCTTCAAGTGTTTTTTCCAACACTTCATCCAGGCGCCCAAAATCACGCAGGGTCCAAGCCATGGAAAGGGCAGCTTTGGTTAACCTCGAATCGTCCTTCAAGAGCTCTGCCAATTGGTAGGCTTCCTTTGCTGTAGTCAATGCCGATTCTGGTTGGCCAAGTTGGCCATAGTCGACCACAATGGTCGTTAACATGTCAAACCGAATGGTATCGGGTAGATCGGAGCGCTCCAACAGGTGGGCCAGGGCAGGTGCGGCAAGTTGAGGAGAGGTACGGCGGTATTTGTCCAGCGAATCGGCCCAGCGCTGCGCCATGACAGGTGCCGAAAGCAGCATAGCAAATAGGAAACACAGGAGCCGTAGGAATGGTGAGGAAATAGGCATTGGCGTGTTTTTCGATCCAATTGGTTGTTTCAAAAATATCTTTTTAAACGAAAAATGTGTGTAAA
>CALCCE010000083.1 GCA_937899835.1 uncultured Flavobacteriales bacterium | reverse complement strand
GCATCATCCACAAACCCCTCAGCAGCCATGGCTTGTGAGAGTTCATTCAATACATGGTAATAGTTGTTGTTGTCCAACACGGGCTTAGCCAGTTGTTTCAATTCAACCTCAAATTCTTGCAGATTGTCTACGTTAAAAAAATCGAGGATTTTTTGTTTGTAATGGTTTTCAGCGGGTAAATCCCCATAGAATTGGGCAAACAAAGAATAGCTGGAAGAGCGGCTCGCCCGAACTGAATATATAGTTTGTAACAAGTCCCAAACCTTGTCTTCGAAGCCCCCCTTGAAGGAATACCCATTGATGAGGTGTACGAGGTTGCTCACGAAATAAGTACTCTTTTTGGGCCGGTCTTTGTCAAGCTCATAAATCTCTTCAGAAATTTTGATGTAATCGTCTAACCGTCTCATGGCCGCCAAAAAATCGGATTGGTGGTACAAGGAACCAATGATCAAATTGGTGTCGTTGACTGCCTTGGAGCGTTCGATGCAATCCTGAGACAACGACATCCCTTTTTCCGCATCGCGTTGAATAAGGGCCATCACAATACGATGAAAATCCATCAATATCCCAGCCTTTACAACATTTTGCTCATTGGGATCGAAGCGTTCATAGTATTTTAATTGTTCTTCAAATACATGATTGGCACCGTCCATATCACCCACGTTTCGCATCGTGGTGGTGAGCATCCATCCGATAACGGCATAGTCGTAATTAAATGTTTCGTCAACCGGTGTTTTCACATGTTGCAAAACGAATTCGGTCATCGATGTCGTCTCGGTAGCAGTGAGGTTGCCCTGCAATAGTAAAAAGGTCTTAAAATCAGAATAGCTGGCACTTTCAGGTTTGGTGATAGCCATAATGGAATGAAAATCCTGATCGCGCACTTCTGGCGACATCTGTTGGAGTACGCTTCTAGCCGAATCCAATTGTTGCAGGTTGATCAAACGTAAAGCCTGGGCAAACCTTTTTGAATCTGAGATCTGTTCTTCGTTGGCCTGGGCAAATAGAAGAAAAGGGCAGCTAAGACAGCAAAAGAAAACCAATAGGTTGCGCATGAGTTTTAAGATTGAATGGCAGACCAAAATATGGAATTCATCTTCAACTAAATAAGGAAAGCCCCTCGCCAAAGCTGGCGGAGGGGCTACGATAAGCTGACAAAAGAACCTCCATCAAGCATTGAGAAAGGCATCCAATGTGGATTGGGATGCTTTCAGGTTCCAAAAAGATAAACTGGAGAGCAGGTTGATTTTTTTTGGCGAAAGACCACCTAAGGTAGAAACAAAAGTGTTGAGAAAAGGAAAGGTCCCATCCTGTCCATTGTTAATGTTCAGATCATTCAAGAAGGAATCACCAACTGCAGATTTCCAACTATCAGATAAGGAGTTGTATACCCAAAGTACATCTACCTTTCCTGCTTCTATGTCCCAAGCTGGATTTGCTTTTACCGTTAGGCCGGTTTGGCTTACTACCAATGGCTTACCAGCTTTCGAAAAGCGGGTAAATTCAGCCTGTAGATTTGCCAATTGGTCGGTTTCAAAAACCTGTAAGTTGTTCAGGCGAATTCCGAAGGCCCAATTGCCAAGGGTATTTTCTGACACTCCAAATAGCGCCTGGATAACTTCATCCATTTTGAGTTCTTGAGGAGGATTGGCACTCGAATTTTTTGGAATAAACGGGGTCTCAGTATTCACGCAAACAACAATCTTTTTCACTTTTCTGCGAAGCAGGGCCATAATTCCGAAATTGTCGCTCAGTCCGGCGTCTCCAAAGTCAATGTCGGTATTGGGCCGACCGCCTGAACTTGCAGCTACATAGTTGGCTTTTGGTGTGAGCAGGTATACATTAGATAGAAGGGATTTTAGAATGCTCACAATATCATTTCCATCATTGGCTTTCGTGGAGGCAACCAAGGTGCTCAAGAAATCCTGCTGGCTGGCGTTCAACTTGTTGGAGTTGGCATCGTTGCTGCTCTGCTTTTCCAGGCTTTCCAGTTGAGCTACATTTTCTTTGTCTTTAAACCAATTAATTAGCCATTCAATGGCCCCTTTCCAGGTAGCAATGTTGGGGGCAATACCCGTACTTGTTGCACCAGCAAAAGCTGAGCTGCTGGTGCCACTTGCCACTGCAAGACTTGGAAATGCATCACCGTTTTCCCATTGTATGACCATCCGATCATCAACGGTAGCTCCAACACCTTGCTGGCTATAAGAAAACATCTCCATATTTCCTCCACCTACGGTAAGGCTCCGTCCTGGCCAGGTACCGTTGAAGGTAGGGCCGTGATAGAGTGGGGTGTATTCATAGCCAATGTACTGTGGCAATACTAAAATATCTTTTATAGTGGTGGTTTCACCCGGCTTAACTGCAGGACGAAGTGGTGGAGAGTTGGTGGGACGCAACATCAAACTGTTCATGATCAGGAATGGAGGGTATACTCCATTTCTAAGGTTGACTGTCCTAAAGTTGTCCCCCAAATTTTTCAATTCGTTGGGCAGGCTGCCTCGGTCCCTTAGAATTCGGTTTTTAAAACCTTCATCTAAGGTAAAAGCATCTTGATAGGGATTCTGATTGTTGTACATCCCATTGGGCCAAAAATAGGTGCCGCCAACCGCATCGATCCAAACCCGATCTGGGGTTACTGGTATCTTCGGAAAAAAGGGCGACCATTTTTCCTGAATGGAAATCCATTCATGCTCTCCAATGATTTCTTTCGAGGCCGACAATACGTTGCTGAGCAATCGCAACATGAACAAGCTGTAAAAATTACCATAAGCCATTGGAGGTATAAAGAAGGAGGAAATCTGGTCTGAGAGTGGCTTTTCTTTGTTGTAAGAGCCCAAGAGCACTTCATTACTTCCGGGGCCATAAGTGTAAACTGCAGCCGCCCAAGAGCCGCCAGAAACCGACGATAGGTATCCGGCCCGCTCCAGGTATGTTTTACCGTTGGACGATTTATACTGGCTCAAAAAACGCAACTGGCCCATGCCCAAAATCATGGCACGGGTACCACCGCCACTTAGGCAAATACCCAGATCCGTACGGTCTTTGTAGGCATCAAGGGCTTGCTCTGGAAATTGAGTAGATGCAGGCTGTCCTTCTTTGGGGGGCTTGTAAATGGCAGGAAATCCATAATAAACCGTAGTGCCGAGCGGATCATGACCAGAAAAGACCAACTGCACCTGAATCGGCTGATCCATTTTGGGCAATGTAAGGTTGGCACTTAAACTGCCTGATTGTTTCCCCTTGCCGATTTGCAGGGCATCCACCAGAGTTTCCCCATTTTGCGTGATTTGTAAGGTGCCTCCCGGACTACCTTCCGATAACTCGTATCCTACAGTGATCTTGTAGGGCGTTAGAGGATGAATAAGTGAGCGGTGTTCACTGCTGATGGTAAAACTTTCTACCAAAGACGAAGTACTTGGGTGCTGCATAGAATCAGAACTCATAAAGGCATATTTAAATTAAACAGACTGATGGTGGCAGAGCAGCTTCAAAAAGAGATCAATGAAGATCCCCGAACGAAAGCAGGTGAATTGAAGCCCTCTGTGGATCAATAATAATTGATGCCACGTTGATTACCAATCAATTGTTCTTGGGTGAAACTATACCGATACCAAAGGCCAGAATGTTGTTGTAAAGCAGTGGCAAGTTTTGCCATTGCACACTTCTGGTCCTTATCGCAAATGAGGAGGAGTTGCAATTTTCTCCACGCCTTTTTCCCACAACAACTGTTGGCCTTTGATGCGCAGTGAATTTTCTGACCGCCCAAAAATGCTGGAAAGGACAGAAAGGTCGTTGGTGTGTGCCAGGGCACGTCGGAGAAGGGCTTCTTCGGCTTTCAGCCACGGCTCATGCGAACGGTAGTAGTGTTTACGAATCGATCGAATCGAAACATTGAGGTTATGGCGTACCATATCGAAGCGAGCGGCAGTACTGCGAAGCCGATCGGCATCGGCTACCGTCATGAGGTTGAATTGCGGTTTGTCGAAAAAGTCGATTGCCCTCCAGGGCTCCTTCTCCAAATCGAAACGGATGGTGGGGTGCGCCTCGAAAAACTCCTTCAGGTATTGCAGCATCTCATCTTTGGGCTTATCCTGATGGTACTTGCCGTACAATTCGTGTGCGTTGAGGTTGGTGTTGGCAAATTCGCCAGTTCCTCTGAAAAAAGCCCGTAGTCGGGTGGGGCTGGGGTTTAGGTCTTGCTCACGAAAAGCTACCATGGCCAACTCCAAATCGGCCTTTGGAATTATAGGACGCGAAGAGGAATTGACCTGTTTTTTCAGTAATCCAATAGCAGATTTAAGGGCAGAAAGGCCCACGGGCTCGCTAAACAGATTGGTTGCATACCCTTCAAATTCAATTTCGGGGGTGGTTCCGGAGGCCATTGCCTCCAAGGTTTGGATGGTTTGTTGTAGTTCCATGTTGCTTATTTTAGTTCAACTGCTCAATTCTACTAAAGCAACGGGCCTGGTGGGACCACGATCTGCTGCACATTGCTTCCCTGACGAAAAGCCGATAGCCCCATGCTATCACGTATGAAGGTGAAGACTTTTTTATTGGTTTTCCAAATTTTCACCCAAAGTTCAGGTCTTATACCTATAAATAATCCCGCTTTTTACGGGTTTGCTCACAAAACGAAAATTGTGGAAAAGAAATCGTCTCAAAAGTTCTTATTGGCAGCTTCGGTGGCTTTATTGGAATCGAATATTTGTACCTTGGAGGAAAATAGGCACCCAATGTTACAAACCGCAAAACAATTGAGCAGGTCCCGCGCCATGGGACGTATGGTTGGTGGAGCTGCCCGCCGATTTTCATCCGGTCGCAGAGCTTCATCTTCAGTAGGTCGAAGATCTTTGTTGGCCCAACCTCGCCGAAAGGCGCTAGCCGCTCCAATGCAACGGCTTGCCTTGGCTCAACCGAAACAGCAGTTGGCACTTCCTGCACCTGTACAGCAACTTGCGTTGCCTAAGCCTCAAAAACAAAAGGCACTTCCTGCGCCCAAACAGCAAAAGGCACTTCCTGCACCTATACAGCGAATGGCACTCCCTGCGCCTATACAGCAACTTGCGTTGCCTAAGCCTCAAAAACAAAAGGCACTTCCTACGCCCAAACAGCAAAAGGTACTTCCTGCGCCTGTACAGCAACTGGCGTTGCCCAAGTCTAAAAAACAAGCGGCCCTTCCAGCTCCTCAAAAGTTAAAAGCGCTTCCTGCACTAGAAGAAATCCTCCCTGCAAAAGAAAAAGCGCCCCAAGCCAGTCCTTTTTCTGAAATGCTTTCTGGAGTGATGGACGGTGTATTTAACCTTGTGTTTGATGGAGCCGATGGAGATACTGATCCACAACAAGCTGATTTCGAAAAAATGGGTTTTCTCATTGAGCAAATTGAAAAAGGAGATATGACGGCGGAGCAGATCGAATCATTAAGGGAGTCACTCGGTTTGAAGTAAGCTGTGTCTCCTTAAAAGCGGCCATTAGAAAGGATAAACAGGTATTGTCGTGTGCTATTGCTTGAAACATGGCCTTCATTGATCAGGAGCAATTTTAACTTTCATACTGCACTGCCGGTAGGTACATCTGGCTACATCCCGGTTATGGAGTATGCCTTTATACTCGTCGAGTGATCGGGACCATTGGTCCATTATCTGCACCCCAAAGGCTATGTTTTCCGTGTAATACTACAAACACATCCAAAGCCTATGTTGCAAATCGACCTTCAACTATTGATGAACTTAAAACACCTTAGCCATGAAAAAGAAGCAAGCAAGGCCGTTTTTGTTGAAGGTCACTCCCGGGCAACGTACATTTTTTGGTACGAAGCGAAAAAAATTTGAGGCAGGCGTTCCTACCGCTAATCTCGTAAGTCCTACCGCTCGTGTTTATTTTCGGTACGTTCATCATAAAATCCAACATTGGTTTCGGCTCTCCAACCTGTTGTAAGCTTGAAAACCGTGTAATAAGCTGCCTTAAGTGTCGTTTTATTATCTGAAACCCGGACAAAGTCTCACCCCTATTTCCGGGAAAACCAAACGGCTAACTACTCTCAAGTAATCAACCACCGATGCTCAATTATAAACGAGCGTCCAAGCACATGCCATGCTTAATAATAACCATGGCACCTTTCCTAAAACGAAGGAAATGGAAAACGATATTGGGGTGCAAGTGAAGCTGCTGCACACTTAGCAGCAGATGCTTCACTTGCGATTTTAAACCAGGCGTCCAGGAGTTCTGTTGGGGTTCTCCGGCCTTTCAGCACCGCACCGAATGGAGGAGGTCATGCATTGACTTTTCGGGGTAGGGGCGAAGGTGGCGCCTGGTTTTTTCATGGCCATCTCATGGCTGCAAATCCACATTTTCTTCTCTTGTTCATCCTGCTGTCTGATTTTCAGCTATATTTATTGTGTCTTTTAAAGACGTAACCCCAATAATTCAAACCTCTGAAAAGAGGTATTTATTAATCAATTCGTCCAAAAACTAATTTGCTTAATGACAATCTTTAAACCTTTTGCGGGAGGTTTGCTATTGCTTGGGCTTTCTTTTTCGGTCCACGGCCAACAGGCAACGGTGGCCACCGGAGGAGAAGCTACTGGAAGTGGCGGCACCGTAAGCTATTCGATAGGCCAGGTAGCCTATACCCAAATTGAAGGCACTACGGGGGAGGTGAACCTTGGTGTGCAGCAGCCTTACGAGATCTATGAACCGGTTGGATTGGAAGAGCCTGCCTTTTCGGTGGAACTCAATGCTTTTCCCAACCCTACGATGCACAACCTGGTACTGGCCCTGGGTGCCGATCATCCCAACAATCTACGCTATGAGCTGCTCTCGGAGGATGGCAAGCTGCTGGGACAATTTCGGCTAACCGACCGTCAAACGCAGGTGAAAATGGACCACTTGGCCTCGGCTACCTATTACATTCGGGTAACTTCAGAAGACCAGTTGGTCAAAACCTTCAAAATCATTAAAAACTAATTCGCCCATTTCCGACTTAACGGGAAGCATTCCAACAACCATGAAAAGACTTTATACCTTCCTTGCTGCCTCTTTATTGACATGCAGCATTTTTGCCCAATCGCCACAACGGATGAGTTATCAGGCGGTAATTCGTGATGGCAACAACCTCTTGGTACAAAACCAAAACGTAAGTGTTCGCCTCAGCATTTTGCAAGGCTCTACCTCCGGTTCTGCGGTGTATGTAGAAACACAAAACCCAAGCACCAATGGCAATGGGTTGATCAGCCTCGAAGTGGGCAGTGGTACCTTGGTGAGCGGTAATTTTAGCAACATCGACTGGTCCAATGGTCCGTATTTTTTAAGAACTGAAACCGATCCTGATGGCGGTAGTAACTACACCATTATTGGTACTTCTCAGTTGCTGAGTGTGCCTTATGCCTTTCACGCCACTACAGTAGAAAACGACCGGGACGACCAAACCTTGACCTACAACAGCACCACTGGAGACCTTTCCATCTCCAACGGCAACTCCGTAAACCTGCCCTCCGGCGGTGGTGGCGGTGGCGACAATTGGGGTTCGCAGGTGGTGCAGTCAGACGCTACTATGGGCGGTAACGGCACCGCTTTATCTCCACTTACCGTCAACGGTGACCTGACTGACGACCAAACCTTGAGTTTCAACAGCAGCAGTGGCGTGCTTTCTATTTCCGGAGGTAACAACATTACTCTACCCGTAACCACAGGTGGGGACAACTGGGGCACTCAGGTGGTGCAATCCAACAGCACGATGAGTGGTAACGGAACCAGTTCTTCTCCGCTGGCAGTGGTCGGTGATTTGACCGATGATCAAACCCTTTCGCTGTCGGGAAGCAACCTTTCTATCACCGGAGGAAACAGCATTAGCCTTGCCGGAATCAGTAGTGGAGGTTGGACCGTTAGTGGAAATAACATTTACAACCCAAACACCGGCAATGTAGGTATTGGTACTACTACTCCAAGTAGCAAGTTGGAAGTAAACAGCACCTTGATCAACAACGAGCCCAACGGATTGGATGTGACTGCAACTGGAACCGGAGGCAGTGTTGCCATGTCAGGTATTTTCAGCGAATACACAGGTTCGAATACCCTCGAAGGAAATGCAATCACTGGTAACAGTACCAACACGGGTGCCGGATGGAGCCGTGGCCTTTTTGGTAATGCTACTGGTAGCACCGCTTCCAACCGAGGCGTTCAAGGTTCGGTAGTCGCTACCGGCGATTTCAATGTTGGGGTAGCCGGGTTTGTTTCCGGAGCAGGAGCAACAGGAAGTCAAAGCTTAGGCCTTTCGGGCAACGCGACCGGCAACACCTCCGAAAATGTCGGTGTCTTAGGTACCACAAATGGAACCGGAACTTTTCGGAATGCAGGGGTACGTGGAGTCGCTGACGGAGCAAGCGCACAAAACAACTGGGGTGTACAAGGCTTTGCTGACAATTCTACCAACCAAAATACCGGGGTGATTGGTAACTCGGATGGCAACAGCACCTTCGGTATCGGTGTTTTAGCCGGAGCCGATGGCTCGGGTACCAACAGCTACGCCATGTATGCAGTAGACAACAGTACTTCTACCAACGGTTTTGCCGGCTTTTTCATTGGCGATGTGACCGTTACCGGAAGCCTTAATGTTACCGGAACCGTATCCAAAGGGGGAGGTACCTTTAGGATTGATCACCCGCTTGATCCGGAAAACAAGTACCTGGTACACTCTTTTGTAGAATCTCCTGAAATGATGAACATCTACAACGGAAATGTAGTGACCGATGCCAATGGATTTGCCACCGTGCAAATGCCTGATTACTTTGAAGCGGCCAACAAAGACTTTCGTTACCAACTCACGGTGATGGGAACTTTTGCCCAAGCCATTGTGGCTGAAAAGATTTCTGGCAACACCTTTGTGATCCAAACCTCGCAGCCCAACGTGGAAGTATCCTGGCAAGTAACTGGTGTAAGAGCCGATAAATGGTCCAACGCCAACCGGGTAGTGGCCGAAGAAGCCAAAGAAACTCCTGGTACTTACCAGCATCCTGAACTCTACAATGCTGACGAAACCCAATCGGTCAATGCACAGCACTTTGAGGTGACCAGCACCATTCAGCCCTTGAATGCTGCGGAAGAAGCAGCTCAAGAAAGCGCAACAACCACCACTACGGAAACCGAAGAGCGATAAGCCAAGGGATAAAAGATATACTTTAAAAGAGACCGCTCCATTGGAGCGGTCTTTTTTTTGCTTTTCTCTGGTTGCTAATCGGAGGAAAAAAGACTTTGATTTTAAAACCTAAAAAAACCAATAAAAATATAGCTAAGTAAAAATACGCTACGTGGCAGTGGTATTTTGGTGTAATGAAATCTGATTTAAAACCTGTTTAATTAGAAATAGGGATGTTAATATCCTCTTTTTGGGGGATGTTGTAATGTGCTTTGTTTCGGAGATTTGTACTAACCCTCCGCTTTTGTTAAATCAATAAATAAAGCCCTTCGATTTTTGTTTTTCCGTGTTGTTCTGGATTGTTCAGAATCCACGGACAGCCGATGTGACCTTTCTCTTCAAAGGTCACCTGGAAAATCTATTCCTAAATCTTTTACACCATCAAACCCCATAGGTTATGAAACACTCCACCAGTTTTTTTGGCCATAGTAGCCCATGTTTCTTCCAATGCCATTCCCTTACAAAACCGATTCGTGCCTTTCTCTTTTGCTTGATTTGGCTGGGCCCTGCCGGGCATTTACTGGCCCAAAATTGGGTGCCAGGCAATCCTTTTGTGGATAGTATTCCAGTGGTGTCGTCCTGCTCGTTGGCTCCGGCCATTTTGGTGCCCAACTCGGGCAACCCTACAGGAACGGTCAGCCAAAATCCTTTAAAATTCGTTTTTAGCAATGTAGCTTCCAATGCTGACCGTTACCGAATTCAAATCAATGCCGGCAACTCCATTGCCGGCTGGGATTCGCTCAACGGTTTTGGTTTCGAAGGAGCTAAGCCCAATACTTTGTATGAGTTTACCGACAACTTGAATAACGCTTCGGATGTGGTGCGCAACATTCCTGTTGCAAGCCTCAATGGTCCAGGCGATTACTATATCACCGCGCGGCAGTTGATTCCGGGCAATGCACCCAACCCTTGCATGGGTCAGGCTTTTGGCCCATCGGAATACACCACGCCACAACATTTTAATATTCCTAAACCTAACCTTGTTTTGGGACCTACCGGATTTCAATGTTTCATTTCGGGTACGATTGCTACCTGTTCTTTGCGGGTGGTGAACGATGGTTTTTTTGATGTTAACACTTTTAAAGTAGGCTTTTACATTTCGGCAGATACGATTTTAACCGGCAGCAATCCTGATTTTCGTTACCAAGTTATCAATATAGATACTGGAACTTTTGGTAGCGGAATTGCCGGTGGTTTGGCCGCCGGAGATACCACTGCATGGCTGATGAGTACGATTGATCTTGCTACCATCACCGCGCGTGCTCCGGGAGAATATAATTTAGGTGTGATCATCGATTATACTGCCGTGGTGATGGAGAGTAACGAAACTGACAACAACCATTTGATTGTAGGGCAAACCGCACAAGTACCGGTCAATACTTTAGAAGCGGATTTGGCCACTCCGGTGGATGGACTGATAATCGACCGCAACAATACTGGTACCTATATTGACACCGCAGGCGATTTGCGGATCACCGGAACCGCCAACGCTGCTAACGTAGCAGATATTCGAGTGTTTAGCAATGGGGTGCAGGTAAGCACCGTCAGTCAGCCTGTTACCAATCCTTGGGCCGATACTATTTCGGTGGTGGCAGGTACCAACGATTTGTACGTGAATGTGGTGTGTAACTATAGTTTTTGCAGTTCATCTGGAGTGAATTCAGCTACTCGAAGCATCACCTACGTGAAGCCCCTAGGCCCTTCGGCCGTGGTGGCAGATGATTTGAACGGAACGCTAACCGTTAACTGGCAAAAGCATACTGAACCTGGAACGGCTAATTTTCGCTACCGGGTGTACCGAAATACCCTTCCGGTGCCCGACTCAGGAAGCGAATGGGTGGCCTTGAGCAATTGGACCAATGGTAGCCAGTTGATCGATACTGTACCACAGCGGGGCATTGCCTATTACTACTGGGTGGTATGCGCCCGAAATGTGGCCGGGGCTAATCCATCTGCTTACGGTGATTTTGGAACAGGTTTCTTGATAGCACCCATCGAGTTTTCGCGCGATACCATTT
>CALCCE010000082.1 GCA_937899835.1 uncultured Flavobacteriales bacterium | reverse complement strand
GCTGGGCAACAGCTCTTGACTGTTGCCTGCCTTCTTATGGCTTTGGCAACAGGCTCACCTAAAGCAGGCAACACCTGATGGCGTTTGATGCCTACCTCGGCTGCTCCGGCTTGTCCCTTTCTGATCGACTTTTAAGCAATTGTTTTTTGGGCCTTCACGCTACCCAAAAAGTTAGGATTGGTATAGGATGGACCTGCCTGGCTAAATTTTCTTCGATACGTGGAGATAAAGGAACCCGAGCTTTTCGGCCCGACCAGGAGGCTAACGCCGTCCGGTCGAAGACCGCGTAGGACCTTTGCGAAGCGGTGGTATAAAAACCCTTGAAGGAATCGTGTTCGCTAGCCTTTAAAGACGAATGGCACACCCCTACCTCACATGGCGTCTACCTTCACCAGCCGGGTTTCTATTCGTTTTTCCGGTCTTATGTAATCTACCAGCATCACAAACCCCTCTTTCGCGGGCATGAGCTTTACGTTCTTTCCAGTGGTGGTGATCACTTGCTTGCTATATTGAGCCTCATCATCCAGCCACTCCACGGTGTTTAACTCCCAGATGTATTCCTTTTTCGTATGCTTTTCGTCCAGAAAAGTAAGGGAAAGTGCAACCGGGTCACCGTTGGAAAAGCGGTAGCCATCTCCTCTGCGCATGTTGCCTTGTTCGGCCATGAAGCGCACTCCAAAGTAATTGGCGTTTTGCATAAGCGACACGACATTGACTCCCTTGTTGACGACTTCAATCCCTGCCAATTCGAAGTCGCTGTTAAACTCGCACACCAGGAGGTCCTGAAACTTGAACAAAATGTTGGCGATCCGCACCGGGTGGTTGTTCAATCGGGTTCCGGTGGTGTACAGCTCGGCAATGGCGTAGTAGTTTCCGTTGGACTTGGGAATAAACTGATGGAAATAGAGGTTCTTGGTCGGGTCGATGACCGTATTCTCGGGCAGCAGCGGTTGCACTTTTTCTTTTAGGGAAACCAAGGTGATTTCGCTAAACGCCCCGCTAGGTTCTACCACCACCTGAGAAAACCCTTCCATCTCGGCATCATACAAGTGGTCTGTAATCTTAGCGTAATTGCTAATGAAAGTGAGCTTTCCGGTGGTGCCTTCCAGTTCGGCGTGCATCAAATAGAAATCGTAGGTTTCGTTCTTGAGCGGAACACGATACAGAATCTCCCCACTTCTTAAATTGACCGCCATTAAGTTTTGAGCTGCCAAAGGCCCCGCAAGTGTCCTTTTGGTCTGAATGTTAAACACGGCGTGTCCCTCATTGGCGGTGACGAACACGGCGTGCTCCACTTTGTCCGAGTCGGCGTCTGACAGCAATTTCCACCCGTCAGAAGGAGCTTTGGAGGGAAAATACTGAATGGAGTACCCCAATTTAGCGCCATGCTCTGAATACTTGATAATGATAAATCCTTTGTTGGCTACCGGAAACAAGGTCGGAAAATCGCCGAGTCCGCTTTGGTACCTGCGGGTCATTATAAACTTTTCGTTGGCGTTGAGCTCCAACGGCACAACGGCTACTTCCTCAGCTAAGGCATTGAAGAAATGAAGTTCCAGCTGCCGCTTGGTCCGGTTGAAAAAATTGGCACAATACTGCTCCCCATTGTAAGCCACTTCAAACAAGTACAAGTTGTCTTCGGGTTCGATCGTTTTATCCACAACAGTGGTCAGATCGGCATCCTGAATGAGGATTCGAAAGGCATCGGACTTTTTTTTCTGCTTCACCAACCGGCTAAAGTGATAGTATCCCGCTACTGCGTCTCCTTCTTTGATGACGCCACTGTGCCAGGATTTAATTAAGCCAATATTTTCAAAGGTTTTGGATTGTGCTTGTACACCTGAAATCAGGCAGACCAACAGTAGGACCAATAGAGAGGTTTTACTTTTCATCATTATTGAGGTTTTCGAGCGCAAAAATAACGATAAAGTGAGTTTGGAAAGCTATATAAGGCAATTGACCAGGATCCTGTTGCCCAATGAAATATGAAAACACATGTAAAACGAAGGCTAAAGGAGGGCATACCCGTCTCTCAGCAACCGAACATAACAGGATTAAAACTCCAATCCCGCACCTTCGTGCCTAACCACCACAAAAAAGGCCGACACCGGACAAATCGTCAACTGCCTACCCATCGAACACCTGATCATCGACCCAACACAGTTCTAAAGCTACATCTACGGTTAACTAAGAATGAAAACAATCAAGCCAAGCACTAACACCTAACATGCAATAAGCTCCAAGAAATAGGACATTTAGCCAGCAACAACAGTATGACTGGGTTACTGAGCGAAGAAGAGCAGGCGAAACAAGTTCGCCAAACGGCAGAGAACAAAGGAAGAAGCCCTGGAAACTGCTGTAGGTTAAAAATGGAAGGCTTTAAGATTAATGAAAATCTTTAAAGTTTCCGTGCTGAAAAACCAATCCATCCTCCAACCAAAAACGGGCCTTTGAAAACCAACCATGTTCAAAAGCCTATCTTTAATAGAAAAACCAAGGGAATTAAGCATGGACTTACAAGCGGACATTAATTGGATCATAGCTGAATTACGGAAGGTGAAGGACCCCAACTTGGTGGAAGTATTTAAAAGCTTGTTGAAATACCGAGAAAGCAAGACAGCAGTAGAGACGGTTAGCCTATTGGACTATAACACTGAATTGGCAGCAGCAGAATCAAGAATGGCAGCGGGGCATTATCTGACTCAGGAAGAAGTAGAACGCAATTCAGAAGAATGGTGAAAGCCAAATACGTTGTTCTCTGGGATGAAGAGGCCAAAGAAGGCCTAAAAGAAATTTGCAAGCAGATCAAAAAAGACGCTCCCGAAGCAGCCAAAAAAGTGCAGCGATCAGTACTGGCAAAAACGCGCGAGTTAAGCATTAAGGCGGAAGTGTATCAGAAGGATGGCTTTAAAGCGAGCAACACCGGAGCCTACCGAGCATTTGAACATTACAGTTGCCGAGTGACTTATAAAATAGAAGGCGCGCAAATACGTATTCTTAGCGTAAGGCATGTACGACAAAACCCACTTGATTACCAGCCGGTACTCAAGCCGTCAACACACATCCTCCACCCGGGCGTAGTTTGCAACTACGACCAACTATCCTGACCATCACAGAAAACAATGAACCGCCAGCATTCGGTTGGCCCAACATGGCAATGATGCAAACGCCTGTAAAACGAAAGTTGGAAGAGCCCCCCCACTCCTCCCGGCATCAGAAAAGGGCCAGATTAGAATGTTACTCACGCACCTTGGTGCCATAGCACCACAAAAAAAGGCTGCCCACGTTTC
>CALCCE010000081.1 GCA_937899835.1 uncultured Flavobacteriales bacterium | reverse complement strand
GACGATGTGCGGATGCATCCTTTCCAGGCTGGGGTAACCAGCTATGTGTACGATCCCGTCTCCTTGCGCCTGATGGCCGAACTGGACGCCAACAACTTCGCCACTTTCTACGAATACGACGAGGCCGGCCAGTTGATCCGCGTGAAGAAAGAAACCGAACGCGGCATCATGACCCTGCAAGAAAACCGCAACCACACCTCAAACTAAAACCGCCATGCAATACACCCGATATATCCTGCTGCTGCTCCTCATCATGGGGGGCGGCAGCCAGGCCCTGGCCCAGAAAGAAACCGTTTTTGCGGCCATCCAGGAAATGAACCAACGCTACGAACAACTAGAAAACTATCACCTGCAGGTGAACTACTCCTGGTATTCCACCTGGTATAGTGGAACGGTAGGCGCTACCTCCAAAGGCGAAATGAGCCGGGTAGGGGAGCAGTACCGCAGCCGCGTGGGCGACAGCGAAACCATCCAAACCAAAAAAGACCGGATCGAGATCGATCACCTGAACCAGTCGGTGTACTACCTGCCCAATGCGCACAAAAAGTTGCCGCAAATGGCCGGCCTGGAGCTGGAACAAGCCATGGCGTTGTGCACCAAAGCCGAAACGGCCACCAATGCTGCGGGCAAAACTTGTTACCGCCTCTTTTTTCAAGAGGGGATGCCCTTTGCCCGCATCGACGTGTACCTTAACCCACAAAGCGGGTTGCTGGATCAGCTGGTGCTTTTTTATGCACAAGCCCAGCAGTTTGGCGATGTAGCCCTGGACGATCCGGGCACCAAACCCCGCCTGGAGATTCGCTACACCCAACACGCGGAGGCCACTACTGGGCCCATTTCGGTCGATCCGGTGCTGCGCTTTGAAAAGAAGGTGCCGCAACTGCAGCCGAAATACAAGAATTACGAACTCATTCGCCTGGGCTAAGCCCGATAACCCCAACGAAAAGCAAAAGCATTATGAACCGCATCTTATTATCCCTGTTTATGGTGGTGCTGACGCAGCTCTCTGGCTTTGCGGCCATAGAGATCACCAGTCCCGCCCCGCTCACGGGTGGTGGCCAATTGTTTCCGGGCGCCATCCAGGTGTTGCAAGACGGCCAATACCCGAACTTGTCCAGCACCGCCTTCACCGACCAAATGGCCACCGGCTGGTTGGAATTGGGTGTTACTGAATTGAACACCCTTTATCAAGGAGCCGCCTATACCCGTGAGGTAGAAGTGGCCCTTACCTGGTACGATAACGGTGGCAACTCCACCAACCTCACTAAGAGCCTCACCGTAGAATACGATCCCTATTCTTCGGGCACCGTGGAGCAAAACCGTCATCTGTTTAAAATACCCAATGCCTACCGCCTCGAAGTAGAAGTGCTGAGCATTAAGGATGAAAACGGACTGGCTGTAGGCGCTCCGAGCAACCTCTATTTCACCGGAAGGATAGAAGTAGAGCGCTATTGGAATTTCAACTACCTGCAAGTGCCCTCGGGCATTACCAACACTCCGCTCGATCTGGACGGCAACTCCACCGCCTTTGAAGAACTGCAAGTGCAGTGGCCGGTATTTCCCGGAGCTGAATTGTATGAGTTGGAGTGGATGCATGTAGACGACTATCCGGCCAGCGGCACCGCTGCCGTTCCGGCGAGTTCGCTGCCCTTCACCGTCGACCGTTTTAAGTACAACGCTACCCGAATTTCGACGAAAGGCAATGTGTATCAAATTCCGCTCATCTACGATCGGGGCTACGTGATCTATCGCGTACGGGCCTTGGCGCCCGGCGGTTTGAATTTCACCGAGTGGCAACACAGCCCCTGGTCTACCCAATTTTATACCTCCGCCAGTGTAGTGGTCGACCTCTCGCCAGGGGTGCCCGAAAACTGTTACTACTACCACGCCAATGCTTACGAAGGCAGCCTCAACTGGCAGTATTCCGGAGCATTTGCCGAAGAAGGCAAGCGCAAAGACCTGATCAACTTTTTCGACGGCAGTTTGCACAACCGCCAAAGCGTGTCGCGCATCAATTCCACCGGCCTGAGCCTGGTGGGCGAAACCTTTTACGATCACCAAGGCCGCCCGGCCAGCACCACCATGCCAGCTCCAACAGGCGATACCGCACTGAAGTTTAACCCCGGTTGTAACCAAAACCTATCGGGCGATCCCTACAGCCGCACCGATTTTGACCTTGATCAAGGTACCACGTGTGATGTGGCAGCCGACCCGATGGGTACCCAGAGTGGCGCTTCCAACTACTTTTCGCCACAAAACCCTGATAAAAGTGGTCACCAAGCCTATGTGCCCGATGCGCAGGGCTTTCCTTTCACACAAGTGGAATACACCGACGACAATTCGGGCCGCATTCGCCGGCAAGGCGGAGCCGGAAGTACTCATCAGTTGGGCACCGGCCGCGAGACGAAATATTTCTACGACACGCCCCTTCAAGTACAACTCGATCGCCTTTTTGGCAGCGATGTGGGCTATGCCAAACACTACCAGCGGGTATTCATGGTGGATCCCAACGGCCAAGTTTCGGTCGAATACAAAGACATGGCGGGCCGCACCATTGCTACCGCTTTGGCAGGGGATGCTCCGGCCAATGTAGATGCCCTGCCCAATACGCCTATGGTTGTTGATGGCGGTTTGTTGGGAAAAGAGAGCCCAGGCGATACCGATACGGGAGATGATAATAATATCCTGGTGGGCCAACCGCGCGCTTGGGGCTTGCAATACAGCGCTACAAGGGCCGTACCCGCTGAGGCAGACTACCTCTTTGCCTACACGGCAGAACTGGCCCAATTCATCGACGATTGTTTGCTGCCCACCAGTGCTTGCTACGATTGTGTGTACGATTTGGAAATTTCTTTGACCGATGATTGCGGCAATACGCCGACCGGCTGGAACGGCTACAACGCCACCGTGGGCGACATGCCGGGAGCTACCAATGCCGGGAGCTCCACCTGTGGCGCTCCGGTGAGCATTGACGTGACCACCGATTTGCAAGTAGACGCCGTGAACGGGGTGACCTTGCCGCAAGGCGACTATAAAATTTCGAAACGATTGATCCTCAACCAGGAGGCACTCAATTATTACGCCGATGCCTACCTGGACGATGCTGACCCGGCTTGTGTGCCCCAACTGCAAGATTTTATCGATGCCGCCATGGCCGACCTCGATCCTGCCGATTGCTACATGGATTGCCAGGATTGTTTGGACGACCTCGGTCCGCAAGGCGTTTTCCCCGGTACGGCTGCTGAATGGCAGGCTTTGTATGACGAATGTGTGGAGCCTTGCGAACCGGTGACCGCTTGTAAGGTAGGCCTGGAAATGATGTTGGGCGACATGGCCCCCAACGGACAGTACGGCGAAATTGAAAAAGACGCCAACAACCTGTGGGACGCCACCAACTTTCCGCTTTCCATCTACAACCCGACCAACCAATTGCCCAATGGGGGCACGGCACCTTCCTGGCGCAACCCATTTACCGACTATTTGAATGAAGACGGTACTGTGGCCTACATCGAGGTGTTGGGAAGTGTGGCGGGCAATACTACCCCACAAACCCTTTCCTCCGCTACCTTGGTGCCGCTCACCGGCAACCGCACCGGAGTGAAACCCACCGAATTGGCGAGTTTGCAAGAGTTTGTAGACAATTGGGAAGCCCATTGGGCCAAACAGTTGATCCAATTCCACCCCGAGTATTGCTACTATTCTTCTTGTGCTGCCTATGAGGACATCATTGTAACGGTGCAAGGCCCGGTTGACATTTCCAGTGCCCAATTTGATCAGGCTTTGATGCTGGCCACTACCGCGGCCGATGCGGCCAACCTGCACATCAACGGCCAGCCTACGGGGGTAAACCTGATTACCAACCCCTGGGAAATTATTTTTCTCGATCCCTATTTCAACGTTACCACCAATTTGACCACCCCGGCAGAATACCAGGAAATGGGTGACCTCTTGAGTACGACAGGCGATTACCAAAACAGCGGCTACAACATGTATGCCTTTGCTGCTTTGGGAGCCCGCTGTGGCAACTACTATGCTACTGCCGGACTGCCTGCCGGATGCACCGATTACGGCACCGGAACCGATCCTGCCGTGCTGGATGCAGAGTGGAATGCTTTCAAGAATTTCTACCTGAGCTACAAGCAGCAAATGCAACAAGCGCGAGACCGCGCCAACGCCATTGCCGGCGACTGCTACAACGGCTGCATTGGCGTAGATGTGTTTGTGCCCGCGGCAGAGCCCGACTTTTATACCGGCACCAACCCCGGCTGGTCCGATCCGGCCAACAACCCTTGTGCCTCGGCCAACTACTGGTTGTTTGCCACCAAAGAACCTCGTTT
>CALCCE010000080.1 GCA_937899835.1 uncultured Flavobacteriales bacterium | reverse complement strand
ATAACTTTATTTTTACTTCGGGAGCGAATTGTAGGGTTAGTTGTTGGTTGTGAACTACATAGGCACATAGGCATATCAGCACTTTAGGCCTTTAGGTTGCTAAATGGGAACCTTTCGGTTTTCAAAATGGACTTACTCCGCCAACCACCGGTCCAGCCAGCCTTGTTTGGAGGCAAACAATACCAGCCCCAGACTATTCTTAGTATTCACCTTTTCCAAAAGGGTCCGGCGGTAGCCCTCCACCGTGCGGGGACTCACAAACAGTTCTTCGGCAATTTGGGCGGTGGATTTTTGGAGGCAAATGCCTTGTAGTACCGTCAGTTCCCGTTCGGTGAGTTGCACTTCGGGGTTGCGGTGGCCGCTTTTCCATTGGCTGAGCCCTTGTTGCATGATGCGGGCGGTATGGGCATTGACGTACATGCCTTCCTCAACGGCCTTTTGAATGGCCAAACGCACTTCGTTGGGGTGGGCGTCTTTGGCCAGAAAACCGTTGGCTCCGTTTTCCATGCAGCGCAAAATCACTTCCTCTCCGGTTTCCATGGTGAGAAAGATCACTTTGATGTCGGAGCCGGAACTGCGCAATTCGTTCAGGGTGTGGTGCCCGTCGAGGATTGGCATTTTCAGGTCTAACAGTACCAGGTCAATGGGTGTTTTTTCCAAGGCGTCCAGAAACTCCTGACCGTTGGAAGCTTCTACCGCGAGGTGAACATCCTCCATTTTTTCAATCAGCGAGGCCATGCCTTTGCGAAACAGTAGGTGGTCGTCAACCAGGGCAATACGGATCATGAGGGGTCTGGATTTGATTTTGAAAAAGGCACTTGCAGTTGGCATTGCATTCCTTGCCCAGGTTGGGAAGTAAGTTCCAGGTTGCCGCCGAGCGCTCGTGCCCGCGACTCCATGCTGTACTGTCCCAGTCCGACATGTTGCTTTTCGAGTTCAAAGCCGATGCCGTTGTCCTGATACAATAGGGTGAGTTGTGTGGCTTCCCATGCGATCCGAAGTTCGATGCGGGAAGCTTTTGCATGTTTCAGGGTATTGTTCACCAGCTCCTGATGAATGCGGTAAATGGCCAATTCTTGTGTTTCGGAAAGTTGAATGGCTTCTCCGGTGGTGTTCAAAAGGGTATTGGTAGAAGTGCTTTGATCCACCTGTTGGAGCAATTCTTTCAGGGCAGCCTGTAGGCCATACGATTTGAGCACACCGGGCAGTAAATCGTGGGAGATTTCCCGCAGTTGCTGAATGTTTTCGGAGATCAACTCCGACAGGTCTTCGAGGAACAATTGCTGGTTGGGGTGCTCTTGCCCGTGCATCAACAACCGGAGCCGAATGGAAGCCAGTGAAGGCCCCAGGCCATCGTGCAAAGTGCAGGCGATGCGGCTGCGCTCGGCTTCCTGGCTGTCAATGGAAGCACTGAGTAAGGTTTCCTGGTGCCGGACCTCGGCGGCTTGCATGGCTTGACCTTGTTGCATCATCCGCTTTTGGTATTGCATCACATACAGCACCAGGGCCAGGCCCAGCAGCAAAAAAATGCTGGAACTGACTAAAAAGAGGAGTAAGATTCCCGATCCCGACATAAAAGTGCCACCGAATAAATGAGGTACAAGATAAAGTTAAGCACGGCATGAATGGCCCATATCCCAGTAAACAGGTCCGTCTCCGCTTCGGGGATGGTGTTGGTGAAAAGGAACAACATGAGGTTGGCGGAGAAATAGAGCAACAGTGCCGCACTCAACCAAAACCAGAAGCTTTGGGCCAGGTACATCACCTTGCGCTCCAGAAATACAAAGCGCATGTAATACAAAGCCAACCCGCACAGGAGCAAGGCCTCCAGGCTACGCGGCAGCGAGGGGAGTTCCTGAACGCCTTGTTGCCACCATACGTTGACCATGACCACCACCACATAACTACCCGCAACCCATGGCACGAAGCGCCCCGCCGGAGTATTCCCCAAACGGTAGCGGTAAAGCAAAAGCAGGCCCGGGCCTTCCAGTGCGATGTATGCATGGTAGAGGGGCATGTTGCTCTGCTGAAAAAAAACGATGAGGGCTACCGCCGACAATTGAATGACGGCAATGGCCAGCAGCAAACGGCCAAACCACCGCTGGGGCAGCGATAAGCGCTTCCACCGAAGGGCCAGGACCAACACGGCCGGCAGCACCGCAAAGTTGGAGGCATTCACCAACCGGTAGAGCACAGCACTGAGTTCGGGAGACATTCGATCACTGGGTCGATTGGTACAACAGGCTTTCGAAGTCGCACAGGCGCGGGCAGGGTTGGGCAAAGTTGACGTAGACCGTTTGCGTGGAATAAGTTTCAAACCCCATCATGCACATGTCGAAAAGCAGCGGTTGGGGGCCGTCTTTGGGCTTGCTTCCGTTAGGGCGCAGCATGAAATAAAAACTCAATTGCGCGTATTCATCCCGCTCAATGAAATCGACCACCGTGCGCATACTAAAGGTGCGGGCGGCAATCTCGTAACTGATGTTGCCGGGCAAGTCTACCTGCTTCATGTGCCCTGCATAGGTTTTGATGTAGCCACTCGCTTTGTCGATGGTCACGGTGGAGGTACCAGTGGCCGTGGCCAGTAGGGCAGAGGTCTTGTCTTCATTGCAAGGCCCTCCCTTCACCAGGATGAGGTCGGGCACGTAGGCGAACCCTTCTTGGGGAGTGGTGGCAGTTCCACAATAGAGCCGAATAACCAGGGAATCTTTTCCAAGGCTGTCTTTGCCGATGTAGTCTTCCAGTTTTTGAATGTCGAAAGACCGACCAATGAGGGCTTCGCCCAACTCAGTGGCTCCGCTGGCTCGGAGTAGAGAATCCCAGGAGCCGGACCACGCCATTTCCTGGTCGAAGGTGATGACCTCATCTTTGGGAACCGAACACGTGTCTTGGGCCACACAAGGGCTGAAAATTAGGGCCAGGAACAAACCAGGCCAAAAGTATTTAGGGGACATGGTAATTTAGATTGGTGGATGGAGCGACAAAAAAGTCACAAATAGATTAGAAATGCAACCCTGGGAAAGCTGGGGCAAGCAATAACATTTCATGGAAAAAAGAAAGAGAGGAAGGAGCGTTGCCCCAACCTCCCTGAAAAGCTGAGTTAGCTGAAAAAAAGCATCAATTGGGTGTCGAGGTAATCGTAGCCATAAACACCAGCCCCGTCTTCCGAATGAAATAGGTAAAAGGCCATCTCGTAGTTGGTGGCATTGGTGCCATAAGAAATTGGAGTAATGGCCTCTACGGTTTTGGATGGCATCCAACCGAAGTCGTTGGCAGGGTCGTAAAATTCAAATTGAATGTTCAGTTTGCTGATCCCCGAAAGGGAATACACCTTCCATTGATCGTTGTAGCCACTCGCCGGAGAAGGATTCTCAACTGGAATTGGACTAACATTCGTGGAGGTGTCCGCGTTGTTTTGCAGGGTAACCGTTTCCACAGATTTTCCATCGCTGTTCAAAAATTCAACGATGACGCGCTGATGGTCGGAGGCCATGGCTAAGGCCGAAAAGGTAATGTTGCTGTAGTTGGTGGGCTGGCCGCCGGTGGGGGTGTATTGTGGAACCGGACCGGTGACCATATTGCTATTGATGGTAAATGACATGATGATTGCTTTTGTTTCCTGGAAACTCCCAGGTAGGTGAATGAAGGAGGAAAAGGGCTTAATTGAAAAACAAGAATACCTGACTGTCGAGTTCGTCCTGGTCTCCGGGCTTCGCAGAGTCTTCGGTGTTCCAGGCATAGAGCTTAGTGGCAGGTGTACCGCTGATCGCAGTTCCATACACTACCGGGGTGCTGGGCAAGGCCATGGCAACGGAGTCAGTAGCCGAGCTGGAGGTAAATTCAATTTCGATGAAGGTGGTGCCTGCCGGAATCACTTGCTTGGCCCAGGTTTGTTCGTAGCTGCCGTTGGTGCCGGAAGCCATCGGTGTGGCTACCGATTGGGTGCTGCCACTACTTTTCAAAGTGACAATTAGATTGTCCGGAGCTTGTGGGTTCAAAAAGGTGATTTGAATGGTTTGCTTGTAGGAAGCTTTGCTCAAACCACAGATGGAAACGGAGCCATAAGGCACTGAGGTGGTCGCACCCTCTGGGGTGTAGGTGGGCACCGGGCCCGATACTTTGTTTCCGTTGATAGTGAAAGACATGATTTTTAGTTTTTGACCACCCGACGGGTGGTGTTGTTTGCATGAAATCGGTCGAAAGTGCAGCAGCGTGTAGGACCAGTGGTAATTTGTTGGACCAAAAGTAGCTGGAGAGGAAGCCGTCCCGCTAAGGGTTGACCCGCAATCTGGCTGCGGGATGACCCGCAAAAAGCATGGAGAAACTACTTTTAAAAACGGGTGAAGATGCCAGTAAGTCACCTCGTCAGGGTATAGGAGTGTAGTTTTCTACGAATTTGAATCGAGCGCAACTGAATTTGAACCCAGATCAGCCGGATTTGAAACCAATCGGGAATTAAGATGGAATGGTGCTACATTGGTGATGCTTCTGTTCGAACACCTATCAGCTGTAGAAGCAAATCGCTCATGTTTCATGTCCACCTCCTGTATTCCGGACACAGGAAACTGGAATGCTGAGCATTCATCATTTATTCATTAAAAGCTAACTTCTATGAAAAAGCCATTGCTTTTTGCCATTATGATTGCGCTGTTCACTACCATCGGGGTAGTAGCATCGCACCACTCTACCACTGAGGTGGTTCATTCTTTCACCACCGAGGAGATGAACGATTATAAAACGGTGTTGACTGAGTATTCAGAAATTTCTACCCTTGAGATCGTTCAGCAAGCAGAAGAAAAATTCTTGCGGGTATCCGGTACCAATCAACAAGGAGAATTGATGGTAAACACTTACCAAATGAACGGTGAGTGTGGCGAGTGTGAAATCAGAACACGTTACGGCTGGGAGCCCGGCGTTAAAGTTGGTCCCAACTGCTGGTTGTGCTTCGAGCATAATCCAGGGCCTTTCTAAGCCACCACACCGTCATAATAACAAGGAAAAGGTGTCTTCTTCGGAAGGGGCCTTTTCTTTTTTGGTAGTCACGAGCAGTGCCCGCTCCTCTCATCAAGGAGGTTAAGTGGAGCGAATCCTTTCCCAAAAGCGCTCCTGGTAAGTAGGGCCTACCGGCAGGTGTTCTCCGGCAATC
>CALCCE010000079.1 GCA_937899835.1 uncultured Flavobacteriales bacterium | reverse complement strand
ATGTGCGGCTTGGAATTGAAATTGTAAACCCCAATTCGCCAAAATCTTTTTTCGTGAGTTTCGAAACACCCAGCAGGAAGTAGCCCGGTTCATTACCCTCAACAAATCGTTTGGGATGTTGAACCGAAAGGGTGAAGTCGTGATCGAAGCTGCGTTTATCGACCAATTTAAGGAGGGCTATGCTCGATTCAACATCGAAGGTAAGCCGAGAATGGAAAAGGTAGAAACCCGCGAAACACTCATGAAAAGCCATGAATACGGAGTGCTCATGGGAAATTTCAAATTACCCGACAACGAGTTCGTCCGCTTCCAAGGGGGCAAATGGGGATACCTAAACCTCAAAGGCGAGGTGGTCATCGCTCCACAATACAGGTTTGTTACTCATTTTCAGCAAGCACGTGCTTTGGGCCTCAGCAACAAACATTGGGGTATGATCGATACTTCCAACCAGGTACTGCTGGACTTTCAGTACGCTGCGCTCGATTTTATAGGTCCCCAAAAGCAATATGTGCATATCACCAACAATTCACGGGTAGTTGGCTTGGTCAACAAGACAGGAAATTTTGTATTGCCACAGCAATTCCAGGCCATAGGAAAAGTATCAGAAGAACGGATCAGGGTGAAAAACAACGACCGATGGGGCATTTATGATGTTGCAGGAACCTCCATCCTGGCTCCAGAATTTGTGCGCTTGGGCGATTATAAAAATGGATTGGCACGAGCACGCAAAGGATCGCGTTGGGGCTATCTCGATTCGGAGGGCAATTGGGCCATTGAACCCCAATTTCAGAAAGCCTTCGACTTTGAAAACGGTATTGCATTGGTGCGCTATAAAGGCAAGTTTGGGTACCTGAATCCCTATGGGGAGTGGATACTATCCCCTAAGTACATCAAAGCAGGTCCTTTTTTTAAAGGAAGTGCTGCAGCCAATGCCGGCAAGGGCTTTGGTTTGATCGACCAACAGGGAAAATGGATAGTGAAACCCCAATTCCAAGCGTTGGAGTTCGACCTGAAAGGCCATTTCTTCAAAGCCGTTGTAGGCGAACAAGTCCTCTACCTCAACCCGGACGGCTCCCCATGGAACCAGTTTGAATTCGATAACCTGGAAACCTTCAAATCCAGCACGGGCATCTATACCATAGGCCGTAAAAAAGGGTTGATTGACACCAACGGTCAACAACTGACCCCAGCCATTTACCGCAACATCCTCCCCTACGGCAAGTCGGAATTTGCCTACGTGCAAAACGATACCTCCCGGGGTTTCCTGGATCAACAGGGCCATGAAGTGGCCATTCGATCCCTGGAAATGGTGGAACGCATTGATCATCCACGACCAGGCAATGCCTTAAGGCAAACTGCCAGAAACTTGAAAATGAAATCATTCTACAGTTGTAGCCCCATTAAAGAGGGCTATCAGGTAGTGCGCAATGGTCAGGGGCAATTTCAGTACATCGATAGCCTGGGCAATATTGCATTTGGACAAACCTTTCGCTATGCGAGTGATTTTAACCAAGGTTTGGCCGTAGCCAGAAGCCAAACTGGTGCTGGTATACTCAACAACAAAGGCATGTGGGTGGTCCCCCCCTCCTACCCCTATATTAAAGGTAGAGACGATGGCTATTTTATCGCGGGCACTAAATTTCTTTATGGCCTCGCCAACCTCGATGGGGAGGTTTTGGCACCCGTAGAATACCTCTATATCCAATGGATAGACCAGTCCATCATTTGTTTTTCAAAAGATGGCCATTACAGCTACCTGCACGAGGCAGGTAGCTGGATATGGAAAAATGAGTCTTAGTGAACCACCAGGCGCTGAACTTGAGTGAAGTCATCGCCTTGAACCCGAATGAAATAAACGCCTTGCGGCCAGCCATTGAGTGGCAAGTCGGTTTCCCAGGCACTCGATAAATTATCAAAACTGCGGTTGAATACCCGACGACCATTCAAATCGAGTATTTCCAGTTCAATATACTGTCCGGTGGCGCCATTCAATTGCAACCACACCCGATCCTTGGTTGGGTTCGGGAATACTTTGAGCGTTTGTAAGGCTTCAAATGTGGCAATGCCCACCGAAGAGCCTACCGTAATTTCGAGTGAGTCCATGCAACCAAAGTCATCGGTCACTACCACCTGGTAGGTGCCACCCGTGAGGCTGTCGATGTCCTCGGTGGTTTCCCCGTTGTTCCAACTGTAATTGTAAGGTGCATTGCCACCAGAAACGGTGAGATCAATGGCTCCGTCTCCACCTGCCGGGCTTTCCATAGTAACCGCAGGTGCAATGGTAATGGCCGCAGGACTGGTTACCACATGATTGATGCTACGAGAACAACCGTTAATGTCTGTAACATTAAGGACATAGTTTCCACCCAAGAGTCCGGTTAAGTCGGGAGTCAAGGCGTTGAAGCCGTTCGGTCCGGTCCATAGATAAGCATAGCTGGGAGCGCCCCCTGTAACGGTTAGGTCGATGCTCCCATCGGTCGACTCGTTGCAAGTGGTATTGAAACCGTTGGCCAGTTGTGGTGAAACCGCGGTAAGTTGCAGGCTATCGGAATCTCTCAATTGAATCGAATCTGAAACCGTGCAGCCGTTAGTATCAGTCAACAACAGGTTATAGGTTCCTGCCCCAAGGTTATTGATGTTTGCGGTGGTGGCTGAGAAGCCGTTGGGCCCGGTCCATGCATAGGTATAGGGCTGTGTTCC
>CALCCE010000078.1 GCA_937899835.1 uncultured Flavobacteriales bacterium | reverse complement strand
GCCCATTCTACCGGCCTCATGTTTGCCAATGCGGTGAATGCACAAAACCAGCAAAACATTCTGTCACAAACGGCCACTACCCAGGGCGTGATGCAGATTTACAGCTTGGATACCATTGCCGATGCCATCGCCATTGCGCGGATGTTGCAAGCTCCGCGTTAATCTCGGATTTCAGGTTTAGCACGATTTCAATTCCCTATTGATCGGGCGCACGGTTTCCGATCAGATCCGAGACAAAAGGGGCGACTCCATGAGTCGTCTCTTTTTGTTTTTGGTAAACCTTGCGCAAAGCACTTTTCTTGTGTTTGCAACCTCCATAGCCCACCTTTGCCTTCCGTCGGCCGCAGCTACCAATACACCAGCACCAGCTCATCCGGGTCGATCAGTTGGTTTTGAATGGCATAAATCACCAGGCCTGCCGCGTTGCGGGTGCCGGTTTTTGCATACAGATTGCTCCGGTGGCTCTCCACCGTTTTGGCCGAGAGAAACAACCGTTGCGCGATTTCCTGGGTGCTGAGTTGTTGACAATACAAACGCAACACCTCTATTTCCCGATCCGATAAACCATCTTTTTGCACCGCAGGCCACTGCGGCACCTTGTTCGATAGTTGCGTGCGCAGGGTGTCTACCTGTTCCGGGGTGAAATAATGACCGTTTTGCGCCACTCCCTCCAATGCCTGCAAAAGTTCTTTTTGACTGATTGCTTTCGGAAGAAAAGCATCGGCCCCCAGTTGCAGCATTTGCCCCATAAAAGACCGACGGTAGAAGGTGGAGAGCACCACTACTTTCACCGAAGAATAGGCAGCGTATAGTTGGTGGAGGGTGCTAAGGCCATCCCCGTCGGGCATCCGCAAATCCAGTAAAACCACGTCTACCGTTTCACCAGAGGTGGCCAACCAATCTAAAAAAGGAGTGCCGCCGGTAGCCGCGTGCACCACCTCAAGGTGGTCTTGATCGTGTAAAAAATTCGTCAATAGCTCATTGAACAACCGGTCGTCGTCCACAAGGGCAATACGCAAAGCTTTATTGGGCATGAAAATGCTCTTTTGTTAAGGGTAAAACAAGAATGAAAGTAGTGCCGCGTTGGCGCTTAAATTTGTACTGTGCTCCCAGCTGTTGGGCGCGCATTTGTATGTTTTGAAGTCCTTGCCCCGGTGGGCGCGAGGGAGAAAGGCCAATGCCATCATCTTTCACCAGTAGGCAAACATAATTGGCACTCAATCGGAGTGAAAGTTCCAGTTGTTGCGCTTGAGCGTGTTTTTGCACATTGGTGATCAGCTCCTGGACGATCCTGAATAGCTGCAATTTAACCCCTGGACTCAGCTTCTGTGCCACCCGAATGTCGGCCCTGAGGTTAGGGTTACATTCCATAGGGAACGAATGGAGGTAGTCGCCGATCAATTCCTGCAGTGAAGCTGCCCCCAGCATGGGAGGGCTCAGATGATGCGACACCTGCCGAACACTGCTCAGCAATTGCACCAATTGTTGGTCCAGGTGTTCGATCCCAACGGCTTGTTGGTGGCTCAGGCGCACCCGATGAATTTGGGATACCAGGTCATCGTGAATGTTGGCAGCAATGCGCTGCCGTTCTTTTTCTTGTGCCTTGAGGGTGTTTTGCTGCTGTTCTTTGGCTTCCGTTAGTTTGCGTTTGCGCGATTGGTGCACCAAAAGGATGATGAACGCCACCAAAACCAGTAGAAAAGCCAGGCCCAACTGGTTCCAAAGCAGAAACTCATTGGCATTCTCAGCCATGCGCAAAACGAGTTACAGCATAGTAGTACCACAACAAGCTGACAAACCGAACCAACCACAAAGTAAACACGGCTTGAATGGGAGCATTGACCAAAAAATTGGAGGAAATGGCCATGAAAAGGTCGATGCTAAAAAACAACAAACAAGCGTAGTTAAAATACAACCGCGGTAGGGCATATAGCTTTTGGCTCCGCAGGTTGTAGTACAGGAAATACAGCGCAATCCACAGAATCACCGCATTGAACAACAGGGTGCTGTAGGCCTGAAAATGTTCCACTGAGGTAGCGAAAGGAAATAGACCAACCGCTACGATAAGGGCTACGGTTCGAATGAAAAAAAGGGCCGGGCGGCTGAGTTTTAAAAACGTGCGCTGGGTTTCCAGGTAAAACAGGGCGTGAAGCAGCGGAGCAACGGCAAACAAATAGAGGTGCCCCTTGAGCAAGGTCATGTTCAACAGCTCCATGAGCACCACCGCCCCCAGGTAATACTTTGTGAAAGCAGGACCGGCAGCTTTACGAAACAGGTGAAAGCACAAGCCCATCGCGGGAACAGCCACCACGATGATGCGCATGGTCCACGCAATGGTTTGAAAGGTGGACATTAGGAACCCAGTAGCCCAAATTGATTGGTGGCTGGCGGAAATGGGGGAGTAGGGACACCCACGTTGGTGTAGATGCGCACAAAATCCCGGTCGGTGATACGGCCTTCCTCCGGTGTTTTACGGCTGCACAAAAACACGCTAATCTCGTCTTTGAAAGTCACCGTTGTGCCCTCTACCTCTTGTTCGATGTCTTCCAAACAAAACATCAAGAATGCAGTAGAAACCGTAGCTTCTTCAAAAATGGCGGTAAAGTCGTCGATCGGAATGCGGAACACCTGCACAGGCCCGCCCTCCTCATGTTGCTTCTTCAAAAACCAATATTCGGCGTAGAGAAACCATTGAAAGGCACTCTCCAACATTTGGCTTTCGGGAACCTTCAAATTCGGAATTCCCCTTTCGGGGAAACGTCTGCCAGCGGTGACAAAACGGTGAAAGCGCTTTTCTAACAAATTGCGGCCTAGTTGGTAGCGGCTATCGTCTCCACTGCTATCGGTGGTAGCATCTACCAGGTAAAAAAGCAGTCCCTCCGCATTTTTAGCGAGGTAAAGGTGGATTTGAGTGGGAGGAGCCTCCTTGTTGGAAGACATCCAATGTTGCAACTCGCCCCTGCTCACTTCCAAGGCATATCCTGAGGTAATGAGGTGCAAAGCACTTTCCGTTTGGCGCACTTCATTCCATGCACGAATGTGTTCGCGGATTTGCGAAAGCTTAGTCTCCTGTTTCATGGTGAAAATTGACCTTAAAGTCAAGGATGGTGGTTAATGACAATACAATTTTCCGGAGCAGAACGAAGATAAGGAAGTTGGGTTGGATGGCTGATTGCAGCGGAGGGCTTGAAAACCTATTTCAGGACTATTGTCCATTAACCGTCAACTTTTTCTGGGATGAGACAGGCTGTCTCCCCCGAGACTTTTGGGGAGACAAGAAAAAACGGACCGATTTCTGTCTCCCCGGTATCCCTCTTGGGAGACAAATAATATTTGGTGATTGGGCAACCCTCAACTGGCGGGGCGAAAAAACTTAAACCAGGAGTGTTGATGGATTTTGTAAAGTGCTGTTTAAAAATTGTTTAAAACATAAATCTTTCCTTCACTTGTTGATGATTAACCTTAAAACGGTCTTACAGCATTTCCGCATTATGGACTTCGCTCTTCGCGCAGCAGTTGCAAACACCAATAGAAGCTTGGCAAAAACAAACTGTTGTGGCTTTCCTGTGCATACATCTTGGTGTGTAGCTCTATGGCCTCAAACTGTTCTACCGTGGTAATGAACTCCTCCACCTTGGATTTGTGAAAAGCCGGTATAGGCTGGTAAGTGACCACCACCTGCACTTTTTGTTTCGAACCAAGGCCATTGCCAAGCACCCGGCTCATTTCACCATCGCTGTACCATGCCGACGGATCGTAGAGGTAGAGCGTAGAAAAGGGCTGTGGACGAGACAACAGATAACCGCCAAAATAGCCGCCCATCGAATGGCCCAGCAGCGAATTGTGCCCGTTGGTAGCATACAAGGCCTCTACCTGAGGCATCACCTCTTGGGTGAGGTAGCGATAAAAGGCTTCCGCACCGCCTGCATTGCGCACATTGTACCAGGTAGAATCCACTGGCTCACCATCGTATTCCATGCGCGATTGGCTAAAAGAAAGGTCTTTCTGGCGTTTTACTTCCCATTCCACGTGCGGTATGCCCACCACGATGTGTGGATCGATAAGCCCATTGGCCGATTGGTCAAACTCCAATAGCCGCACCAAATCAAAGCGCCATTCTGCATCCAGCACATAAAGCACCCGATAGGCATTGGTATCGGAATAGTCGTAGGGGAGACTGACCCAAAAATCACGGGTTTCGCCCAAGTGTTTGGAAGCCACCTTGTGCACCTTGAAACCCATGCCACAAGAATCTGCCTGTGCCGCCACACCATTAGGAATTCCCCAACTGATGAGGCTCAAAAAAAGCAGTGAAAAACACAACCGAAAGGCGCGCTGTACCATTGTGCAGGAAAGTACAAACTTTTAGCCCTACGGAAGACAGAATTAATTCATTTGACCAAAAACCAGCTCCAAATCTACTTCAATCTCGTCCCGATTGATGGCTTGTACCTTAGCTTTAGGCCGCAGCGGAAAATCGAGCGTATTGATGGTAAAAGAACCTTTGAGTTTGCCCCGATCGGCCGTTGCCTGCACCATCAGCGGCACCTCATAGGCGTGGCTTTCGTTTTGCAACTCCAAAGTGAGGTCAGCCAGGCAATTGTGAACCGAATCGCCTTCCAACACCCGAAACCCATCTAGCCGCAATTCGCTTTCCGGGTAATCTTTTACATTGAATAGGCCCTCGCCCGCATGCTCCGCAAAATGGAAGGTATGCATGTCAAACCGCAGGTTTCCTGAAGTCGGTTCGCCATTGTGCAGTACCAGCAAGCCCCGATTGGTCGCCACCGTGCCCTCCATGGTCAATTGTACCGGCCCAAGGTCTACCTCTACCTGCTGGCCGAGTAATTTCATCGTCTTTTTACTTCCTTTTTGATCCAAAAACCTTCGCCAGGTAATTTGAGACTCATCAGGAAGCAATTGCAAGCTGTCCACCACAACCGGTTTAGGGGCTGACTTTTCAGTTGCTTCAAGTGTTGGAATATCCGTGGTTGGAGCTTCTGAACAAGCCACGGTAAAGAGCAACAGCATTGCCGCCACCCCTTGGTTGATTGCTTTATTCATTGCCTACCAATTCTTTTCCGACCATTCCGTACCCGGAATCATGCCCACTACAATCAACTTGGTCTTGAACGGCCACGACCATACATTGAACCCCTTATCGCGCGAAACCCGCCATTCCTTTTCATCAAAATTGGGAACCCCAAAAAGGGTAGAAGCCTCTTCATCGCGCAATGCTTCCGAGTAGTAAATCACAATCAGCTCGTACAACCGTTGTGGTGGATCATCGTCGAAATAGTAGCCAATGGCCTCCACCTGCGGGTCGTCTACTTCTTCCAGGTAAGTCCAACGAAATTGCTCGTTTTTCTCCGTCAAAGGTTGATCTGCATGCAATTGCTTGAATTCCTCACGGGGCATGCCGATGTAAATGTTCGAAGGCACGGCCTTTGGCAAAATGCCCACTGAGTGGTAGGGGGCAAAAGGCGATTCGGGAGGAGGTTGTTTGGATTTTTCAGCAACGAAAACGCTTTTGCAGGCCGACAAGCAAAGCAAAAGCAACAAAAGGGGAAGCGTGTACTTCATCGGTGATTTTTGGAGAAATATACTCCTACACCCCTTGGCAGGTTTCTCTTTTTTGGTAACCAGTCCTTTTCTGTTGGTGAACGGACTGCAGCAGCAGGAAAAATGCCCGTCGAAAGGCAGAATTGAGCTTGTGGAGCTCCGGCTTAGCGATTTACTCTGTTAGGGGTGTGCCCGCTGGCATCAACAGAAACAGTGGTTGACCCAAGGTGATTTCCAGGCATTCGCCGTCTGCCTCAGTCAGGCATTCCACCTCATAGATGGCCAATGCATCGTCTTCAAACCGAAAAATGAAATCCCGCAGGTTGTCTGCATCCGGCCCCATTTGTACCAAATCTAAATTCATACCGGGACCGATGTAATCGTATACTGCCTGATAGTGGTGGATGCCCACCAGGCCGCTAACGTCTCCCGTGGGCGACAACTGAACCGCCTGATCGTTGAGGAGATAGTTACCCGCCAATACCGTTTGCTCTACAATTAAGGGGCGGTCGCCACTCATGGCAGCCATTTCAAAACCTTGCCCACCAAGCCGCAATACATTGCCGTCTGCTTCCAATGGCTGAAACCCCTCATACGTTTTGAGGCCCACTTTGCCCTCTTTTTCGGCCCACGCCACGTCTTCGCCTTCGTGAAAGTTTACCACTCCCGAAGCTTTTTCTTCGGTCAAGCGCAACAGGCGGGCATTGTCTTGTGCTTGCAGCGGAGATCGGGTTTCCCGCAGCGCCTTCACATATTCCAAACTGATCCAGTTGCCGATGTAAGGAGACCGGTCGGGCGCCTCATCGGAAGTAGTTTTTTCGGTGGCAGCTTGCTGGTTTTTCCTTCCGCCTTCATCACAAGCAGTAAAAGGTACGCACACGGCAAAGGCCAAAAGGAAGGGATACAGGTGCTTAAACTTCTTCATTGGTTCCCAGTTTGATGAATTCCACTTCATTGTTGGCGTAAACGGCCACTAAAAATTCAAAGTAACGCTCCGATTGCGGTATAATGAGCCGGGTACGTATGGCCACACTTTCTGTTTCTGGTTGATAGCCGTAGAACTCCCAAGCCGCAATAAGCCCTTGTTGCTGAAAATCGTTGTTGGTGTAAGGTGCAAAATCGGCAGCCGTAAAGCGTTGATCGGTCAGCACTTTGTCTCCCCGCATCAACTGTACCCGGCCTTCATAGTCTAAGAAAACATATAACTGCAGGTTGCCCGCCGGATCGCGCACGCCATATTTCAAGCCATCGCTGGTGGAGGTGTAATATTCCGTTTTCAGGCGAAAGCCGTCGTCTTTGGGGTCCAACAGGGTATCGAAAGTGTCGCGCACCGGCGAGGCAGGAACAAAAATGGGCTGCTGCTGCTCTATTTGATTCACCACCCGGGCCGAATCCGCCGGTGGTAGCTCTTTGAGCGGAACGGTATTGGTTGTGTCCGAACCTTCCAACACAATGGGTTCCCGGTCGGTTTCCGAAGTTTCTGAAGTATCGCCACAAGCATGGATGCCCAACAATAGCACCAACAACGCAACTGTTCCCCGATTAGTGGGACGGAGCAAAGGCATCAACAATCGATGTTTCATGATCCGAAAATAGGAGTTCTTGCCAGGACAGCGAACAAATTCCAGGGTTGGAATGTCGTGCAAGTATGAAAAAGTCCCACCAAGCTGCCTCACGCAAACGCTGGCTTACTTTCGCCATTGGCGGCCTGCTCTGTTTCGGATTCGGATTGTCCCTTTTGGGCGAAGCCATTCTTCAACGCGTCACCGGAGCCAGTTTCTGGACCTGGACCACCTGGGGCACGGCAGCACTCATCGTCACCAACTCGGGCCTTTGCCTGTTTGGTCAAGCTATTGTAGAAAGAGGGAGGATAACAGAGCGAGCGCGGAGAACGAGAACGGAGGAATGACAGTGCGAAAATGAGAACGAGAACGAGAAAAATTAACCAAATCCTATGACATTAAATTAAAAGCGAAGCTCCTCGCTCTCGCTCTCACTCTCACTCTCCGCTCTCGTTTCTCGCGCTGTTCACTACTGTTTCACAAACGGCAAGGTCTCGCCTGCGCTATTGGTCACAAAGTACACGCCTGGAGTCAATTCACGTAAGTCCAAAGTTTGGGTGCGTTGGCTGATGAAGACGTTGCGGCCCGTAATGTCGCGTACGGTGTACACATCGGCTAGGTTGGTTTGCAAACGATCGTTGGCTGGATTGGGGAAAATGCGCCAGTTGATGGGTTGAACATTCGCATCGATGCCAACCACTCCATCTACCTGAAAAACACTTACCGTTCCGCTTACCTCGTTGGACGTCACCACGTAAGTAGCTCCGTCGGGGCTGTTGTTGGAGTTGATGAAAAGCACGTCTTCTACACCCAGGTCGCCAGCAGCGGCATCGGTAGCCGGTTCATTGAAATCGCGGTTGTTGATGTATTGCACAAAACTGGGCGCATTGGGATCGGTGATGTTGTAGACCATAATGCCACCCATCCGTTCCAAACCAATGAAGGCAAACCACTCGCCGTTGACAAAAGCCACTTCTACCGCTTCCGGCTCCGGGCCTTTGTCGTCCGAGCGGTTGTCGAAAGAATCGTTGTCGTCGTTGGTGCTGTTGAAATTGGCTGGATCTTCAGTAGCCAGGGTTTGCTCGAAGGCATCGCCCGAATCGTACACCAGGTTGCCGGAGGTGGACCAAATGGAAAACGAACGGGCCCCATAGGTATACACTTCATCATAATCGCCATCGCCGTCGGTATCGCCAAGGGTAGTGGTTACTTTGATGCGACCGGCAACGCTGTCCTGTTGCAAAGTAGCGGCATTGGGAAAGGCAGTCGGGTCGAGGGTCAGGTCGTCCAGGCGGTCTTCTTCCGAGAAACCATCATAATCGCGGGAATCGCCTTCATTGGCGGTAACAATATAAGTGGTGCCACCCACGGTGTAGGTAGTGATCGCATCCGGTTGGTATTGCCCCAGGAAAGGATAGGTATTGATGTTGATGCCATTGTCTTCGTTGGAAGGATCGAGGCCGTTGCCGGTTTGGCTGTGGTCTTTGAAGCCCAAGGGCATAATATCGGTAATAATACCGCTGCTCAAACCAATGACCGCAATGGCATTGTTTTCCTGTAGGGAAACATAAGCGGTGGATGAACTGGCATCAATTGTCACATATTCGGGCTCTAAGTTGTTGCCAGCGCTGTAAGTACCTACTACCTTCATATCGTCCAATTGCCAAAGGGCCGAGTTGCCCGGACCAGGATTGCCTCGGTAAAGAAAAGCGAGGTACACCCCGGAGGTCAAGTAGTTGTTGAGGGAAACTGGACCAGAAGTAGTATCTGTAAAGCCACCCGGCGAAAAAACCGCCTGAGCAGTGAGCGTATCCCAGGTGAAATTCTCTGGATTGGCACCCCCATCGTAGTCGGTAGATACCAACAGGTCAAGCGTACCGCCCGAAAAGTTGCGGGTGCTCTCGAAAGAGAACGTAGCGGTGGCATAAGTGCCCAGGTTCATTTCAGGAGAAACCAACCAATCGATGCTGGTGGTATCAGCACTAAAGCCGTTCATTTCCGCAAAATGATCGGTGCCAAAGCTGTCCCAAAACCAATCGCGGTTGCTCAGTTGGCTAACGGACGCAAAGGTGTTCAGCAGCAAGGTGGTATCCTGAAAATCTTCCTCCAAGGGATGCACCGTATCGGGACCGTAAATGCGTACTTCGGGATCAAGCGGACCAAAAGAAGCCACCGGAACCGTCAACACATCATTCTGACTCAAATTACTCACGCCACCCGACACATCGATGATGGAAATGGAACCTTCCGGGTCGAGCAGGTAGTCGTCGTCTGGTTCTCCTTCGTTGGCTACTACTACGTAGTTGCCGTCGGGGGAGAAGGCCAGTGCATCGGGCAATACACCCACTTCCACATCCACGATATAAGTTCCATCGTCTTCAAAGAAAACCACCACACCAGGGTCGTCCACCGCATCGGCTTGTACCGCCACGGCAATCACACCGTTGTAAGCAGCCACACTGTTGACCCCATCGCCGTAAGGATCGAGGTCGATGTTGCCCGAGAGGCTAAGCGAATTGGGAGTAGAAAAATCGAGGATGCCAATGGAGTTATCATCAGCGTTGGTGAAAAACAACTGTTGCGAACCGGGATCATAGGTCACGATTTCTGATGCACCTTCATCAAAAACGCCTGTATTGTAGGTGGTTAAATGACTTAAGGTGATGTTTTGCGCCAAGCCAGCCGCAGCAGCTGCAAGGCCTAAGAGGGTAAGGTAAAAATGCTTCATTCCTTATCTGGGATTTTAATTTCCCGCAAAGGTTGTTTCCACACTGCACCTGAAAATTAACTGCCGTTTACGGTTTTGTGAAGGTAAATTTTCGACAAAGTTGCCTCTGTCTTTCTTTCCCGTAAGCTCAGGGTTAAGTTTTGTCGCTAGGAAAGTCTAATGCCTTGCGTTCCAGGTCTTGGCGTTGTTTGAGCAGCTTCTTCTGGTAGCGGCTTTGCACAATGTCGGTTAACACCAACACGGTGATCACAAAGTAAAAAGTGGTTTTACTCATGGGGGTGATCTCGTTGCCAAACAAATGCAGGTGCGCCAAGTGGCCCCCTTCGGTCAGCAGCATGATGCCGACTACAAACAGAATGAACAATCCCAACACTTCGTACAAGCGGTTTTTCTGCAAAAATTCACTCACCCGGCCCGAGAGCCAGATCATGAGAATACCACCAATCACAATAGCGGCAGCCATCACATAAAAATTGCTGGTCAGCGCCATCGCACTCAAAATAGAATCGAACGAAAACACCAGGTTCATCACCACGATCATGATGATGATGGAATTGACCGAACGCGGTTTTTGATCCATATCCGAATGCTCCTGTAGAGCCATCATGTGCCAAATCTCTTTCGTGGCGGTATAAATGATGAAGCCTCCTCCAAACAAGACAATCAAACTGTGAATGTTGAAATGTCCCTCAGCAATGCCTTCGAAGGGCAATCCAAAAATCGGATCCTGAAAAAACTGGATCACCTGCGTGAGTACAAATAGCAAGACGATGCGCAACACCATGGCCACGCCAATACCCAGCGTGCGCACCCTTTTTTGTTGATCGGCCGGGGCGCGCTTGGATTCGAGGGAGATGTAGAGCAAGTTGTCAAAACCCAACACCGCTTGCAACAAAGTGAGCAAGGCGAGGGTAATGAGGTTTTCGAGGGTAAATAATTCCGCCATGGGGGTGATAAAATGAGGTTAATGTGGGGGCAAATTAAAACAGGATCGTCGGGAATTACAAACCCATGGGGTAGGGAAGGAACGTCCTTTCGGCAGAAGCTCCCATCAATTCCCCGGCACCTGCTTCATCGACAATTGGATGCGCTTGCGCGAAGCATCCACTTCCAACACTTTCACTTCTACCGCCTGTTGCAAGCGCACCACCTCGTTGGGGTCGCTCACGAAACGATTGGCCAATTCCGAAATGTGTACCAAACCATCTTGTTTCACGCCGATATCTACAAAAGCCCCAAACCGGGTAATGTTGGTCACCAGTCCGGGGAGGACTTGCCCTATCTCCAAATCGTCGATGCTGCGCACCTGCTCCGAAAACGCAAACTGCTGTGCCTTGCCGCGTGGATCACGCCCTGGCTTGGCCAATTCTGCCACAATATCGCGTAGGGTAGGGAGGCCGGTGTCCGCATTGGTATAACGTTCGAGCTTGAGCCCAGTGGTGAGTTGTGGCGCACCGATCAACGCTTCGAGCGGTTGCTGCAGGTCTTGAGCCATTTGTTTGACCAAGGCATAACGCTCGGGATGTACCGCGCTGTTGTCCAGCACCTGGCTGCCTTGCGCAATGCGCAGAAAGCCGGCACATTGCTCAAAGGCTTTTGGCCCCAGGCCGGGTACTTTCAACAATTCTTTCCGGTTGTCAAACCCCGATTGTTGGTGGCGAAAATCCACCACTTTGGCAGCCAGTTTCGGCCCCAAGCCAGAAACGTAAGCCAACAAGTGTTTGCTGGCCGTGTTAAGGTCTACGCCCACCCGGTTTACTGCCTGTTCTACCACCTGATCGAGGCTCTCATTCAAGCGGCC
>CALCCE010000077.1 GCA_937899835.1 uncultured Flavobacteriales bacterium | reverse complement strand
GATCAATCGCAAGAGAGCTACCTTCCCAATCTGTGTTTTGGCAATTATCAGGTGGTTGTAACCGATGCGAACGGTTGCACGGTGCAGGTCAATCCAAATATTTCTGCCGCGGATGTGACCTTCGCGGTTCAATTGAATGCTCAAAGCCCGGCTTGTATCAACGGAACGGATGGGATTTTAGCCACCCAGGCTTTGAATGGGATGGCTCCTTATACCTATGCCTGGAGCAACGGGGCCAATACATCTTTAATTACCAATCTTGGAGCAGGTACCTATTCGGTCACAGTAACTGATCAACAAGGCGCTACGGCAGTAGCTACGGAGGTTTTGAATGGACCCAATAGTTCCCTAAATATTACTTCAGTAGTTACGCCAACCTATTCACAAGTATCTGCCGATGGCGCAATTGATCTTACCGTAATAGGCGCACCTGCGGGTACGAAGTCTACGGTTACCACCAGCACCACCAATGGTTTCAACAGCAGTTATGGCATCAATGGAGCTGGTCTGCTCTTTGATGTGAACCAATACTTTATCCTTGATTCTGTAGATGTGTATTCCAATGGCAATACGGTTTTGGAATTGGAGCTGCAAGGTCCCTCTGGCAATCTGCTAGAAGCAAAAACCGTCATACTATCCTTAGGCTGGAACCGCATTGATGTAGGATGGGGGATCAGTCCAGGCTCCGGGTATCGACTGGTGCGCGGCTTTGGAAGTACCGGCGGTTACGGCACTACTTCTTCTTCGGGTGTTTATCCGGTTTCAGATACTGAAGGAGTGATGACCATTGTAAGGGCCGAGCCCAACTACTCCCGCTATATGTATTTCTACAATTGGGTACTGACGGTGCCTGAGCCCGCTTTTCAATGGAGCAACGGAGAGGGCATTGAAGACATTGAAGCCTTAACGGCCGGTCAATATTCGGTAACCGTTACCTCTCAAAACGTGTGTCTGGTATCACAAATCAACGTGCCGGCAGGCAATGGCGTGTACCTTACGCATACCACCACCGACCTCAATTGTTTTGGAGAGGCCAACGGAGCCATTGACCTGGAAGTACTGGGCGGAGCTTCACCATATACCTATGCCTGGAGCAATGGCAGTGCTCAAGAAGACCTTTCCGGGTTGACCAATGGCACGTATTCCGTAACGGTAACCGATTCCATCGGCGATTCCGTGATCACCCAATTTGATGTTAACGAACCAGGCGGAGCCCTGGAACTTCGGGGAACAACTTCTCCAGTTACTTGTACCAACCCTTATGGGCAGCTTTCGATAGAAGTTGCAGGAGGAACAGGACCTTTCAATTATTCTGTCAACGGAGGAGCTCCACAAACACTCAGTGGAACTCAAGTACTTTTTGATCAGGTTTTAGCGGGGGTAGATGGTTCCTGGCGCACGGAGGATATACAAGTAGATCCCCAGGGAGATTTTTGGGTAACAGGTAGCTTTCGAGGTACGATCGTCATCGATGGACAAACCTTTACTTCGCCCAGTGTAGTTGGGTATTCAGAGGCATACTATGTAGCCAAATTCGATGCTGATTTTAATCTTTTGTGGTTCAAAAATGGAGGAGGAGGCGGATCGAACTCTAAAGGGCTTGCCTTGGCCCTTGATGCCGCAGGTAATGCTTTTGTAGTAGGCCGTTTTACGGATACCGTTCAATTTGAAGGTGCTTCAGGACAGTTGATCAGCAATGGCGGCTATGATCAGTTCGTAATTTCTTACACTTCTTCCGGAGCCGTACGATTCGTGAAGCGATTCGGCGGTGTCAATGGCGATGAAGGGCAAGCGGTAGTGGTAGACGGTAGCGGCAACTTTTATTTGGCGGGCACCTTTAGAGGACCTGTAACCTTCGGAAATGTAACCTTGAACCCTTCGGGGTTTTCTAATGTGAACCTGGTAAAGTTCAACAATATTGGTTCCGTACAGTGGGCATTGAGAACTGGTGGAGTACAATCGGCTTCTGTTTTCACCTTAGGTATTGATCCTAATGGGGATATTGTTGTTCCCTTTTATGGCCGAAAAAGTGGTTCACTTTCTTTTGGAGGGATGACTGCCTCCCCGATATACGGTCGGTTTGTGATGGCTAAAGTTTCACCGGCCGGCAACCCAATTTGGGTCAAATCTTTCGAAGGCGGAAACGATGGATCTGCCTATTCCCGGGGCATTGGTTTCGATGCGGCCGGCGACATTTATATCACTGGTAATTTTGATGACGACATTGTGGTCGGAGGAAAAACCGAAACCCCTCGTGGTAACATCGATATGTTTCTTGCCCGGTTTGACAACAACGGAAACGGGAAATGGGTCACTTCTGCCGGTGTAAGTAGTGCCTTTGGCTGTTCAGGACGCGATTTGTATACCGATGCCAATGGCAATTCTTATGTAACGGGAACCATGGCACAGGGCCTCGCGGTATTCCGGTCCAAACCGACCAATTTTTCCATCATACCTACCGGACAGGCGGATGGCTTTGTGGCTAAATACAACGCCGATGGCAATGTGACATGGCTGAAGCACGCGGTAGGTGGCGGCAACTCCGATGCAGAGGGTTTGATTGTTAGCCAGGGCAAAATCTACAGTTGTGGAGGATATGCCGGTACCTTGAACATTGAAGGAACGAACTATACGTCTAACGCTTTCAGCGGTTATTTGGCCCGCATCAACGAAACCTTGCAAGATACCATCGATAGCCTTCCAGCCGGTCCGGTACAGGTGGTGGTGACGGATGCCAACGGATGTAGTGCTACTTTATCCGAATCGGTAGGCAACAATGATTTATTCAGCATTAGCCTTGCCGGTAGTACCGCTTCTTGCCCTGGAGCAGCCAATGGCATCGCCACGGTGATTCCTGCTAACGGTTTGGCTCCTTTCACTTACCAGTGGAGTAGTGGAGATACTACGGATACTGCCTTTTCCCTTTCGGCGGGAACCTATACGGTCACCGTTACGGACGCTACTGGGTGTGTCAGAACAGATGCTGCGGTTGTATTGGATCCACCGGCCATCCAGCTGACCTTTATGCCAAACTTGCCTTCACTTGCCGGAGCTGCTGACGGCAGTTTGGAAGTTGCCGTCACCCTCGGTGCAGCACCTTTTACTTATCAATGGAGCAACGGTTCCATGGGCAACCCCAATACCGGATTGGTTTCAGGTACTTATACCGTAACAGTAACCGATTCCAATGGATGTACAGTGGTAGGATCTGACTCCTTGGGGGATGGTGTAATCATTCAAACTACACAAGTGACCAGCATTTTCTGTGGCGACACTTTGCTTACCATGGATACCTGGCTGCCTTACCCCAGTGTGCCCGGAGCCACCAACTACCGTTACCGCTTCTCCAATTCAGGAGGTGCGTTGGTGTATACCCGAGGCTATGCTGCTGGTAATTTCAGGGTGTCGCAAGTTCAGGGACTTCAATTCAATACTACTTATCAGGTGCAGGTAGCGACTTTGGTCAATGGAGTTTGGAGCAATTACGGACCAGAATGTGTTTTGACAACGCCCGGTAATTTGCCGACTCCGAATTTGCTCCCAGCCTATTGTGGCATAACGGTCAACTCCTTGTCTGACTGGCTCTACATCACCACCATTTCCGGGGCCGACAACTACCGGTACGAAGTAACCGGGCCCAACGGCTTCTTGCAGACCTACACGCGGGGGTATCAATGGACCAACTTTCGCATGGATTTCATTCAAGGCTTGCAGATCAACACCACCTACACCGTTCGGGTAGCGGCTTCCTTCAATGGAGTTTGGGGCAACTATGGAGCTCCTTGTACCGTGGCAACACCAGCCGCCATTCCAACTACCCAACTGGCGAGCAGTTCTTGCAACATTACGCTAAGCTCTTTAAACCAGTACTTATATGTACAGGCAGTTCCCGGAGCCGATAATTACCGTTTTGAAGTTACTGCTCCTGGCTTTAGCTATGTGCTAACCCGAGGATGGGCAGCTTCCAACTTTTTGCTGAGTCAAATTCCGGGCATCAGTTTCAATACGACATATGCCGTGCGGGTGGCCGCCTCCATTAATGGTACTTGGGGCGGTTACGGTTCATCCTGTAATGTGACGACACCTTCCTCTGTACCTACTGTGCAGTTGCTGTCCGTCAATTGTGATGTGACGGTGCCTACCTGGAACACCTATGTGTTTTATGAAACGGTGGGGGGAGCCACGCGTTACCGATTGGAGTTTATGGCCCCAGGTTTCAGCACTACTTACATTCGGCCTGGGTCGTCCAATTTGTTTCGGTTGGATTGGGTACCGGGGCTACAAGCCAATACTACCTACGCCGTTCGGGTAGCTCCCGAAATTGGCGGTACCTTCGGGGCCTATGGCACCAGTTGCGATTTAACTAGTCCGAGTACACCAGCTACGCGTTTGGGCTTTTTCGATACCACACCCGATGCATCCAACGAGGCTACGAAAGGCTTTATAGTGTATCCGAATCCCAACACGGGAAGCTTTTTGGTAGAAGGCGATTGGCAAACCGATTTACCGGTGGAGCTCACCATTCTTGATTTGAATGGCCGTCGTGTATTTTTTAAACAGGTAATGCAGCCTGTACCCAATCAAAGAATTGAGCTTGAAACCGAGCTTTCCTCCGGCATGTACTTGTTACAAACAACTCAAGGAAGCGAACAAATTTTGCAGCGGTTGGTGATCTATTAGCCAGTTGCTTTCAACTTTCTACCATATAAAAAGCCACTCATTGGAGTGGCTTTTTTATATGCTTTCGATCGGAAGCTTCCCTTATTCCATTTTCAAGGTGTGGCCCATGCGATCTTTTTTGGTTTGCAAGTAATCGTGGTTGTGTTCGTTGGCAGCTATTTCGATGGGTACGTTCTCTACGATTTCTAAGCCATAGCCGATCAAGCCCGTACGTTTGGTCGGATTGTTTGTCATCAGGCGCATTTTCGTAATTCCAAGGTCTCTCAAAATTTGTGCTCCAACACCATAGTCTCGCTCATCTTCTTGAAAACCCAGTTCCAGGTTGGCGTCCACGGTATCATAACCATTCTCTTGCAGCTTATATGCCTTTAGTTTGTTGATCAGGCCAATGCCCCGCCCTTCTTGTTGCATGTAAATGAGGGCACCTTGTCCTTCTTCATTGATCTGTGCCATAGCCGCTTGCAGCTGTGAACCACAGTCGCACCTCATACTATCGAGCAAATCACCGGTAAGGCACGAGGAGTGTACCCTTACCAAAACTGGTTCGTTTTTCTCCCATTCCCCTTTGAAAAGGGCAAGGTGTTCATCGCCGGTGGTGATTTGCTTGTAGGCCGCCATTTTAAAGTCACCCCACTTGGTTGGCATGTTGATTTCCACCAGTTTTTCAATCAAGGTCTCGTGGCGCAAGCGGTAGGCCACCATGTCTTCGATCGAAATGATTTTGAGGTCGAACCGTTCGGCAATTTCAAACAGTTGAGGAAGCCGGGCCATGGTACCGTCTTCGTTCATGATCTCTACCAAAACGCCAGCAGGATCAAATCCTGCCATGCGGGCGATATCAATCGTGGCTTCAGTGTGTCCGGTTCGGCGTAGTACACCGCCTTCGCGGGCTTTCAATGGAAAAATGTGTCCCGGGCGTCCAAGATCTTCCGCTTTGGTGTTGGGATCAACCAAGGCTTGCACCGTTTTGGCCCGGTCGCTGGCAGAAATACCAGTGGTACAACCATTTCCGATCAGGTCAACCGAAACAGTGAAAGGAGTTTCGTGTAAAGCGGTATTGGAAGATACCATCAATTCGAGGCCCAGCTCTTCGCAGCGGTCCTCAATGAGAGGAGCGCAAATCAAGCCCCGGCCATGGGTGGCCATAAAGTTGATGATCTCTGGAGTAATCGTATTCGCAGCACACACAAAATCCCCTTCGTTCTCGCGGTCTTCGTCATCAACAATGATGATGACTTTGCCTTTCTTGATGTCTTCAATCGCCTCTTCTACGGTATCGAGTTGATTTTTCATGCTCAATCTAAAATTTTGTGCAAAGGTATTTAATTTCATTCTTAGCATAGCTATGAATGTCGCTTTGGGCCAGGAGGATTCCCGGAAATCCAGGTAGGATTCGAAGGCTCAACCCTTCATGAGTTGCTGCAACTGATTGGTAGTTTGCTGCCAATTGTAATGCTGTTTCACAAATTGGTAGCCCGCATGGCTTATGCTTTCAAACAAGGATGGGTCATCGAGTAAGGTCAGCACCAGTTGGGCATATTCTTCGGGTGAATTGCCAATCAGTACTGCTCTACCTGCGGGTGCTTGCAAGGCATTGTTGGCCAAAGCAGAGGTGATGCACGGCAATTGCATGGCCATGCCTTCCAACAATTTGTTTTGCAAACCGGTACCGATTTGCATCGGAGCAATCAGAATGCGGGATTGGGCGTAGCAATCTCGAATGTCTTCTACCCAACCGGAAATGTGTACCTGCTCCGATTGAAGAGATTTTACGGTGGGTGCGGGGCTGGCTCCGGCAATTAAAACGCGAAGGTTGGGCCGCTGAGCTATGAGCAAAGGCAAAATAGATTTCACAATGTACCGTGCCGCCCTCACGTTGGGCGGATAGCTCATGTTACCGGTAAACAACAGGTCGTATTGCCGTTCCTGTTGGCGGGGCTGAAAAAACTCCATGTCCACCCCGTTGGGAATGATGCTAATGTTGTTTTTATCGGTGTGGTGAATCAACTCGCGGTCTTGCAGAGAAATGATGGTGTGGTGCTGAAAGTCATTGTAAACCATCGATTCGTAGGTAATCAATCGTCTGGCCTCTAAACGCAAAAGGGGCCTCAGGTAGAAAGGTGCACCTTGAATACGCCTTTCGGCACCGGTGCTCAATGCATCCATATAATCAAGGGTCTTGGTCAGCACCGTGTATTTTCGTGCATATTCGGCGATCCGTACCAGTTGGCAATAAAGGTGTTTGGGCAGGTGCTTTTCAATCAGCCGGTCGATGATTTTTTGGGCCCGCTTGCTATAGAAATAGTGAACTTGCAAGGGTTTTTGGCTAAACAAACCCGCGACCAACCTAAAAAAGATGAACAGCCGGTGGATACGAATGATCTTGATTTCCGCGCAAAAAGGCTTCAGTACTTTGAGCGCATCAGGGTGAAGCCGTTGGGCGTTGAGGCAACAAAGCACCACCTGATGATCGCGGGCCAGCCATTTAATTTGGTTGAAGGCCCGCAGTTTATCGCCTTTTTCCAAAGGGTAGGGCACACGCGACAGAAGCACCAGGACTTTCATTCGTCCAGCAGGTCTTGATAAAATTGCACCAATTGATCCGTTACGCGGCCAAGTTCGTGGTGGTGTGTCATGAACTTGCGGGCGTTTTTTCCCATTTGCACGCCAATTTCGGGTTTTTCCATTAACTGTTGGATGGCACTACTAAAATCAGCGGGTTGATCGGCTACTTTGAGGTGGTCATCTGCGCGCAGGTCGGTTCCTTCTATGCCTTTAGAGGAGGTGACCAGTGGCAGACCCAAAGCAAGGGTTTCCAGCACTTTGATGCGAACTCCGCTGCCAGCACGTACTGGAGCTACTACTACTGCACCACTTTGCAGAAAGTCGGCCACGTTTGGTACTTCGCCAATAATTTCCACTCCTTGGCCTTGCAATGCAGCTATGCTGTTTCCCGGGTTTCTACCCGCAATTCGAAAACGCATTTCGGGATAGCTTCTTCGAATCAAAGGCCATACTTCCTTCACCATCCACTGCAGTCCGTCCACATTGGGGTGCCAGTCGAGCGCGCCTAAGAACACCAGGTCTTTGCCCGGTGTAACAGTTGGTTGGATAGGAGGGAAGGCCATGCCAAAAGGCAGGTGCAGGGTAGGAACCTTGGCACCCGCGGTAATAAAATATTGCCGGTCTTTTTCCGTGATGCAGGCAATGCCATCGCAGGCATTGAGTTGCGCCAATTCATAGCGCTTAAGGCGTTGAGACAACAATTTCCAATACCATCTTTTCAGGCCGCTTTCTTGGGAGGCTTGTGCCTTCCCAAGATGGTGCTCTACGTTGTGTGGGCGCCATACTACTTTGGCGGTACTGTATTGGCGAACAGTTGCGATATAAGGCAACATGAAGAGGCTTTCAATGTGTACAATGTCGAAACGCTCTTGTTGCAGTACTGCTTTCAGTTTTTGGTGCATGGCCGCCACTTCAAAGCGTTCGAGTTGGTAGGATCGCTCTGAAAAAAGGTTGAAAAATGCCCGGTGGGGCTTGAGGCGCGTATCGGCAAAGACGGCTTCCAGGTCCGTTTGTTGTATCAACTCCTGTGCCATTGCATCGGCTCTAAAAGGATGTTTGGGCGTGTGGAGGGTCAACAGTTTTACCTGTTGCTGAGCTGCGAGAAGCCCCTGGCAAATTTGGGCCATGGCCAGTGCACCGCCGTCAACCGGTGGAAAAGGTGGCTTCAGGGTAAGCTGAAGAATGCGCATCAGGTTTTCGAAGCCGCTTTTTTGAGCACCAAAGAAGAAAAGAAGCGGCCAATTTTTTTGAAAAAATCAGTGTAAGTAGTGGCATCCATGATGACCGAATCGGTTGCCGCTTTGTAGGTGAGAAACAAACCGATAGGAGTGAGGATAGCCGTGGCCAGCCACATGCCTTGATAGGCGAATACCTCGTTTTCTTTGATGAGTTTTTCGCCCGTAATCGAGGAAACGTGGAAGACCAAAAAGAAAAGTACCGAAACCACTACCGGCATGCCAAGGCCACCTTTTCTAATGATAGCACCCAGTGGCGCTCCGATAAAAAACAGAACGATGCAGGCAATGGAGAGAGTGAGTTTACGGTGCCACTCGATTTTATGCCGGTTGATGCTCCGCCTTCGCGATTTCAACTCCGTCGTCATTGAATTGGTGTAGGTGCGGTTGGCTCTCGCCAGGTTGATAGCGGCCTGAACAATATTGGTTTGGTCCTCGGTAGAAAAATAGTCGAGGTAATCTTCTTGTGCTGACTTAAACAACGTGTCGTTGCTTGAAGCACTGTTGCGATCATCTCCTCCCAGGCTCACCGACATGGCCGAATCGGGATTGATAGAGTCGCGCATGTAGCTCACCTTGGTTTCTATGAGCCGGCCATAATCGGTAATCCGATCGCCGTATTTGAGGTTGAGCGAGTCGATGGCCTTTTCCAGTTGCGTCATGGTGAGCATCTGGTAATTGTTTTTGAACAAATCCTCGTCCGTTCGGTCGAGTTGAAATTGCGACAGGTCAAAGCGGATGATCTCTTTCTGAAATTCTGTCCTGAAATGCGGGTGTGTTTTACCCGGTCGCTCTTCATAGCTGCGGCCATTGAAAAGGGTCACAATGAGGTATTGCTCATCTTCGGACATGCTCATTTGTCCACGCTCTGCCCGGGTTACCTGCCGGTTGCCCGTGCCGTCGGTGTGGTTGTAGATCGTGATGTCGTTCAGGTCTTTGCCATCCTTGCTTTTGCTCGAGGTTCGAATCACAAAACCGTCAATGTCTTTGTAATATACTCCGGGAGCAATGTCGATGGCCGGTTTTTTTTGCCGGATATCGTAGAGCAACGAAGCAAATTTGAGGTTGGCTAAGGGCCAAATGTTGTTGGAAAAATAGAAGGCGCTGCCGCTGGTTATTACAATGAGCACAATGAGCGGAAACATGATGCGCAGCAAACTCAGCCCTGAGGATTTTAAGGCTACCAATTCATAATGCTCCCCCAGGTTGCCAAACGTCATGATGGAGGCCAGCAAGATGGCCAGTGGAAGTGCCAGCGGAACCAGGTTGGCCGAGGCGTAGAACAAGAGTTCCGCCAGGATGTACCATTCCAACCCTTTGCCCACAAATTCATCAATGTATTTCCACAGGAATTGCATTACCAGCAGAAACAGTACAATGAAAAACGTGAGAATGAAAGGACCCAGGTAGGTCTTTATGATGAGTTTGTGTAGCTTTTTCACTCCGCTTGCTTCAATCTCGGCAAAGATAGAAATTCGCCGATTGCGCGGTGTGCTAATCAAGAGCTATGCCAGAACGGCTATCCGCCTAAAATGCGTTTAAGCTGATCGACCTGACTCTCCCACAATTGCATGGATTCCTCCTTTTCATCGGGTTCGGCAAAGTCAGTGATGTATAACGCCACTTCCTTCGTCATCGGATCAGTCTTTATCCTGATTTCGAAAAAATAGTCGGTCCCTTCGTCTTCCAACCATTGAAACCGCACAAATTCGCCCGATTTTTTGCTCAGCAACCGAGCGGTTTCCTCTGAATCGTCCCAAATGAAAATGAAGAGATCATTTTTAATATTCACGTTGTCGGCAAACCATTCGGAAAGCCCACTGGGTGTGCTAATTGAGTTGTACAACACGCGGGTTGCAGATCGAAAGAGAATTTCTAATTGGAATTTTTCCTTATCCATGCACTTGAAATATTGGCTTTGAAGCCAGGAATAGATTTGCCTGTTAGTAGGATTGAGTTGTCGAAGCCCGTTTTCGCAATATAGAAAATATCTGGCGAATCCATTCAGGGATTGACAAGAATCAAATTTAGGGCTACTCGATGGGCCTCAGAAGTGCTCCGACCCTTATTCTTCTTTTAGCCGCTGGCGATTGCGCAATTTTACTTCCACCACCGTGCCATGACCCAAGTGGGAACTAAGATCTACAATGCCTCCCAAACGGTTAACAATCTCTTTTACAATGTAGAGCCCTAAACCAGATCCTGTACTGTTGCGGGAGCCCCGGTAGAACATATCAAAAACCGCTTGTTGCTGGTCGCTATCGATGCCCATACCGTTGTCTTCTACCTTGATGCTGGCCTGGGTAGGATCTGTTTTGATGATGATTTTAGCGTATGGATTCGATTTGGCCGCATCGTAATATTGTGTGGCGTTGCTGATCAAATTGTTGAGAATGGCATGGATGCGCAAAGGATCGGAAACGAATTCGTGGTCTTGCTGCACCTCCATTTGGAGTTCGATAGAAGAAGTATCGATGTTGTTTTTGGCATTGGAGACCACATCCTCCACCAAGTCTTGAAAATCGATGCTTACACCTTCTACTTCTTTGCGGTGGTTTTTTGCAAAATCGATGATCTCGGTAATGAAGTGGTCCATTTGTTCTACACTTTCATTCACCATAGGCAGCAATTCCTGAATCATATCGGGGTCCAATCGGTGTAATTCTACCATGCCTTTCATGCGCATGAGCGGACCCCGCAGATCATGTGCCACCTGATAAACAAAGCGATCGAGTTCCATATTGGCTTTGGTCAACTGCTCGTTTTGCAACCGCAATTCGGCTTCCGATTGTCGAATGATTTCGGTGCTTTGTTGTACCCGCTTCTGAAGTTTCGATTCTCTTCTACGGAAATAGAGTATCCGATTGGTGAGCGATCCCAGGCCGATAAACACCACCAACAGAAGGCTTAAAAACCACCACTGACGGTAGAAAGGGTGCGTTATTTCAATGGTCGAAGAACGCAGGGGGCTGCTCCAAGCTCCTTTTAAATCACGCACTTGAAACTCGAATTGGTACCTGCCTCCCCAAAGGCTGAGAAAAGTATGCGATTGATGACTGGCACCTTTGTGGTACATCCAGGTGGAATCGCTTCCCAGCAAGCGAAACCGGTATTGATAGGTGCTTTTGGCGCTGTAGGAAATGGTGCCAAAACGCACCTCTAAACTGTTTTGGTTCGGTTCTAATTCTACTGGCTTGGCCCAGTCAATGGGCTGGTTGCCATTGACTTCGATGCCGTAGAAATGCGGTTGTGGAGCCTTGTCAATGTTGGGGCTAAGGTTGCGGGCATCGAAAATGGAGATGCCATTTTCGCTACCGGCGGTTATACTACCGTCGGGAAGCTCCAAAATGGTAAACCGGTTGATGTCGTTGCCCAACAACCCGTGGCTTTTGTGGAAATGTTCCCATCCAGTTCTCGGATGATAATAGAGCAAGCCACGATCAGTTCCCATCCAAAGCCCTCCCTTGTTGTCGAGGGTGAGTTCATAGATCGAGCGCTGAATAATGGTATCGCCTAAAGGGTAGAATTCGATTTCGTTGTTGTGTAAACGACACAATCCCGCATCGGTCGCCACTAACTTTTCGTTGCGGTATTCTAATAAATCGTAGGCTTTTTGCCGGCCATCGCTGCCTGCAAAATGCTGCAGTGGTTTCCCTAAATTGTGCAGTCGGGTGATGCCGTCATTGGTTACCACGTAGAGTTGACCCGATTTTAAATCTACCATCCGGCGGATGAAGGAATTACACTTAAAATAAGGTTCGAAGTGGTCTGCGTTCCAGTATGAAATTTTAGACCCCATAGAGACCAGCAAGCTATCGTTCCACCATTTGAGGGCGTTGGTAGTATAGTTTCCCTCCGGGTAATCCGTTACCCACTCAAAGCCATTCTCTTCATCCCATTTGCCCACGCCTCGTTCTCTGGAGGTAAGCCATACCGAGCCATGCGGTCCGGTTTCCATCGACATAAAACGATAATTGATCTGGTCGGTATTTGAAGCCTGAAAAATGGATTCGAACGCACCATCTTTATACCTTCCTAAAAAAAAGTTGCTTCCAATGAGCATACTACTGTCCGGCAAGAGATGAAGTCCACTTACTTCACTTTCCGGTAAGCCATGTTCCACACTCAAGTAAGAAATTCTTCGGTCTCGAAGGCGCATCATGCCCCGGTCGGTGGAAATCCAAAGATCTTTTTCACGGTCGAGATACAAGTTGTTGTGGTAAAGCAAGGGGATTTGCCGCGAAAGGTCAATGGCTTGTAAGGTGCCATCGGTGATGCTATATCGGTGAATAGGAGAGTTGACACCAAACAACACTTCTTGGTTGAGGGTGAAATTTAGTGATGCGTGCTGAATAAAGTGGAGGTTTTGGTGTTGAAAGTCGTTCACTAACACTTTGAGGCTATCTTGCTGCGCCTCGGCTACCCAACCGGCCCCCAGGTAAAACACCTGACGGGTAGTAGGGTGTTGGCCCATCCGCACAAAATTTTGATTGGGAGCATTTTCAAAAACTCTAATCCATTGATTGTTGGGTTCTTGTATCCACATGCCTTGATTGGTCAAAACATGCAAGTGTCCTTTGTGGAATTGTACATCCTGAATGAAATGGTTTTTCGACTGCAAAAAAGGGAGTTGTAAAGACCGCCACTCTTCTAGTTCACTGCTGTATTGATGCACCTCCTGCTGAAATCCCATGACTAAAGAAAAGGAGTTGGAATTGCGCTCTTGAATATCGAAACCCAACACCCGCTTGCTCTCGTGTTGGTGAATCATCGGGGCGCGAAGGGCTTTCCATTGTTGATTCTGGTATTGGAAAACTTTTGGATCACGGTAGTTGAAGCCGAACAAGAAAACCTGTCCGCTGGGCGATTTTAAGAAACGGGAGTTGCTGCTATTGGGCAAATACAAGGTGTTGGGGAATGCCGTCCATGTTTTACCGTCGAAGCGATTGACACCGGTTTTGGTCGCTACCAACATGCTGCCGCCAGGTTCTTGCATCATGCTGTAAGTGAAAGAGCTGGAAAGGCCGTCTTCCTCCTGGTAGCTGTCGCCCAAAAAGGATTGTCCCCAAACACCAGTGGCCCACCCCAACAACAGGGTGAGCCCGACAACTACTATTTTGATCCCTTGCTTAGAGGTGCACTTTTGTGTGAAGCGCATCCTGGGGTGATGCATCCAACAACAATTCAATCCTTTGGTACCCGTTTTCGTTATCTTCTTTCAATCTTTGGGTGGGAGGGGAAGTCGTTTATTTAGATAAACCTCTTCTATACGGAGGTTGTTTATCTGGGTTTCGCTTTCTGTATCAGTTGCCTTAAAAAGGTCTGATTTGAGGTCAACAAAAATTGTCAAACAAGATCGGTCGTGATTGTATTCAAATCTACTATATTTGCCCACCGTTTTTAGGGCGTGTCCCTTAAAAGTCTAACCTGGCGAGGTAGCTCAGTTGGTTAGAGCGCAGGATTCATAACCCTGAGGTCACGGGTTCAACTCCCGTCTTCGCTACAAGAAAGCCCCTCTTTCAACCTTGAAAAGTGGGGCTTTT
>CALCCE010000076.1 GCA_937899835.1 uncultured Flavobacteriales bacterium | reverse complement strand
GCCCGATCTTCGGCCACTTCTATAAACCAAAGCGTACCAGAGGCAAGACATAAGGAGCTTAGTAGGCTTTCAGGGTTTACTTCGCCGTGCAGCGCAATAAGGGAGATCTCCAAAGCTACCAGTCCGAACATTGCCCCGGTAGTCACTACTCCGATGGTTTTGTTGATTCTGGCCCTGCGCATAAAGTGATGTGCTGCCTCGTTTTCTTTCTTCATTAGCCGCGCCAGTTTTCGATAACTGATCTTTTCGCCGTTTTGAATGAATTTATATCCCCACAACGCCTGGGTCATTTTAATCGTTTGAGCGCACTTAACTTCCGCAGCACGATTCGCACTTTGTGCAAAGCCAACGGAAAAAACACACCCAAAGCAGATGATAACCGCAATAAAACTTTTCATAATGCTAATTTTTGAACGGCCATCAGGGACCGAGTTGGAATATATGGAGGGGATTTCCATTAAGATCGACAATTGAAAAGACTGAAAGTTGCAGATGACACATCAGTCAAACTAAATCAACAATAAGTTAGGCATTGATACCCACTTTCTGATGTGTTGGAGTCGATTCTAATCCAATTCTAATGGCAAGTGGCCAGCTATGGGAACAGAAAATAGCCAAGCTACCCTTAGTACAAATGGAGCATTAAGGCTTGTAACATGAACTTCCAATTCCTCTTTGCTGTTGCCATTGTAGAACATTGCTTGCTAAGTCTTTCGCTAATCCAAGCATTCTTTGGTCAAGTTTTGTGTCACTCAGGTGTCACGAATAGTCTTCTAATCGAATGCCTAAAAAGGAAATGTGTAACTATCCAAAAGCATTTGATTAACTTGGTTTTTTGGCCCCGAACTCCGTAACATTCATTCAGGCATTGAAATCTACACTTCACACCTTGGGTTGGTTGTGTCTTTTGCTGCTGCACTTTGTTCCCCTTTGGACAGCAGCACAAGAGCCCCATGCGCTGCATTATGGGGTAAACGAAGGCATGCCAAGTTCAGAAACCCATGGGGTAATACAAGATGAGCGAGGCTTCATCTGGTTTGCCTCCGACCGAGGACTGGTACGCTATGATGGCTACGAATTCAAAGTGTATACCACAGCTGATGGCTTGCCCAACGATGTGGTTTTGTGGTTGGAGAAAGACCGAAGAGGACGGATTTGGATGCACTTCTTGCACGAAGGATTGGCTTACCTCGAAGGAGATCAGATCATATTTCCGGAGTTTAACGAAGCGGTGAAAGATTACTTTCAACGTTTTCATATAGGCTACCTGCATTTTGATCCCCATGGAAACTACTGGCTTTCTGGTCACCAGTATGGAGTGTTGCTCAAAGTGGATTCAACCAACCGCTCGCACCCGATGAATCAAAATGAGGAAACAGAAGGTTTTTTGATGAAAACACCCTCTGGAGATTGGATAAGCGGACAGTCCAAATCCAAACGCAAAACCCAATACAATGATGTGTTTATAACTACCCCCGACTCATCTTGGAGATTTGATTTAGGAGGAAATAAATTCAAGAGTAAATTGGGTGCCAGGTGCCTCAATTTCGGAGAAAAGGTATACGTTACGCAACGCAATGTGGTAGCCGTATTTTCCAAAGAAACGGGACAACTACTCGAGAAAGTCATATTGCCCGCAGCTGCTACCCGAGCGATTACAATTGACCGCCAAAAAAACCTGTGGATAGGGATGTTCAATCACGGAGCGGTTTGTTTCGTTTCGGGAGATCTAAATCGTCCTCAATACTTTTTACAAAAGCATACCGTTTCGGCCATTACTGAAGATCGGGGAGGAGGCAAATGGTTTACCACTTTAGAATTCGGGGTCTTTTACATACCCAATCAGTCTGTGGCATCTCATACGTTCAATCGTGATGGCCAGGTACAGCCGGTTAACTTATTGCATGGAGCAGACAATAACGTTTACCTCAGCACAGGCAACCGGGTTGTGAGTAGGGTAGATGTACAAAAACCCTTCAATCCCATTGTTATCGGCAGTATTGAGAGTGAGATTTTTCACCTTGAAAAGGTCAATCAGAAGGTTTTTGTTGGGGCGGGTTTGTTTGAAAAGGATCACATCATCGTGAATGATTCTTTGACGGCGATTCGTGGGCAGGGATTTTGCAAGATACCCGGAAAAGTGGGCCTTTGGTTGATTCCCATTTCCAATCCTCCTAATGATACTTTGGGTATTAGATACCTCCGGATTCGGGATATAGAAAAGTTGGGCAATTTCTTTGATATTAAATTTTGGAAGGACCGCCTTTATTCCTCTTCTAATCCACACTTGTATGCTTTTGAGCCCGATAGCCTACCCCAGTATCAGGTAATCGGTTCCTTAGATCGTTTTGACATTTTAGAAATCCAGCCATCGGAATCGGTATTGTTTCTTGGGACCCGAAATCACGGGGTAGTGGTGTATGATGGCCATCAACATTGGACCATTGACTACGCTCAAGGGTTGGGAGTGAACCGAATTGAGTGTATCGCTGTACACAGCGATTCACTGATCTGGATCGGGACTAAAAAAGGCGTGTACCGAGCGCAAATTAATCATGCTACCCGTGAGGTAAAACTCGACCGTGTAACAATCAGCAACGGCTTACTTTCCAACAAAGACAACGAATTGTAGAACTTAGATCACCGGGTGTGGGTGGCCACCCACAAAGGGCTGTCGTGGTGGGACGATCGACAAAAATTTCAAGATACGGTGGCACCTCCCATTTTACTGGAACAAGTGGCCGTCAATGCCCGCCCACTACTTGATTTAGACAGCAACGAATTTGATTCAGAGGCACAACTGCTGGAGTTTAAAATGGCGGGCATCAGTTTTACCTCTCTTGGCAACCTGCGGTACCGCTACCGGATGGCTGGCCTTGAAACCGAATGGAATGAAAGCAGCAACCGGGAAGTGCAATACCGGCTCACACCAGGTGCCTACACCTTTGAAGCCCTTGCGCGCAGCCACGCCGGAGTTTGGAGCAAGCACCCGCTTCGGTTTGCCTTCACCATCCTGCCCCCGGTGTGGCAGCGGTGGTGGTTCATTGCTCTGGTAGTGCTTTTGCTGGTTGGAAGTACTGTTTTTGGAGTGCGCTATCGTTTGCAGCAAGTCGCTCACCGCAATTCGTTGGAACTGCGCATGGCCCAGTCGCAGCACCAGGCCTTGAATGCCCAGTTGAAGCCCCATTTTATTTTCAATGCCCTCAACTCCATCCACAATTACATTCGCAAAAACGACAAAGAACAGTCCAGCAATTACCTGTTGTTGTTTGCCCGACTCATTCGGCAAATCTTAGACAATTCAGGCAGCTCGTTTGTGACCTTGGAACAAGAACTGCAATTGGTCGAAACCTACCTGAAAGTAGAGCAACTACGCTTTAAAGAACGCTTGCAGTACGTCATTGAGGTAGATCCGGAATTGGCGCCCCACAGTTTCAAAATCCCCTCGCAGCTCATTCAACCCTATGTGGAAAATGCGATTTGGCATGGCCTGATGCCCAAGGAAGGAAAGGGGAAGTTAACCCTGCAATTAAAATCGTTGGGCGAATATATCTCGTGCCGAATCATCGACGATGGCGTAGGACGGGCCGCTTCGGCTTCTTATAAAGACCCAAGTTATGCCCACAAATCGGCGGGCATGGAAATGGGCCAACAGCGCTTAGAATTGGTGGAAGCCATTCTTAAGAAGAATGTCCGCTTCAAGATCATCGATTTAAAAGATGCGCAAGGGCAAGCAATGGGCACCTGCATTGAATTGACCATTCCTGTAGTTTCGGTTTAGTTGGGCCTTAAGTGTAGCCTTTACCGCAACCTCTATCTATACCATCTGATTGACGAGACCCGCTAATTCTTAGATTTCACCCGAAGATGGGTGCAGGTAAACCCAAATAAGGGCACCCTTCAGAAGTCTTCTTAGCCGTTCAATTGCTCAGGAGGCTGGTTCCATGTCCAGCGAACGGTTGTACAACTCTACAGCTTTAAGGGCGGTATGCTCTGCTGAAAACACCAGAATTAGACTGCTCAGGGCCGTGCTTGGTACAATCAAGGTATACAACCTTTGTGTAGAAGTTTCGTCCGAGGAAGCTCCAATACTAAGGCCAAAGAAAAATCCTGCCGTAACCGAGCTTACAATGGCCAATGTTTGTTGGGTACGAGCCTTGCGCATGAGTTGATACGATGGCGGATGGGTCTCTTTCATGATCCGAGCCATCTTTCGATAATTTAGCTTTTTGCCATTCTGGGTGAACCGGGTCTCTAAAAAGCCCTTTTCTATTTCTATTTTTTGTGATTGACTATAGGCAAGGGTGCAACAAAGAAGAAGAAGAAGCAAAGAAATTGCACGTTTCATAGTACAACGGTTTTATGTTGAGCGCCCAATTGGAGCGCCCAACTCGGTAAATGGATTTGGGGATTTCCATATAGCGTTGGTACGTGACGTAAAATTAGAGATACAATAACGAGTGGAGAAAGGTTCTATTTCGCTTGAGGAACTAAAGTTGGAGTTGGCATTTTCATCTTGGGTGCACCGTGCTGGTGAAGTGACCCAATAACGCCTCAATAGGTGGAGAAAACTACTCGTTGAAAAAGCCTTGGAAGAGGAGTTTTAGTCTTGGTCAAAAAATAACTGCATGGGTAGGCGATGGCGTAGGGAAGTGACAATTTTTCCGTTTTTACCTCCATTTTCTTAAGTGTCAAGTTGACGTTTAATTAGAACGGCAGGTTATAGACATATTCGTAAAAAATGGCAGCTGATCAAGTCGTTTTTTGAGTGCGAAGGCCATTTTTAAATTGCGTCTCGAAACACCGGTTGTACCCTCTTTTCTCATTTCTTACTGTCAGGTAAACAGTTAGTTAACTTAGTTAGTGTTTTGTATACACTTTGCATTTTTTTATCTCTAACTTGATGAAAATAATCATCCAAAAAACAACAGGATATGAGAAAGTTTACGCTTACAGCGGCACTCTTTGCGTGTGCAATGATGACGCAAGCACAAAACGCTCCGATCGATTTTGAACCGGGCGGCAACGGTGCTTCATGGACATGGACAGTCTTTGAAAATGACATCAATCCACCATTGAATATTATTGCCAATCCCGATCAGAGTGGCATCAACACTTCGGCGACCGTGGCAGAGTTTACGGCCTTGCAAACGGGCAACCCCTGGGCAGGGTGCGAGTCGATGCACGGAGCCGATATTGGCACGTTTACCATCGATTCAATTACCAAGATCATTAAAATCTCCGTTTGGAAAACGGTCATCAGTGATGTAGGTATCAAATTGGTGGACAGTAGCGGTTTTTCATTGGGAGAGATAAAAGTGCCCAATACCGTCACCAACCAATGGGAAGAATTGACCTTCGACTTTACCACCAGTATTGGTATCGAGTACGATCAGATCGTTATTTTCCCTGATTTCAATGCGCGTACAGGCGACAATGTGATCTATTTCGACAACATCGTCTTCGGGAATCAGAATCCACCGCCACCCCCACCGGCTCCTATGGTAGCAGCGCCAGATCCCACTGAAGATTCGGCTTTGGTGATTTCTATGTTTAGTGAGGTGTATTCTGATGTGCCGGTAGATACCTGGCAAACCGTGTGGTCGGTGGGTACGCTTACGGATTTGCAAGTAGCAGGTAATCCTACCAAGCGCTATACCGATGTGGAATTTGTAGGTATTGAAACCCTTGGCCCGAATTTGCTGGACGTAACCGATATGGAGTATTTCCATGTAGATGTTTGGACGCCAAACGTGACCAACTTTAAAATCAAATTGGTAGACTTTGGTGCAGATCAAAGCTTCATGGGCGGTGATGACACGGAACATGAATTGTCGTTCACCAATCCCGATACCAGTACCTGGGTTTCTTACAAGATTCCGCTTACCGATTTCACGGGTTTGATGAACCGGGACAACATTGCCCAGTTGATTTTTGCTTGCGAACCGCAGGGTGCAGGTATTTTCTACATCGACAATGTATATTACAGCAAAGACCCCGTTGTGGGCATCGAAACTTTTGGAATGGCCGGCTTGCAAACCTTTCCCAACCCTACCACCAGTAAGGTAAATTTTGAGGCAGAACAACCCATTGAGCAAATTCGGGTATTCTCGGTTTTGGGTCAGGAAATAATGAGCGCGCAACCCTTAACCAACCGCTACAGCATCGACCTTTCGGCTTATCACACGGGTGTTTACGTGGTACAAGTCACCATCAATGGTGAAACGACCAGCCAGCGGATTATTCGTCAGTAATTGTTGATGCCTTAGAGCAAGGCTATATTGACTTGAAACAACAGTTGTAAAAGAAGCTGTCTTCGAAAGGAGGCAGCTTTTTTTTGGCGGACTTCCATGGTAGTCGTTATCAAATATTTCGGGCCAAATTTGATGTTATGGCCTTAATAAATGGAGGGAATATCCCTTAAAAAGGGTATTGCGCTGAGTGCGCATTAGCGAGACCTTGTGCTCTAAATCACTCTTTAAACTTAAAAACATGCAATCACATCACGGAATTGAACACCAGGACGTTATCCGGATTATCGGCTCTTCAAAAAATAGCTTCGATGAGGCGGTACAAAACGGTATCTCAACCATCAAAGAAGGGCACGGAGGAACACCTCGTGCCCACTTGGATTTTGTTTCTTTTGAAGTAGTTCAACTGCAAGGAACCATCGAAGACGACGGGAAACAGCCAACAGTAGCAGTCTACCAAGCGGTTTTAGACGTGGTAGGTGTGCATCGACACGAGCACTAATATCTATCAGAACATAAAGCGAACGCCAGGCATGAAACAGAAGTAGTGCCTGGCGTTTTTCGTTGGTTCAACGTAGGCGGCTTACCACAACTGAAATGGTATAATTTCCACGCTAAGGATATTTATGCTGTGCAAATTCGAACGCATTTCTTTAAATTGCTTCTTCATCATACACCCCCAATTGCACCACATTTCAACAAATCAAGCCGGTAAGGAATTGTATTGCCAATGTCGCTTTTAGCTTCGAAATCAGTTTAAATTAAACTTTGATTGCCCAGTTTTACGCGGATTCAACTGACACTCTTGCCGCCCAAAGTCCCCAATTGAACTAACCATCCCAGTCATCTTATCTACACATGTTACAACCCGTTTTAAGAGCCGTCATGATCGATGACGAACCTGATGCCATTGAGGTGCTGACGGATACTTTGGCAGAAAGCTGCCCTCACGTGAAAGTAGTGGGCACGGCCAATTCTGCGGAAGCTGGTCTTCAGGTCTTAGAGGCGCATAAGCCCGACCTGCTTTTTCTGGACATCCAAATGCCGCGTTATTCCGGGTTCGAAGTACTTCGCCGACTCAAAAAGCCCACTTTTCAAACCATATTTGTGAGTGCGCATCCCAACCATGCCGTTGAAGCAGTAAAATTTCAGGCCATGGCTTACCTGCTGAAACCGGTAAGTGGGATGGATTTGCGGGAGGCGGTAGCTTTGGCCGAGGAAGCCCTTGCCAACCACCAGGAACCCGATTACGAAGCACTGCTGACCAATGCCGAACCCGATGTAGCGCAAAAACTGGCCATTCCCACCGGAAAGGGCTACCGTTATTTTCTTCCAGAAGAAGTGATCCGGGTGCAGGCCGAAAAAAATTATTCCAACGTTTACCTACAAGGCGATAAAAAGCCCATCCTGGTATCGCGGAACCTCAAGCAGTTCGAAACCCTGTTTGCTCCCTTAGGTTTCTTGAGAATTCACCGGGGCGATTTGGTCAATGCCCGTCATATTCGCGAGTTTCAACGGCAAGATGGCGGTACCCTGGTGTTGACGGATGGTACTACGCTACTCATCAGCAGAAACCACCGCGAAGCCGTGCAACAATACCTGAAAGAAGCCTTTCCCGGGATGTAAGTCCCGGTTCCTAATACTCCAATTTCAGCCATCTGTACACCCAAACCGGCAGTTGGTAAAATGTGTCTTGATTCGATTTGGAAAAAATTCCATTTTCGATCTTGTGATGCAAGCACACTAATGCATCATCCCCAAGATACGATCCATTAACTGCCCCAATAATCGTATCCCACTCTAACTCCAAGATCTTCATCGGGCCCCGAAAATGCCCGATGGAGATCTGATATCTGCAATAGTAAAGCGCTCTTTCCATTACAACCGGCGTTGGAGTCAACTTTAAGCGCTGAACCTGTTGCGTTTGCTGTAGCCTTATCATCGTCCTGGAAATCACTGTTGCAGCACCGTTTTCCAACCCAATTGAGATCAGGAGTCATCTTACAAGCGCCTCATCCAAGGTGTATTGCCCATGAAAACCTCCATTGCCCTCCTCTTGATTGGTTGCCTGCCCTTTACGTGTTCAGCCTTCTCAACAGATTCTACCACACAAAACGATCAACTGAGGGAGAACAATTATCGCTTTCGGCTCCGTGACCAAAAAAGAAAACCGGTGCATCGCATTGGAGCTACCCTTGGATTTTTCGACAGCCCCATCATTTCAAAGTACTTCGATTTTAAAACGGAAGCGAAGCCATGAAAACTTGACCTGACTTACCTACAAAACCTTTCCACCGATGAAAAATTCCTTTGTACTTATCCTCGCCCTTGGAATGCAACTAACAAGTTTGGCCTACACCATTCACAGTAATTCCTTACCGGGATCCTTTTTGCAAGATTCCCTTCCTGCAACATGGAACGGAAATAGCTCAGACCACAATCAGGGGAAAAGAAACTACCGTATTGGAGGAACCATTGGTTGTTTTGACGACAGATTCGGTGTTTCTTTTGGGTATTGGTTGCCAGGGTATAACACGATTCGCTTTTCGGTAAACAGCCGGTTGGAGACCACTATTTTCGCTGGCAACTATCCCATCAACAAAGTTGGCGTCCGGCGAGTAGGCCTTGTGGAAACCCTTGTCGTATCGCCCTGGAAATGGAAGTTTCGCCCAGAGTTAGGGGTTGGAGCGCGATTGAATTACAACCTGTTGCTATACGCAGGATCGAGACAGGCCAACGAAGACTGGGCCCAAAATTCACTGAATGCGATCGGCCCTCGGCAACCCCACGCCGGCGATTACCAGAACCGCTGGCAATTAAGGCCCCTTGCCCGGTTTGGGATAGTTGCCGATCTAAATCCAGCCATCAGCACGCGATTTTTAATAGAAGGCGAACAGGCCTTGTCGCTGAAAAATAGGGTAGGCGGTATATTCCAACACCAATACCTTTTTGAAATCTGCTTTGGCTTGGGAAGATGAGGCGATTTCCCCATAAAGGGGGCGAAGAGAAACTGAGGGGTATTCCAAAACCGATTATTGTGGCCGCACCGCGCGATGAAACAGAGTCATTGAGACGTGGCCGTACATTTTTCCCTACCTGCTCCGCGGGAGGAGCTGTTGGGCAATGACTTTTTTTTGCCGTTTGCTAACGGCGGCTATGGAGCCATCTTTCATGATGAGGTACCCGCCGTTTCCACGAATGTACTCTTTCACATAAAGCTTATTCACCAGGTGTTTTCGATGGCAACGGACGAAAAGCTGCTGGTCCAGTGATAACGCAAGGTCTTTCAAATTGCGCGACACCAAAAGTTGCTGGCCTCCATTAAAAAATACCTGAGCATAAGAGCCGTCGGCTTCGCACCGTACAATGTCTCGTTGCGGATAAAAAGTGACTCCACGATTAGAAGGCAGACCAATTTGTAGGGGCGTTGCGGGGTTTTGCGCGGTACGTGGTTCGGCAGGAGCAGTGGAGGGTGACGGGACACGACTTTTCTTAAATCGATGAATCGCGGCCTGCAGTTCTTCTGCGTCTAATGGTTTTAACAGATAGTCAAGGGCCCTTTTTCGAAGCGCGCGCACGGCAAACTCTTCATAGGCGGTAGTGAAAATGACCTCAAAGCGGTAGTTAGGCAAGAGGTGCAGCAAGTCGAAGCCGTTACCATCCGGCAGGTGCACGTCTAAAAAAACCAAATCAGGTGTTTCTGCCTTCAACAGTGGAAGCGCCTCCTGAAGCGAACCAGCAGTACCCACCACCGCTACTTGTGGACAATACTGGTGTAGCATCACCGATAGCAGTTCGCGGGAGCGTTTTTCATCCTCCACCAAAAAGGCCTTAATTCTTTTCATAGCAGGGTAAGGTTAAGGTAACACGAGTTCCGGTAGGAGTAGCTTCAGCATTGTTATCTTCTAAACCAAGCGAAAGCCAACCCGGGGGCTTGGATGCTTGCGCTTCCAACAGGCGCAATTGGGTTTTTACCAATGCAATTCCTTTCGACTGGTGATGGGCATTGAAACGGGTTTGAATTGCTTTGGCGGCCTTTCTGCCGATACCATTGTCCACAATGGTGCAGGTGAGCCGGTGGTCTGTACATTCGAAATAAACACTTAACTGGCCCGGAGCATCCAAATGCCGGAGGCCGTGCCACAGCGCATTTTCAATCAGCACTTGCACCAGCAACGGAGGCAAAGCAATGGCCGATGGATCCATTCCAGGGGCGTGGTCGATTTGAAAGCTAAAAGGAGGATCCATGCGCAAGTTTTCGAGTTCGAGGTAGAGGTTTAAAAAAGTGATTTCCTGCTCCAAGGTAATCCGCTCTTCCCCGGCATAACGCATGATTTCCCGCATCAAGCGAGCGAAACGCGAGAGGTGGCGCGAAGCTTCCTGGGGCGATCCTTTCATCACCATGAGTTGTATGGAGTTGAATACGTTGAACAAAAAGTGGGGGTGGATGCGCGCCTGTACTACCTGAAGCTGCGCCTTTTGGTGCGCAAGTTTGGTTTGCAGTATTCGGTTGCGCTGCCGTTGGCGATAGCTGCCCAGCAGGTGAGCCAAGCTCAACAAAAAGAGTAAAACCACCACCAAGGTGAGGGGGTGGCGCCACCAAGGTGGACGGATGGTAAATGCCATCACCTTTACCGGTGAAACCAAGCCACTTTCGGTGTAAGCCCGTACCGAAAGATGGTAGTGGTTGGGCGCAAGATTGGCTAGCCGCAAAGCGCCATGGGCCAGGGGTTTCCAGGGTTTGTTGTTGATGCGGTACTGGTAGTTGACCGCTTCCCGGTGGGCATAGGTATATGACTTAAATACAAAATGCAAGTCGTTTTGATGGTGCGCTAAATCACGGGTTTGTAGCGCTAAAGGTTCTCCTGAGGCCTCCAGCGATACCAATTCTACGGGCGGCAAGGGAGTAGGAAGAATCTTCTTTTGCGGGGATAGGGTGAACAGTCCGTCTTTGCGCAATAGCCATAAGGTTTCTTTCCACTGTCCTATATCGCGCCAGTCCGATTGCCTGCCTTGTGCTACCATTTGAGGCGCTACCTGCCACTGATTCCTGTGCCGCTTCAAAGCGGCCAACCCTTCGGTGCTCAGCAGATAAAAGCGGTCTTTTCCTGACGGTAAGAGTCGGTGCACAAAAGGATGGGTCGGTAAGGCTTCGACTCGTTGAGCAGCGCCATGGTGTCCGTTCCACCACAAGACTCCCTGGCCAAGGGTTTGCAGCAAATACCCGGTATCGACAGGATGAATTTGCGTTACCCGGAAACTCAATCCTGAATCTACCGAAGAAAAAAGCTGGAGCTCGCTCGAATCGGTTTGCGACCAAATACCTTGACTGGTGCCGATCAACAGTCGGTTCGCTTCGGGCTGTAGTGTGAAAATTCGATTGCCTTTCCGGTGTTTGTGATCGTCCAGTGGCTTCCAACGCTCGTCACATTCATACCAACCGAAGTAGCCCAAAAATCGCCGATTGCGCCAGGTGGCTACCGAATAAAACATGCCTTCCACCAGTTGCCCGTTTTGCTGAAGCTTTGGTTGAAGCTCCAAAACCTGAAAAGCAGTATCGAACGTGATCAGCAATTGGTCGTCCATGAGGTACAAGGAGCTGTACCCGTCAAAATGCAGTTGCGATTGCAAAATCCAAGTGCTGTCCTGAAGTACCCATTCTTCGATTGCATTGGGTTGTGCCAACAGCATACGCCCCTCATAAAAAAAGAACTGTTGATAGTTGGCCGAATGGGGAAACGGATAATACACCGGAGCGTCAGGGGCCCAGTAAAAGACACCCTTGGAGGCCGTTGAGATCCACAGGCCTCCTTCATGGTCGCGGTGAACATCGTAGATGGAACAACCGGGGAGCAAATGCTGTACCACACGGCCCTTTTTAAAGGCAAACAATCCGTCTTTTCGGGTTCCCACCCACCCCAACCCCACTAGGGAATCGTAGCAATAAAAGTGGATAGGGCTGGGAAAACTGTACACCAATTCTAAAGCTTCCCCTACAGGTTGGTACAGCCTTTCGTCGGCGATGAATCGGAATTCGTTTTGGTGCGGAAAGAGCGCTATTTGGCTTTCGGATTGAATTTTTTGACGGTTTTGGAAAAGGTGTCCATCCGAATTGTGCACGAGCATAGAAGTGCCAGCGCCAACGCCCCAAACAAAAGCCTCTGCCAGTGGTTTCGCTATCCGAAGGGTATCCAGTGCACCTTGGTAATGCACGCTCAAATCACCCTCCCAACCCAGACGGACCACACCCGTGTTGCGGCTTTTGTAGCCCAACCAAACGCGGTTGCTGTCGTCTACTGCCAACGAAGAAATCACCTTGCTCCCCATGGCTTCGCTCAGCTGCCGGTTGGCAGGATGGTGGTGCCATTGGCCCGCTTCCCAATACCCGATTCGGTTTTCAAAAGTAAAATACCAAAGGCGCTCCTTCCGGTCGAGGTGCAGGCCAAAAACCACCGTTCCCGCCAACCCATTCTTGGTCGAAAATCGGGTAAACCGCTGGCCGTCAAAGCTGGCAATGCCCCGCTGAGTAGCGAAAAAGAGCCGCCCCGAGGCCGCACTTTCGATAGCGTAAACCTGGTTGCTGGGCAAGCCGTCTTCCGTGGTGAATTGCACCAGGTAAGGTTGTGGAGAAAGCGCCATGGGTTGATGTTGACCCGCCATTAATCCCGGTACCAGGATCAAAAACAGTACAACCAGGCCCCGCAAAAAACGATGCGTGAGCATCCCTTCAGAGCCCCCATGCGCAACAAGAGGAAAACGGACAAACAACATGGTGGTAGAAAACTAAAAATACACTTTCCCCTCACGCCAGGTAAGCCCGAAAACAAAGCGTAATCGCCCGTTTACAAATTGGGTGCGCCCGCTTATAAGCTGGCATGGCGAAAAAGCCAAGAGCACGTGGAATTTTAGGCCTCGCGATTGCCGAAAAGCGACCAACAGAGTAGGCCTATTTTTTTATCCAATCCACTATGAAACAGCTATTTATTTTTTTGGGACTCCTGATGTCCGTCGGCTTGTCCGCCCAAACCCGCTATTATGTAGATGCCACGGCCGGTGGCGGCAGTGGCCTGAGTTGGGCCCAAGCCTTGCCCAGCTTGAAACAAGCCTTAGCACTCGCCGTTGCAGGAGACGAAGTATGGGTGGCGTCCGGCACCTACTTTACCCATGCTGATCCAGCTACTGGTGCGCTCACAAACAACCCACTGAGTTTTTTCAACGTTCCATCGGGAGTACACCTCTACGGTGGGTTCAATGGCACCGAAACCCAGCTTAGCGACCGCAATTGGTGGCAAAACCGCTCTACATTGACGACCTCTACCAGCAACAACCCCCTCAACTACGGGGTGCGATTGTTTGCCATGTCGGGCAGCTCCAACGTTATCATTGACGGGTTTACCCTCGAAAAAACCTATCAAAATCAAATCGGAGCCTACGGCAACGTGCTCAGCAATTCCGGTGGAGGTGATGTAGTAGTAGCCAAT
>CALCCE010000075.1 GCA_937899835.1 uncultured Flavobacteriales bacterium | reverse complement strand
TGAAAGCGTTGCGGGCCAGCAGCTTGCGGTCCGACAAGTCGGTGCTGCCGTTTTTCTCGCGTAGGAGGTTTTCCAACGTTCCGTAATCGTTTTGCGATGCGACTACCACTACATCGCGGTAATTTTTTGCAGCAGCCCGAATGAGCGAAATTCCACCGATGTCGATTTTTTCAATCACATCAGCTTCCGGGGCACCTGAAGCAACGGTAGCCTCAAAGGGGTAGAGGTCTACGATCACCAGATCGAACTCCGGAATTTCGTATTGGTTCAGTTGCTCACCATCGGCCGCAAGGTGCCGACGAGACAGAATGCCTCCAAAAACCTTTGGGTGTAGGGTTTTCACCCGTCCGCCAAGGATGGAAGGATAGGAGGTGAGGTCTTCCACCGCGTGGACAGAAACCCCAAGTTGCTCAACGAATGCTTGAGTACCTCCGGTAGAATAGATGTTTACCCCGAGTTTTTCCAGAAGCCGGATGATGGCCTCCAAATTGTCTTTGTGAAAGACGGAAATCAGGGCGTTTTTAAGCTGTATGGAATCGCTCATGAAGCCTGCAAATAACCATTGCAATTTTAGTAATATTAGGACCGGAAACCAACGTTGATAAAGGGCGATGAAGCCCTTTGTTGATAAAAGGCATCGATTGTTGATAACAGCCCTAAAACGGCTGATTTTGCAGGCTTTTCAACATCTTGTACCTTCGCTCCATGCGCTTGGTTTGGCGGTTGTTTCTCGAAAGTGTGTCTTTTGCCCTTCAGTCGTTGATGGCCAACCGACTGCGCACCCTGCTTTCGTTGTTGGGGGTAACCATTGGCATCCTGGCCATTGTAGCGGTGTTCACGATGGTCGATGCTTTGGAAAAAAACGTAAGGACCTCGATCTCTTCCTTGGGGGACGACCTTGTGTTTGTTCAAAAATGGCCCATGTCGTTTGGGGCAGATTACCCCTGGTGGAAATATTTTAACCGGCCGGAGGCCACCTCCCAGGAATGCGATGAGCTCAAGGAACGCCTGCAACTGGCCGAAGCGGCTTCTTTCAAAGTGGAGTTTTCCAGAACACTAAGCCATTCCAGCAACAGCGTAGAACGCACCAAAGTAATTGCGGCAAGCCACGATTATGATCAGGTACGCAATTTCGAAATAGAACGTGGGCGCTATTTTACCAACGCCGAATCCAGCAACGGCCGAGCGGTCGTCGTCATTGGTTCGTTGCTGGCCGAGCAACTCTTTGGACCCATCGAACCGATTGGGAAAGAGATTAAAATAGACGGTTGGAAAGCTTCCGTTATTGGCGTGTTTAAAAAAGAGGGCGAAAATATCTTTGACTTCAGCACCGACGAGGTAGCGCTAATCCCTTTGACTTACGCTCGCAACTTCATTGACCTGAAGCGGGGACAAAACGGTCCCATGATCATCGTGAAAGCCCATGAAGAGGTATCGACCGATGCGTTGGTAGATGAAATGACCGGAGCCCTCAGGGCCATTCGTCGGTTGCCCCCCGCAGCGGATGATAGTTTTGCCCTCAACCGCACCAGCATTCTTTCCAAGGGTTTCGACTCGGTTTTTTCGGTCATGAACATGGCCGGCTTCTACATCGGCTTGTTTTCGGTTCTGGTGGGAGGTTTTGGCATTGCCAACATCATGTTCGTTTCTGTTCGGGAACGCACCAACCAGGTGGGAATTCAAAAAGCTTTGGGTGCCAAGAATAGCTTCATTCTCTTTCAATTTCTTTCCGAAGCGGTTATCCTCTGCATCATTGGTGGTATTATCGGACTTTTCATGGTGTTTTTGCTCACTATTGGGGCCAATATTGCAACCGAGTATGAGTTCACACTTTCCCTGGTCAACATCCTCCGAGGGTTAGGAATTTCTACCGTTATCGGATTGTTATCCGGTATTTTGCCGGCCGCAATGGCTTCGCAAATGGACCCCGTTGCGGCCATTCGATCCTGATTTTCATCGGATAGCACTATTGCCGTTTTTTCGGGTGGAAACCCCTGCTTGCTTTCATCTTCACCATGTTTTCCTTTCAATAAATTATAACTTAAATTAGATTTGGTTATAGAAAGAACGGAATCCTCACCGAACCTGAATATGTTTCAACCTGCGAAAACTCTGATGGGGCTTAGTCCTATTAGTGAAGGCGTAGTATTGGCTTTGGCCTATACCGGGCTTTTCCAATATCCACTTACCCGGGAAGAGGTGCATGCCAGACTCGTGTTGCCCAACATCACTAAGGCCGAGGTCCATTCGGCTCTGGATGATTTGGTAGCGGCAAAGCAGGTATTCCAATTTGGGGAATTCTATTCGCTTGATAATGCCCCTCAACAAGAGGAAAAAAGGCGGAAAGGCAACCAGATGGCCCGGGATAAAATGAGCAAAGCTCACCGGGTATCCCGCCTCATCTTTTCTTTTCCCTACGTTCGGGTAGTCTCCCTGTCGGGTTCACTGAGCAAAGACTACATGGACGAAACTACTGACATCGATTTCTTCATCATCACCAAGCCCAAACGCTTGTGGTTGTGTAGAACCCTGCTCATTGCTTACAAAAAAATCTTCCTACTCAATTCTTACCAGCATTTCTGTCTCAACTATTTTATCGATTTAGATCATTTGGAGGTAGAGGAGCGTAACCTCTTCACGGCTACCGAAGTGGTAACCCTGGTACCCACCTGCGGATCAAAAGGCTTTCAGGCGTTTTTATCGGCCAACGAATGGTACCGTAACCATTACCCAAACGGATCGGCACGTTCGGCCGATGGTGTGGTTGCCGACCGGCCAAAAGGCTTGAAACGGCTGCTGGAAGGCATCCTCAATACACCGATTGGCGATGCCTTGGATAGCTATTGCATGCGCATCACTGTGGGGCATTGGAAAAAGAAGTTTACCGAGTTTCGACCAGAGGATTTTGATGTGGCAATGAAATCACGCAGCTACGTTTCCAAACACCATCCCGGCAACTTTCAACGCCGGGTTTTAGACGCTTATGTGCAGCGCGTCAAACAATTTGAAAGGGAACATGGTTTGAGTATTTCGATGGCCTATGAGTAAGCTGCTGTTTTCACATTCGTACTTCTACCGCTTCGATCCCAAACAATGGGCGACCAAGCAGCCCTATCCGCCTTTGGGGACCATTACTGCGGCCGCACAAATGCGCGAAATGGGGCACGAAGTAGCTTTGTTCGATACTTGCCTGGTAGAAGATGAAACCGGCCTTTTGCCACGGCTCGAAACGTTTCAGCCCAATTACCTGGTACTGTATGACGATGGGTTCAATTACCTGACCAAAATGTGCCTGACCAACATGCGTGAGGCAGCTTTTCGCATGGCGCAAATGGCCAAGGCACGGGGCATTCCCGTGATTGTTTCCAGTTCCGATTCTACCGACCATTTTGAGCAGTACCTCGATGAAGGGGCAGACTACATTATTTTGGGAGAAGGGGAAGCTACCCTACAGGAGTTGATCGATACCTTGAACTCCGGTACTTCATCCGTAGATCGGGTTTCAGGATTGGCCTACCGCAAAGCCGGCAAAACCGTGAAAACGCCGAAACGCCCGGTGTTGCGCGACCTCGATAACTTACCGATGGCCGCTTGGGATCTGGTGGATGTGGAACCTTATCGACAAATTTGGATTGAAGGTAACGGCTACTTTTCCCTGAATGTGGCCACCACACGCGGGTGCCCCTTCAAATGCAATTGGTGCGCCAAGCCCATTTACGGCAACCGCTACAACAGCCGTTCGCCGGATCATGTGTTGCATGAAATTGCGTGGTTGCTGGAAAATTACCAGCCCGACCATTTTTGGATGTGTGACGATATTTTTGGCTTGAAACCTCAGTGGGTCCAGCAGTTCAGAAACAAAGTGAACGAAACAGACCTGCGTTTCCGCTACAAAATTCAATCACGGGCCGACCTGCTGGTGAAAGAAGATACTATCGATGCCTTAGGAGAATCCGGATTGCACGAAGTGTGGATAGGAGCGGAGAGTGGTTCTCAGAAGATTTTGGATGCGATGGACAAAGGCACCAAGCTGGAGCAGATTTATGAGGCTACCCGCCTCCTGAAGAAAAAAGGCATTCGGGTGTGCTTTTTCCTGCAATTCGGTTATCTCGGCGAAAACCAGGAAGACATTCGCAAAACCATTGATATGGTGCTGGAACTCATGCCCGACAACATCGGCATTTCGGTTTCTTACCCGCTTCCCGGCACCAAATTCTACGAAATTGTAAAAGAAGAACTGAGCGCCAAAGCCAACTGGACCGACTCGGATGATCTCGACATGATGTTTGAAGGCACCTACTCGAGTGAATACTACAAGCGCCTCCACCGCTACGTTCACAAAGTTTATCGGAGGAAACAAGGCCTTTTGGCGATGAAGGGTATTTTGAAGCCCAACAATTGGTCGGCTCCTCAATTGCGCTCGATGTTGGCTACTGCCTATTATGCTCCCGCAGCCCTGGTAGATGCACGTAAACTCGAACGATTGGCACAGGTCAAGTAATGGAGATGGCTTTCGAACAGATTGCAGCAGACTACGATGCTACCTTTACCCACTCCGAAGTGGGCAAAAAGCAACGCAAAGTTGTATGGCGTTACCTCGACAACTGGTTGCAGGCGCGACAAGGGCTGCAAATACTCGAGTTGAACTGCGGAACGGGCGAAGATGCACTTCACATGGCTGAAAAGGGCCACAAAGTGTTGGCCACCGATCAGGCGGAGAACATGCTGCACGTGACCCGAAGAAAAGCCGCTGCCCGACAGCTATCGGACCGGGTGCGCACCCAGCACCTGTCTTTTGCCGACATCACGCCAGAGAACTTGTCTCAACTGCGTTTCGATTTGGTGTTTTCCGATTTTGGTGGCCTCAATTGCATTGATGAAAAGGATTTGGATCAACTGGCCCGTCATTTGGCGGCCGTCACCACCCAGGGTGGCTCGTGCATTTTAGTGGTGATGCCCCGATTTTGTATGATGGAAAGCCTGTTTTTTCTACGCAGGCTAGATTTAAAAAAGTCATTTAGGCGGAATACCGCCAAGGCAGTGCCGGTGCAGGTGGAGTCAGAACGGGTACCGACATGGTATCATGCTCCCCGGCGATTATCCGCTATTTTTGCCCGGCATGGCTGGCAAGAGAAAGGGCGGCAGGCAGTGGGTTTTTTTGTTCCCCCTTCCTACACCGAACCATATTTCGGTTCTCGCCCCGCTTTGTTGGATCGTTTGGAGCGTTGGGATTTGAATTGGACCCGCCACGGAAAGCGGTGTTCCTGGTCAGATCATTACTTGATTGAATTTCGGAAGGCAGCATGAAGATCGTATTAACCCACGGTTATTTCCTCTTAGAGGACCCCAAGGAGAAGCTAATTATGCGTCCTTATCCTCCGTTGGGAATTCTTTATGTTTCGGCTTACCTGGACCAGCACGGTTACAACCATGAGGTTTTCGACACCACTTTTTCGAGCCAGGAAAAACTCAAAACTTATTTGCTGGAAGAAAAACCGGAGGTAGTGGCGTTTTACGTCAACCTCATGACCAAGCTCAACGTGTTGAACCTCATTCAATTCATACGGGAGCACCGGGAATTGGACCATACCAAGGTGATTTTAGGAGGTCCGGATGTGCGTTACAATGCGGAAAATCTACTGCGAAATGGAGCCAGCTTTTTGGTCATTGGTGAAGGTGAGGAGAGCTTTCTTGAACTCGTTCAAAACATTGAAAAAGGCCCGGAAGCCGATTACGCTTCCATTGACGGCATTGCCTACATTGACGATAAGGACGTTTTTCAGCAGAACGGAGAACGGACTAAAATCCGGGAAATCAATGAGTTGCCCGTGCCCAACCGCGATAAGATTAACCTGCACCTTTATTTGGATGCCTGGAAGTCGCACCACGGGCAATCGGCCCTTTCGGTGAGCACTATGCGTGGTTGTCCGTATACTTGCAAATGGTGCAGCCGGGCAGTATACGGTTTGAGTTACCGCAGGCGTAAACCCAAAAATGTGGTAGACGAACTGGAAGACATACAGAGAAAATACAACCCAGATACCATTTGGTTTGTAGATGATGTGTTCACCGTAAACTACCGATGGCTGGAGCAATTTCGGGACGAGCTCAAGGCAAGAGACGTGAAAATCTCTTATGAGTGCATCACCCGTGCCGACAAGATGAACGAAAGAGTCGTGAACTTACTTCAGGAAAGCGGTTGCTTTCGGGTTTGGATCGGTGCAGAAAGTGGCTCACAAAAAGTGATCGACCTGATGGACCGCCGGGTGAGTGTACATAAAGTACGTGAGATGATTCGCCTTTCGCGGAAAAAGGGCATTCAGGCGGGTACCTTTATCATGCTCGGATATCCCGGAGAAACCGAAGAAGACATTGAAGAAACCATTCATCACTTGAAAACCTCTAACCCTGATCAATTTACCATCACAGTCGCCTATCCCATTCGAGGCACTGAACTGTTTCAAGAGGTAGAGGGGCTTCAAGTGGCCGATTTGCCCTGGGAAACGTCCACCGATCGCGACATTGATTTTCAACGGACGTACCCGCGACCCTATTACGATTATGCCGTTCGCCGGGTCACCAATGAAGTGAATTTTCACAAACAGCGCCTCGCCCGACGAGCATTGAGTTGGCAGGCCTTCAATTACAAAGCCAGGTCTACCGCAGCCAAAATAGGAATGTGGTATTACCGTAACCGTAGTCAAAGCCCCAAGGAGTTTGAACACCACCCAAGTTAATCTACAGCCCGAAACCACCCTGAGCCAGGCACAGCGCCACAACGGGGTGACTATTTTAACCAAACAATCTCCCGAATTTGAGGCCTACTACCGCCAGGCCCGAGAAAAAGAGGGACGTTGGTATCCCGACGAAGTCGTTAAGAAATTGCCCTATGCCCATACCAAAGAACACCACAGCAACGAATGGAGGCTAAGGGTGCGCAGTTCGGTGCGCATGTTGCAGCTGATCGCCATGAGTCCCGACCTGAATCGGATCATGGATTTGGGTTGTGGAAACGGATGGTTCTCGCGAAGGTTGGCTGGGTTAGAAGGAAAAACGGTTTGGGGCGTAGACCTCAACCAAGGTGAATTGGAGCAGGCAGCCCGCCTTTTTAAGGCTCCGAACCTCGAATTTGTGTATGCCGATATTTTCAACGATTGGCCCACCCACCCCACCCTGGATGTGATTGTCGTCAACAGTGCGATTCAATATTTTGAGAATTTGCCCCGCTTTGTAGAGCGTATGTTTCAGTTGTTGCGCCCGGGAGGAGAGTTACACATTCTCGATAGCCCCTTCTACCGGGCTTCTAAAATAAAATCAGCACAGCAACGGACTCAAAAGCACTATGCCCAATTGGGCGTGCCGGAAATGGCCAAAACCTATCACCACCACACCTTAGCCCAGTTGAAAACCTGGAATCCTGAAGTGCTGTTCAATCCCTCTTCGGTTAAGAACCAGATCGTACGTAGTTTGGGCAGAAGAGAAAGCCCGTTTTACTGGGTACAGGTGCTCAAACCTTTTCCCGAGCGGGAGAAGTAAAACAACAGACGAAATATTGGAAGGCCGTAACTCAATAAGTAGGGTTGGCCGCTTTAAAGAAGGATTCAATGTGCAGGGCCACCGCCTTGTTTTTGGCCGTTGAGTACACTTTGAACGAAATCTTTTTTTGCCCCTTGGTCGAAGAAACTTCGCTGAAATCCACCGTTACCTTGCCTTGGCCACCGGGCTGAATGGCCCCTTTGGTAAACTTCACTTTGCAGCCGGCATTCAGGGCCGTTACGTTGCGAATGGTCAGGGGCTTGTCGCCCGTATTGGTAAAATGAAACACTTTTTGAGCAGTATCGCCGGTCACAATGGTATCTGCCACAATGGTAGTGGTAGAAAATTCGAGGATGCCTTGAGCCGAGAGACTAAGGGTAGCAAATACAAAAGAGGCAAGGACAAAAAAGCGCTTCATGATCAATCTGATTTGGTTCAAAATTAGAAAAACTGCTTGCGGAGCTTTCGCAGTCTTATTGGTTTTTATCAACAACTTCACTGCCGATTAGCGTCACTTTGCCCACTGGATGCACGGAGCCAAAAGTGGTTTGTTCCCAAATGGTTCCATTGCCATCTACTCCAAAAACAAAATAGTTGTAGTGATACATCCAGGCGTAGCTGCGGCTTTTCGACGGTTGTTTGGTCCCTATTACAATTGCCTTGCCGGAATTGTCATACCACAAAATTTCGTCTTTATCGTTGATGAAATACAGGTTTTCGTCGTTGCGAAATTGGCATTGATACACTACCGTTACCGTATCCTTGTCCACCGGATCGGAGTCGGGGCCATAGGCAGGAAGGTTGTCGAGGGTTTGCGCCTCGCGCCAACCGTTGGAAATGGCCGAAAGCCTTGCGGTGGGCGGTGGGTGGCGAAGGGTGTCCAATTCGCCACCAATGGCCGTGAGGGCGGCTTGCGTTTCGACCAAACTAGCGCCCATTTGGTAAAGGATAAAGCCGGAGAAATGATCTGCGGCCAATTCATCGCCCGGGCTGGTGCTTCGTGGACGCAATGTATGCCCGGCCAGGTGGTGCCCGATTTCGTGGGCCAACACACTTACTGCAGCCCAGTCGGTTTGACTTTGGTTGCCCAGTCGAAAAATGAATTCAGGATTGTAGGCAATGTAACGATTGCCGCCTTTGATGTAGGCGGTGGCCGTTTTGACGTCCCGGCTAATCACGGTGAAATTGGGCATCAGGCCCGTATAGCGTACAATTTTGCCCACCGCTTGTTTGGCGATTCGGTCGGCTTCGAACATGTAAACCTGTGGAAATACGGAGTCTTGTTGGGCCTGGGCGTGGGGGAGCTTCCAAAACAAGACGACCAGTACTATCAATGCAGCAATTCGGGAGGAGGGCATGGTCATTGGTTTGTAGGTCCTCAAACGTTAAAATTCCACAATCTGAGGTGCCGATCAATCAAATAATCGTTTGATTCTGCGGGTTCGTTGGCTTTTTCTTGCTTTGATGGACTTGTGGAGGTTGATGTAACTGAAATACCAGGCTGCGCTGGCGGTCACTACTGCAAAAAATAAATCATGGATTTGAAGCCAGGAACCATAGTCTCTAAGAAACAAAGGAAACTCGTTGATAGATACTTCAAGCATATAATACCGAAGCAGGTCGATCAAAGTAACTTCCGTTTGCCCGTCGATGCTTTGAATTTTCCCGAAGAAGTAGAGGTAAATGAAATATTTGCCGAGTACCCATCCCGCTAAAGCGTAAGAAGTAGCCAAAAATGGCAATAAAACCGAGCGAAAAATACCCAGGTAAAGCGAAGCAATGTAGCCGCAAAGCGCTCCAATGCCTATGCCCATCCACGAAATTTCGTAGCCCGTGCTCAAAGCGATGGCACCCCACATGATACCGCCAACCAGCGCGGCCATGATGCAGACCATGTTGAAGCGAATCAGGATTTGAATGGGAACCGAAGATTCTGTTTTCTCGAAAAAGTCAGACTCGCGGAAATCGTGCTCTTCCATACCCCCAAAGTACCGAAAATCCCGGCACTATGCGAAAGGCATCAGACCCGAAAGCTGTCTTGAATCTTATCGCGTAAGGCGTTGGGAGAAAGGCCGGTTTGTTTTTTCACAAAGCGGCTGAAATAAGAAGGGTCGTTGAAATTGAGGAAGTAGGCAATCTCTTTGTTGTTGAGGGTGCTGTGCATCAGCAGGCGCTTCACCTCCAAAATAATGCGGTCTTGAATGAGTTGACTGGCATTTTTATGGAACACTTTTTTGGTGGCATCGTTCAGGTAGCCCGCGCTCACCGAAAGCATTTCGGCGTATTCGCCCACCTGGTGCTTTTGGGTGAAGTTTTCCTCCACCAGCTTGCGAAAACGGTGCACCACTTTTCCCGAAGCTTTGTCGTCGGCAACCTGGTTAGCACCCAGGGTCTCAAACAGGCTGTTGCACTTCAGCAAAAGAATGTTGAGGTACGACCTCAAAATGTCTGCTTTGAATTCCGAGTTGGCGTCATACTCCCGATCGATGCTGGTAAATAGCGACTTGATTTCTTCAAATTCTTTGTCTTTCAGCGCCAGAGTAGGGTTGGAGGTCTGGTTGTGGAGAAAAGGCAGGTCGAACAATACGTTTTTGTTCTCCAGGTTGAGGTAGAAAAAATCCCTCGAAAATTTGATCACCCAACCGTGCGAACCCGGAGAACGCTCTACTTCGTGAATTTGCCCGGGGGACAGAAAGTGCACGCTTTGATCGGCAATGTTGAAGGATTTAAAATCAATAACGTGGCGGCCACCACCGCCGGCAAAAAGAAAAATTTCGTAGTAGTTGTGTCGGTGGGCTTCTGTGGTGTTGTAGTGGTTCTGATGTTCCACCACTTCCAGTTTGAAGGGAATGGAGGAATCATCGTCCCGGCTAAAATCGTGAATGGGTACTGCGTCTCGGTTCATATCGCTCATTCAAACGCGCAAACGCTACTAAGGTAAGATTCTTTAGACCAAATGATTCAAATCTCCGACAGGAGGTCGTACTTTTTTGATCAACAGCATGCAGTTCGGTCAATATGGTTATTTTCCCTCCCCAAAGCCATGGAGTCGATGCGCAGCCGATTGTTCCCTTTTATTCTGGTGATCTTGCCGCTTTTGTTGCTGGTGATTGGCCGTATCATGGGGTTCAATGGACTCTATGGGCAAGATGCACACGAATACCTGCGCATGGCCCAGGCGATTCGTGAGGCACTGTTAGGAGAAGGGGCCTTTCCCACCAAATCGTATTGGCCAGTCAACTATCCGGCAACCGGAGCACTGTTGAGTGTGATCGTGCCCAACCTAACCTTGGCCTTGCAGTTGGTTTCGGTGTTGGCTCTGACCTTGTCGGCCTGGTGGCTGCGCCAAATAGCACTGTATTATCAACCCGAAGCAACTACCGCACTTTCCATTTTCATTGGTCTCTTTTTCGTGGGCAGTCCCTTGCTGCTGCGCGCTTCCGTATTGGTCATGTCCGATCTCCTGGGCCTGTTGGGCATCATTGGTTTTTGGCGGGCGGTGTTGGCCTACCGTTCGGGTGCTTCGATTGGGGCCTTGATCCTGGCGGTGTTGGCGGCATTGTTGGCGGTTTTTAGCCGCTATCCGGCAGCGCTGGTAATCGGAGTGCTGGGCATTGGGTGGGCGGTGGAATTGCTGCGGAAAAAAGATTGGTCGGCCCTCTTTTTATTGGGCATAGGTGGTGGAGGGCTCAGCTTACTCGTCTTGTTTCTAATGCCTGGGTTGGTAGGGGTAAGCGAAAACAGCTTTTTACAAATGTGGTCCGCAACGCAATGGTGGCAGACCGAGTTTCAAAACGCTGACGGCACACTTCAATTTCCATTGCCCAACTTGTTGGCTACCCTTGGCGTAATCTGGCTGCCCACCTTTGGGTTGTCGGCCTGGCTAAGTATCGGTTTTCTCAAAAGAACCGACCTGCAATTGCCCGACCGTTGGGTGCTGTTGTTGGCCCTCCTGGTGAAAGTGCTTTTTCTGGCCGGACTTCCCTTTCAAAATCCAAGGGTAGTTTATCTGGGCTATCCGCTGGTACTGCTCTTGGTGGCGCCCGGCTTTGTGCGGCTCTGGAACCGATTTTCCATCAATAAGGTCTGGCGTTGGGGATTGCTGACCGGAGTGGTAATGGTGCAATTGGCGCTGTTGGTGCGTGGTTACCATCAATTTTACAGCAATCAACAGGTGCAGCAGCTGTTGGCCTACCGCATCAAAGAACGGGAAAAGGAGGTGCCGGTGTATACCTTTGCAGTAGATCAGGCCCTTGACACTTATAATGTGGAATCACCGATTTACAACCTATGGCGACAAAAGTTCGATGAGTTTTCACTGGGAGGGGTGGTGTTGTTTCAACCGGAGAAATTTGGGAATGCAAACGCACCCGGAAATGTGTGGGCCAATTGGCAAACCCTTACTACCCACTATCAGCTACGTCCGCTCGAATCTCTGGCCGAAGGATGGGTAATTTACCGCATTGAAAGGAAAGAACCGTGAAGTCAGCCACTGCAACGAACCGCCCTGTACTCTTTCTAATCGCCTTGTTGGCTTTTAGCGCTTCTCCCTGGTGGCTTTCATGGCTCGAAATTCCTTTTCCAGACCGGATAGAAATGCACCTGTATGTCCTCACGGGGGTGCTTTGGTTGGTATTGTTGGGCATGAGTCGATTAAAAGTAGCCTTGCCACGGAGGTTGCTCAACCTGTCGATCTCGGGCATTACTTTGCTCCTTTGTGGCTACTTGCTCTTGGGCATTGATCGCTGGATGGCTCCAGATCATCCCGGTTATCTTTTTCCACCGGGCAGTGCGGTGCGGTATACGACTTCTGAATTTGATGTTACCGCCCACATCAACTCCATGGGCATTCGCGATCGAGAATTCTCAATGAAAAAAACGCCCGGTAAAAAGCGCATTTTGGTGTTTGGCGATTCGTTCACCTTTGGTTGGGGTGTAGCTCTCGAAGCCACCTGGCTCAAGCTGTGGGAGGCCGACCTCAACCGCACGCAGGGGCCTACTGAGGTGCTCAATTTTGGGCAGAGCGGGCGGTGGACCCAGGATTTTTTGCGGGTGGCGCAACTAGCCGTGCCTGAATTAAAACCCGATGTGGTGGTGGTGGCTTATTACCAAGGCAACGATTTGTTCCAGGCCATGGAGCACGAACAGCCGCGGGAAGGAGTGGCTTTTGATGCTCAACCGCCAGTGTACATTTGGCAACCGTTGCAAAAATTGTTGCCCAACCTGTTGAACCCTTTGGCGGCAACCAGCAGCGAAGAACCCCTAAAAATTACGCCAACCTGGCTGGTAGAAGCCACTTTTTTGCTGGACAACTATTCTCCCGAACAGCAAGAGCGCTATGCCCGTTTTCCCAATCCGGTAAAGCATCATTTTGAGCGGGGAAAACTCAATCCGGGAGTGGTTGACGGTGCCATCCGGCAGTCGGAGCGGTACGCGGAAATGAACGACCCACAATCTTCACGGGCACGTGCCGGCAGAGAAAAGGTGATGCGCGACCTACAGGCGATAAAGGCGTTGGCAGAAAAGCAGGGCGCAACGTTGCGGGTGGTGGTGGTGCCGCACCGCACCTACCTTTCGTCGAAAGACCGAGCATTTGAAGTAAAAGACTTAGGCATGGCTGCTCCACCGGAAGTTCCATGGGAGGCCCAGCCGTCTTTCTGGGAGCCACTCGAAGGTGTGCCGGTGTATTGGAACCACAGCACTTTGGCTAAAAGGGCGGAGCGTTCGAAGTTGTATTTTACGTTAGACGGGCATTTTACCCGAGAAGGCAACCGTGCCTTTGCCGATTGGCTCTCTACCCAATGGCAGCCTTTACGGTGACTTACTGGCTTGCCGGTTGGCGATGATCTGCAAAAACTGCTGCTTCTTCTCAGGGTTCGCCTTGGTGCGGTTCAACCATTCTACTGCCAGTTCAGGGCGATCGGTATTGATGTACACGGCCGCCAAATTGAACATGGCCTCGTCGTATCCTGAATTGGCGCGTAAAGCTTCCTGGTACAAGGGAATGGCCTTTTCGAATTGTTTCAATTGAAAATAGGCCGAACCCAGGTTGTTCAATACTTCCGGCCGGTAGGGAGTCACTTCCAGGGCCGCAAGGCCCGCCTCGATGGAGGCTTGAATATTGCCCGAATTGAAATGGGCCACGCCAATTTGCCAATCGATCGGATTGCCTCCGGGCTCGATCTTATACCAATCGGATTTGGCGGCATTGGCTTCCTGAATGACCTGTGGCCAGTTGTTTTGTTCTTTGAATCCTTCCAAGAGCTTGGAGTGTGTTTCCCCGGAATACCGAGCGCTGCCCATGTAGAGGTTGAGGCCCAAGAGCACCACGGAAATGCCGTAGAAAGGAGCCCCAGCAAATGCGTGAACCGGAAGCTTGTTCGATAAGGGCTTGCCCAGGTGTACTGCCAGTGCCAGCAGGAGCCCCAACAACACTTGATGCTCAATTCTTTCCAGGGGAAAATCGAGGAAGGCAAAGCTCATGTAGGCCACCAGCCCCGCGGCTACGAAAAGGTTGGCAGCTTTTTCTTTGACATTTTCCTGCGCACGCATGCCTTGCAAGGCTTGCCAAATGGCCAATCCAAAAATGGATAGGTACAGCAACAGACCAATGAGGCCAGTTTCGGCCCATACCCATAAAAAGTCGTTATGCGGCCGGTTGACAGCATACACCATGATCTCCAAGCGGTTGATGCCACCTACTCCGATGTTGGGAAATTCGATCCGCCAGTCGCCACTGCCCACCCCTTGCAAAGGTTTTTCCTGAATCATTTGGCCTGTCTTCTGCCATATCAAGAGGCGCTCCTCCACCGATCGACCGCTTTGACCAGCCGCTTGTTGTGCCGCATTGTCGCGAACCTGTGGTGCGGGATTGTGAACAAAGGCGAAGTAGCTACTGCCCAAAAAGATGAGCCCAATTACCGAAGCACTTTGTACCCAACTGAGGTTTTGTTTGCCTTTTGCCAGCATCCATACTGCGCCTCCAAAAGCAGCACTTGCCACAATGGCCAACCAGGCAGCACGGGTTTGTAAGAAGGCGATTCCAAAAAATAAGGTGATTCCAACCGCGAGGCTAACGTTTTTCATACTGCCTGTATCTCGGAAATACCCCATCAGGCAAAATGGCAGCAGCAAAAGCATCAAGCCACTGACCAGGTTTTTGTGGCCAGACAAAGCAGTTACCAAATAAAGGGTGCTGCGGTTGACGTCTAATCCCTGTTTTGGAATTTTAGAGGTTTCAAAAAAAACGACGACCAAGGTGATTACACCAAGGGCTATCATAGAACGAAGCAGCCATGTGATACCTGTTTCCGAGTAGTGCTCGAGCCAGCCTCGGGCCAATCGAAACACCAGCCACAACAAAAGCACCTTTTGCGCCTGAAACAGGCCTTCCTCTGGTAAATGTGACCAGGAGACTGCAATCAGGTTCCAGGCGTACCAACCTGCCAGCCTTCATTTCTTCGTTAGTGCCTTTTATTTGGAGCGGTTGCGATCTTTTAAGAAAAAGAAAGCGAGGCAAGCCACTAACAAAATGGCACTTAGCGCGACAAACTTGGGAACCAAGTGATTGTCGACCAGTTGGCGCGAAAATGCGATACAACCTAAAGTCAGGGTAGAGAAAAAGAGGATGATCTGTGGATTGCCTTTCATTTGGACCAAATTCTGTTTTATTTTTTAACATTACAAACTCGTTTTGATGCAGGAAAACAGCCATATCGTGTACATTTCCCCTGGTTTTGCCCGTGATGTGGACGATGGCTACTGCATGCCCTACTTTCAAAATCTGCTCACGGCCTTGCACCGAAAGCATCCGAAACTGCGGGTTTCGGTCATTGCGCTACAGTATCCTTATCACGATCAGCCTTATCAGTGGAAACACGTGGATGTATATCCTTGCGGGGGCAACAACACCGGATTTCCCAGCCGTTTGCGCACCTGGTGGAAAGCGGAGCGCTACTTTCGGCAACTCCATAAAAAACAACCGGTGGATTTGATCCATAGTTTTTGGTTGAGTGAATGCGCGATGCTGGGCAATCGATGGGCCAAGAAAAATCGCATTCCTCACCTGGTGAACCTCATGGGGCAGGATGTGCTGCCCACCAACCGCTACCTGAAGTGGGTGGATCGGCAATATCCGCGCCTGGTTGCGGTAAGTGAATTTCAGGCCGAAATGTTTCAAAAAACCACCGGAGAACGGGTGTCGGCCACGATTCCCCACGGCAATGACTTGCCGCAGGAGGATCATGCCTACCAGCAGGAACGCGACATCGACATTTTAGGAGTGGGTTCGCTCATTCCATTGAAGCAATACGATTGGTTGGTGGGTGCAGTGGCGGAGGTGGTCAAAACCCATCCGAAATTAAAGGTGGTGATTTTGGGCGAAGGCCCTGAGGAAGAGCCACTCCGTGCACAAGCCCGTTCGTTGGGCATCGAAAAAAACCTGACGGTGAAGGGTTGGGTGCCGCGCAGCGAAGTGCTGAACTACCTGGGCCGGTCCAGAATTTTGGCCCACCCTTCCCGCTACGAAGCCTACGGATTTGTGTTTGCCGAAGCTTTGTGGCAAGGTGCTACGGTGGTATCGCAAAAAGTGGGGACGGCCCGTGCATTGCCCAAATGGCATTTGGTGGACGATCAACGCCAATTCACTCAAAAGTTGCTGGAGGTGCTGTCCACCGATATGGACATTTCCCGGGTTTCATTGGATTCCGCCAATGAAATCGCATTTCATTACTGGGAACAGTATTCTCAAGCTTAATTTGACGACTACACTGTTTGGATTAATTGTAAATTTGATTCAATAGTCTCTTCATGCTCACCAAAGTCATAAAAGCTGCGAATACCCGCTACTTGCCGGGGAAAGTCATGTTTAGTCCTGACTGGTTGGTGCTGGGTGTAAACAACATTTGCAACCTGCACTGTAAAATGTGTGATGTGGGGGTGGATTTCAACCAAAGCAATTTCTTCAACAATCTGGTGGGCACTCGACCGCTCAACATGCCCTTGGAGTTGTTGCAAAAAGTGATGGACCAGGCTGCGCGGCACTTTCCGCAAGTGAAACTGGGCTATGCTTTTACCGAGCCTCTGATTTATCCGAAGCTCGTAGAATCACTGAAATACGCCGATGCCTTGGGTTTATACACTTCCATTACCACCAACGCGCTCACGTTGAAAAGGCAAGCTCCCGGACTGATTGAAGGCGGATTGAACGATATTTTCATCTCGCTGGATGGGCCACCGGAAATCCACAATGAGATTCGGGGACACAAAAGTTCGTTTAGCCGGGCAATGGATGGCATCGATGCGCTGTTGGCGAGTGAGAAACGGCCGGATATTTCCATCTACTGCGTGGTGACCGAATGGAACATTGGTCATTTGGTGGAGTTTGTGGAAATTTTCAAAGACTTGCCGCTGAAGCAAATTGGCTTCATGCACACCAACTACACCCCGCAACAAGTAGCCGACGATCACAACCTGTTGTACGGCAGCAAGTATCCTGCTACGGCCTCCAACATGGAAGAGATCAACCTCGATCGCATGGACCTCGATGTGTTGTACGAGGAGATGCAGGAGCTCAAAAGCCGTGACTTTCCCTTTTCCATTGTGTTTTCACCGTCGGTAGAAACCCGGGAACAACTACACGTTTTTTACCACCACCCCGAAGTACTTTTCGGTCGGCGGTGCAACGATATTTTTAGAAACATCATGATCAAGTCCAATGGTTCTGTCATCCCGGCCCACGGACGGTGCTACAACCTTACCATTGGCAACCTCTACGAGGAAAGCCTGCCCGAGCTTTGGAACTCCAAGGTGATCGCCAAATTTCGGCAGGACCTCAATAAAGCCGGCGGATTGCTTCCGGCCTGTGCCCGTTGTTGCAGTGCTTTTTAATGCTTATGAGCCCTAAGAAGGTTATTCTTTTCAACCCCCGTAGTGCGGAAGCGAAACACCGCATTCCCAATTCCATCTTGCAGGTAGGCGCCTCCATTTATGGCAAATACGATTTTGTATTTGTGGACGGCAACCGTGAGCCAGATCCCTGGGTAAAGATCGAATCGTATTTGGCTACGGGCGAGTTTGGCTATTTCGGTACCACGGTGATGCCCGGCCCGCAATTGCGGCAGGCCATTCCGTATGCCATGCGTACCCGCGAGAAATATCCCGAGGTAGTCAACATTTGGGGCGGCTATTTTGCTTCCAACCAACACAAGGTGGTGTTGAATTCCCCTTTTGTCGATTATGTGATCAATGGACCGGGCGATCATGCTTTTCCGGCATTGTTGGATGCATTGGAAGCCGGTGAATCGGTAGATACCATTCGCAACCTGATCTTTCTCAAAGAAGGGCAGATCAAAGAAACGGTGAAGGAAGCTTTGCTCGACCAAAATAAATTGCCGCAGTTACCCTACGAGTTTCTCAACAAGTTTTATCCGGTTACCGGCTACTTGGGCAAAACCTTTATGGGCCACAAAACCATTGCTTATCACAGCAGTTTCGGGTGTCCTTTCACCTGCTCTTTTTGTGCTGTGGTGCCCATTTACAATGCGCGCTGGAAGGGCAAATCGGCCCAGAACATCTATCAGGATATCAAATTTCTGAAAGAGGAGTACGGGGCGGATGCGATCGAATTTCACGACAACAACTTTTTTGTTTCGCAAAGGCGAACGGTAGAGTTTTCGAAGCTGGTGAAAGACGAAGGCATTCAGTGGTGGGGCGAAGGCCGTATCGATACCCTCGATCGCTATTCGGACGAGTCGCTGGCGCTGATGCGGGAAGCGGGATGTCGCATGATTTTCTTTGGAGCCGAAAGTGGCAACGATGAAATTTTGGATCAAATGGACAAGGGCGGTACGCAAACGGCTGCGCAAATCAAAGCTTTCGCCGAACGGCTGCGCCCATTTGATATCATTCCCGAGTATTCGTTTGTGTTGGGAATGCCTGGCAAATCGCCGGAGGCAGTGATGAAGCAAATCGAAAGCGACATCAAATTCATCCGTGAGGTGAAAGAAGTGAATCCCAATACGGAGATCATCATTTACCTCTATAGTCCGGTGCCTACCGAAGGTTCGGAGTTGTATGAACAAGTGACCAAGGCTGGTTTCGCTTTTCCCGAGAAGCTGGAAGATTGGCTGGAACCACAATGGGAAAAATTCGACTTGCGGAAAAACCCCTTGACACCCTGGCTCACCGGGCCGATGGTAGACAAGATTCAAAATTTTGAAACGGTGCTCAACGCCTATTATCCTACGGTTTCCGATTTCAAGCTCAGCAAAAGCCAACGCCGGGCCATGCGCATTGCCTCTGCACCGCGCTACAAGCTCAACTTGTACGATTATCCCTATGAGTTGAAGGCCATGCAAAAGCTGTGGCGTTACCGCCAACCAGAAATCGAAGGGTTTTACTCTGAATAAATGGACCTGCGCCAGCTTTCCAAACGGTTGCTGTTTCCGCTTCTTAAGCCATTGTACCGCTATTATAGCACGCGTACCCGAAGCTTTCGGTCGCACGGCTTACAGGTGAAAGTGCAACCCGGTGTGTTTCACCCGGGATTTTTCATTAGCACCCGTCTTTTGATGGATTTTTTGTTGGAGCAGGGAGCGCTGAAAGGCCGTCGGTTTTTAGAATTGGGAGCCGGCAGTGGCATGGTGAGTTTGCTGGCTGCGCGCGAAGGTGCCCGAGCTACCGCTTCCGACCTCAGCGAGGCGGCCATTGCCAATTTAAAGCTCAATGCTCAACACACCGCCTTGCCTTTGGAAGTGGTGCACTCCGATTTGTTCGAAAACTTGTCCGATCGTCAGTTCGACCTGCTTTTTATCAACCCACCCTACTATCCGAAAGCCCCTGCCGACGAAGCCGAGTTGGCGTTCTACTGCGGCCCTGAATTCGAATATTTTCACCGTTTGTTTCCTCAACTGCACCAGCACGTTGCTCCTGAAGGGGAGGTATTCATGATCCTTTCCGAGGATTGCGACCTGAAAACCATACCAGCCCTGGCCCGTCAATACGGGTGGGAATGGACTACCGAAAAGGAGATAAAGCGCTGGGGCGAGTGGAACTATATTTTCCGCCTACAAAGTGTTGCGGTAGTGTAGGATGAGGTCGTTGGTGGAGAAAGGCTTGCAATCGTTCATGGTATAGCCCAACTTCTTCACGATTTTCTCTACGGCTTCTTCGTTTTCGCCTTCAATTTCCAGAAAAACAGGAATGTAGCCGAAGTTACCGGTGTAATCGTCGATTTCGAACTTGATGTCCTTGTATTGATAAGACACCCGGTCTTTCACCGTACGCAGGTTGGTGCGCAGGCCAATGGACCGAAAGATGTATTGCATGGTTTCGAAATCCGAAATGGTGACTTCCTCCTCACGGTTCACCTTCATGTGTTGGTGCTTCACTCGGGTTTTGAAGGTAAGTTTGGTGGTATCACCCTCCTGGCGTAGACGAAACGTACGTTTGTTGGCGCGTAGCGACTTGTCGGGAAAATCCCAGTAGATGGCAGTCATTTCACCTTCAAAGGTTTTTTCGGCCCCAAGGGCTACCAACTTCTTTTCAATTTCCTCGCGATCGATGTCCAGGATTTTTACTTCAACTTCCTTCATAGTTTAACTTCTTACGGAATTTCTTCCCAAGCGTTCAAAATTATTTTAGCCAATAATTCTTGCCCCAGAGGACTAAGGTGTGGATCATTTGGCAGATAAAGGGGATGGCCAAAGGTATCATTTTGCTGAAACTGGTTCAAAGGATTTACCACTCGAATCTGCTTTTTGGCCTCAAAAAAACGTTTTGTCGCCTCAATGAAAGGATATTCAAGCAGTTGAGTGTTGGTGTTTCCCTCCCACACCGCCCCCAGTTGTTCAAAATTTTGCTGATAGCGCGACTGAACTTGTATCGCATGGGGAATGACCACTACCAAAACCGGCACCGAATCGGGCAGCGGAGCCATCCAAGTCGAAAGGTCTTCGCACATCTCCCGGTGAATGGCTTTTGCTTGTTCTGTTAAGGCAATCGATTCTTGTAAGTAATTCGGATGTTCCCGCAGCATTCTCCGAATACGGGGATTGTAGCGCTCCACTGCAAACTGATCTTCCGCCGAAAAATAATTTTGAATGGTAGAATCTGGGTTGAGCGTGTTTTTCCATTGGCCCATGCGGTAGTTTAAAAAAGGCACCACCTGAAAATACCGCGAGGCCAGGTGATATCCGTTGCGCAGCCAATTTTGCCGCGCCCAATCTACGGGCGGGCACTGATCGAGCAAATCGTTGCCTACATACAGCTGCACCACCACTGCATCTACCCTCGAATCGGGTAGCCGGTTTTGTGCAATGTGTTGCATCTGGCGGGCACCGATGCCCGGCACTCCGTGGTTGATGATGCGCCAGCCGGGCAAAGCCGGAGCCAAGGCGCGCGAATAGTTGTGCGGGTTGGCCGTAAACGAGTCGCCAAAAACCATCAGGGTCGGTTGGTTGGGATTTCCCTCGCGCACTTCCACGGGATTGAGAAAATGAAACTCGTTGGTGTAGAAGTCCATCCACTGCTGGCGGTAGGCCCATTCGAGCACCAACAAAAACAACAGGCCGAAAAGGCCTGTTTGTAGTAATCGACGGAAGATCAGGCGAAGGGTTTTCATGATCACCGGGAAGATAAGGTAAATGGGCTATTTAAGAAAGTAAGAGCCCATTTTCAAGTCTAATCCACAAAAAAAGAAAGGCCGCCTGATTGGGCGGCCTTGGGAAGGATTCTTCACCCGCATGAAGAATCTAAATACCTTCGGTTGCTTCTTAGGGAAGGAGGGAGAACGGTTTTCCGGAAGGTGCGGTAACCGTTGGCATGGGAAGAAGAAAATCAGAAACAGAGTCTCAGAATCTTGTTCTGATTTCGGGAATGGAAACAGTACAAAAATGCATTGCTCCGGCGGCCCGTACAAGCGTAAAAGTACCTGACTTTTACCACAAGGGAATGTACGCGTAAAGTTGCGCTGGGTAAGAAATTAAGGGTTGGAAGTCCAGCGAATGTTGTTGATGAACACCACCGTATCGTTGCCCCCTTGCACGGTTTGGGTACACCCAAACACAATGTCCATGTCGCGGTAAGAAGCACCACCAAAATCGGAAAGTGGGACAGTAATGGTCGAAAAGACTGAATCATTGAGGGTAGCGGTAGCCACCGTCAAAAAGTCGCTGCGGCAAATCACCCCACAATTGGATTGTGGGCACCAGGTGCCATGAATAAATAAATCAATGTCGGTGACTACGCTTCCAGTGGGCACCAAAGCATCAAATTTTAAGAAACCACCCTGAAACCTTTCTACCTCCCGGCGATTGGCAATACTGGCCGTCATACCAAACTGACCATTGGCAGCTTGCAAAAGGGCAATAGACAATTTTCCACCGGCCTGGGCCGTGTCGATCGTGCCGTGGCAGCCATCGATCAAAATACCGTGTACAAACGAATTGCCATCCCAGGCTCCGGGAATCCCATCGTCCCACACCATTTGTTCGAAATCGGGGTAGGTACAACTGCCATCCTCCTGATCCGCCTCGGGATCGTAGTTCAAAGCATTGGGATCGGTACAACCGAATTTGGTTTCCTCCCGGTTGCAGCTAGCACACAAGAGTAAACCACAAAAAAGGGCAGGAATCCAAAACGAAATCTGGAAATTCATCTGAACAGGCAACAATTTGGTAAGACCGTCTACGAATGGGCGTAGAATAAGTTGCACCCAAAACGGCGGTAAAGGTATTAAAATGTGTGTGATCCTAAAGAAGCTACGGTAGAAGTTGCCATCCCTTTTAAGGTTGCGTATTGAGGCGATCCATCAATCCGCGCAGTTTTTCGGGCGGGGGAGGAGGTGGGGTTTCCGGAATTTGAAACCATTTGTCGTCTACTTTGGTACCTACTTCAACCGAGGTGGCCACTTTGATGCGCTTGCCACCTTTCACCGGAATTTCCGAACGCAGCACCAGGTAGCGCCAGGTCCAGGTTTTGGTGCCTGAGCCCGGTTCTTCCCACACTTTGCAACTGTGCCCGAGCAATTCTTCGTAGCCCACCAGGCGCATGCCACCACTAATGAGTGTCGACCGGCTGAGCCAACCGAGGTGCAGTGGACCTTCCATGTTGGCACTTTCCCAAACCGAATTGGGCGCCTTGCCCAGTGGATTGGAATGATAGATCCAATCTGGTGTCATGATCTCGATTTGTGGCCTTACTTCGTTGGCCATCTGAAAATGATGCGCTTCATACACGCCAAAATCTTTAAAGTACAAGGTTTCTGTACCTAAATCTACTCCTGAAAGGGTGTAGGTGATCGTTCCAGAGGACACATCGAACCTGCGGTCTTCGTCAATTCTTGGAGGGGCACCCAGCCCTGGCGGAAACTTACTTTGGTCCCACACCCGTGGATCTTCTTGAAAAGGTGCCATTGGTGCTTCTGCCGAATCGGGAGAAGGGGTAGCAGGAGCTTTAGTTCCACCTTCAGATGAGTCGGAAACCTCTGGCATACAGCTGGTTAGGGCAAGCGGTAATAGGAGAGATAGGAGAAAAGCCGGTTTCACACCCGAAATTTACGCATTGCCGCTTGGATGAAAGGAGCCAGCCGTTAGGATTTTGGTACCAAATGGATGAGGGTAATCTCCGGCGGACAGTTGAAGCGGATGGCCGGTAGCCAAGGTTCGTGTTCTGCGCCAATGCCCGCTGATACGTGCAGGTGCGTATTGGCCAATTGCGTATACCCCCGGGCCCAATCTTTGGGCACCTTGCTTAGGGTGAGTAGAGGACCAATGAAAGGCAATCGCACCTGGCCACCATGGGTGTGGCCAGCCAGTAGCAAATCGGCAGGAAGGTCGGCAGCAGTGATCGCATAATCAGGAGCGTGACCTGCCACCACGGTAAGCGAACCTTTCGGCTGGCGCTCCAACCATTCGGCAATGCCACTGCGGTAGCCTTGGCGGCTGCTGGCCAGGCTCAAGCCCAATACTGCCAGGCGTACGCCTTCTTTTTCAATTACCGCTTCCCCATTTTTCAAAGTAGTTACCCCCGACCATTGGTCGAAATCTTCAATTGGAGTACCCGGATCGGTATCGCCGGGCACGTGAAATTTACCAAGGGGCGGTTGAATAGGAACAAACAAAGCGGCCAGCGCCTTCAATTCTTTGCGGTCTTTGTCGCCACCGGGCACCTGTACCAGATCACCCGTATGGATCAATAAATCGGCTTGAAGCGCTTGAATTTGCCTGAATACCTCTTCCTCGTAGCCGTCGATGTGGTCGGATTGGATGTCGCTGATGTGCAGCAAGCGCACTTCCCGGTTGAGATGGGGCACTTCAAGGGTGAGCTCGTTCACTTGCAATTGGTAAGGCTCTACCCAGGTAGACCACGCCAAACAAGCCCAGGCTATCAAAGGTGTCAGTAGGCCAAAGAGACTGCGTGTACTCCAGCCGCTTTTGTTGAAAATCTGCACCAGGGCTTGAAAGACCAACACCGGAAGTCCGAAAATACCGGCCCAAAATAACAGGCCAACCATAGTGAAAAAACCGTCTAGCGGATAAACCAACGTCAGCAGTGCCACTATACCGGCGAAGAAAAACCACCAACGAAAAGAAAACCGTTTTTTGGAAGGGCTCGGGTGCATGCTTCAAGGGTTCGGGCAAATATACCTTATTTTGACCCCTATGGAAGCGCACTTGGAGTTGGGTTATTGGGGGCTTTTTGTAGCCTCCTTTCTGGCGGCAACCGTTTTGCCCCTGGGCTCAGAGGCGGTGTTCTCCGGCTTGTTGCTTGGCGGTGCCGATCCGGTATGGTGTATTTTATTGGCTACCGCAGGCAATTGGCTGGGCGGCATGAGTACCTACCTGTTGGGTTGGCTTGGAAAATGGGAGTGGATAACCCGCTGGTTACGCATCGCTCCTGAAAAGACGCAAAAGTGGCAAAGGGCCGTACAACGGTTCGGTTCCTGGTTTGCGGTGCTTTGTTGGATGCCCATCATAGGCGATCCCATTGCTTTGGCCTTGGGCCTGGCCAAAAGTCCGCTCGGACCGGTTTCGGTGTGGATGTTGGTAGGGAAAGGACTGCGCTACCTTATCTTGGCAGGCATAGTGATGCAAATCCTTTGATTAGGCGGCTTTTTCGTTGCGGTAGTGTTCCAACATCACGTTGGCCATGCGGTAGAGAAATGCCTCTCGATAGCGTGGATCGTTGTCCTTCTTCAAATAAAGGTAAGATTGAATCAATAATTCCTCCTGAAAAGTTTGCGCCAATTCCTCGTTTTGTAGGTTGTCGATCAAATAGCGCTGCAGGGGGGCTTTACAGCGACTCCAAACGTCAAAGAGAGATTCCATGGGTGGTTAGTTTGTGGTGATGAACTGGATGCTGGGGAATCCAACAATAAGACTGTCCATGCGCCAAAATGTTGCCACATAAAATGAAATAAAACCAAAAGAATATTGAAAAGCTAAAAATCAGATCAAGCGGTGGCAAGCTCCCCGGTAACCAGTCTCAAGTGCTTGAGTGCCTGATTGATCGATCGTACATTGTCGAAAGAGAGCGTAAGCTTGTTGTTCTTCTCTTTCATGGTGGCCTTGTTCGGATTGTTTTTTATGAAATTCAACACCCGGCCAAAGGCTGGCGACTGGTAATAGGGCGACTCCGGGTTTTGCACAAAGTAGCCAATGAGCCGTTGGCGCTTCAATACCAGTTTTTCGAAACCGATGTCGCGCGCAATCCAGCGCAGTTTAAGGGTTTCTATCAAGCGCGAGGTCACCTCTGGAACCGGACCAAAACGATCGGTCAGTTCATCGTGGAAGCGTTCCAGGTCACGTTCGTTGTCTACCTGGGCCAACTTTTGATACAAGCTCAAACGCTCGGTAATGTTGTTGATGTAGTCGTCGGGAATCATGATCTCCAGGTCGGTTTCCAACTGGCAATCCTTCACAAACTGGTGCTCCTCCTGCTCTTCCGGAAACAAATCGGCAAACTTCTCTTCCTTGAGTTCGTGTACTGCCTCCTCTAAAATTTTGTGGTACATGTCGAAACCGATTTCCGAAATGAAACCACTTTGTTCGCCCCCCAACAAGTTGCCCGCACCACGAATATCGAGGTCGCGCATGGCAATGTTGAAACCACTGCCCAGGTCTGAAAACTGCTCGATGGCTTGCAACCGCCGGCGGCTCTCGTTGCTCACCGTAGAAAGCGGAGGTGCCAGCAGATAACAAAATGCTTTTTTGTTCGACCGGCCTACGCGGCCTCGCATTTGGTGCAAGTCGCTCAACCCAAAATTGTGCGCCTGGTTGATGATAATGGTATTGGCATTGGAAATATCGAGCCCTGATTCAATGATAGTGGTAGCCACCAACACATCGTATTCCTGCTCAATGAAACCCATCATGATCTCTTCCAGCTCCTTGCCATCCATTTGCCCGTGGGCGGTAGCTACCCGCGCACCGGGTACCAATCGCTTGATCATGGCCGCCACCTCACCGATGTTTTGCACGCGGTTGTGTACAAAGAAGGCTTGGCCCGAGCGGCTCAACTCATAGTGAATGGCATCGCGAATCACCTCCTCATTGAACACGTGTAACTGGGTTTCCACCGGTTGTCGGTTGGGCGGTGGCGTGTTGATGATGCTCAAGTCGCGCGCACCCATCAAGCTAAATTGCAGCGTTCTCGGAATCGGAGTGGCCGTCAAGGTAAGTGTGTCCACATTCACCTTAATGGTTTTCAGTTTGTCTTTCACAGCTACCCCAAACTTCTGTTCCTCGTCGATGATCATCAGGCCGAGGTCTTTGAACTTCACATCTTTGCCTACCAGGCGGTGCGTGCCGATCACGATGTCCAGTTCTCCTTCCGCCAGTTTTCTCAGGGTTTCCTTTTGTTCTTTGGTCGTTTTAAACCGATTGATGTAATCAATGTTGCACGGAAACTCGCTCAGTCGTTTTTGAAACGTCTTATAATGCTGCAAGGCCAAAATGGTGGTCGGCACCAAAACCGCCACTTGCTTGCTGTCCGTCACCGCTTTGAAAGCCGCCCGAATCGCAATCTCCGTTTTTCCAAAACCTACATCGCCACATACCAGGCGGTCCATGGGCGTATTTTGCTCCATGTCTTTCTTCACTGCTCCGGTGGAGGTGAGTTGGTCGGGCGTGTCTTCGTAAATGAACGAAGCCTCTAATTCGTGCTGTAAATAGGTGTCTGGGGCAAAAGCAAACCCTTGCTGTGCCTTGCGCTTGGCGTAGAGCTGAATGAGGTCATAGGCAATTTCCTTGACCTTCTTTTTGGTCTTCTGTTTCAGGTTGGCCCAGGCATTGGAGCCGAGCTTATTGATCTTGGGCGAAGTACCCTCCTTGCCCACAAACTTGGAAATGCGGTGCAACGAATGGATGCTAACGAATAAAATATCGTTGTCCCGGTACACCAGCCGGATCACCTCTTGTTCTTTGCCGTTGTTTTCCAGCTTTTGCAGGCCCGCAAACTGTCCCACTCCGTGGTCGATGTGGGTCACGTAATCGCCCGGTTGCAGGTCGGTGAGTTCTTTTAAAGTAATGGCCTTCTGCTTTTCGCGAAAGCCGTCTTTCAAGCGAAAGCGCTGAAAACGTTCTAAAATCTGGTGGTCGGTGTAGAGGGCAATTTTCTGGCGCTTGTCTACAAAACCCTCGTGCAAGGGAAACAACACCGGCGTAAAATTAACCTTCAGTTGCAGGTCTTCATAAATGTGGTACAGCCGTTCAATCTGTTTCGAATTGGTAGCTGCGATGATATTTTTAATGCCATTTACGGCATTCTTGTTCAGGTTTTTTGCCAGCAGTTCAAAGTTTTTGCGAAACTGCGGTTGCGGTGCCTGATCAAATTCCACCCGGTCGTGGTCGGGCATTGTGGCCGAACTGCCGGTTTCCAGTACCGCGTGGCGTTCTAGGTGTGCACGGGTCTCCGAGCCACCACAATACAACTCTTCTGGCGGCAGTTGCACCGTTGCACCTTCGTCTTCCAGTTGATCGAAGCCCTTTTGAGCCAGTTCAAATTCCGCCTCTACTTTATCCACCGTAAGTGGAAGGTTGCGCACCCACACCGTGCTGTCTTCCGGTAAAAACTCGAAAAACGATTCCCGCGCCTCTCGCCGAAGCTTCTCCTGCACGTTGGGCACAATGGTAATGCGGCCGTGGTCTTTCACCGAGAGTTGCGTAGCGGGATCAAAAGTCCGCAACGAATCCACTTCATCGCCAAACAGTTCTACCCGGTAAGGGTGATCGTTGGCAAACGAATAAATGTCTACAATGCCACCACGGATGGAAAACTGTCCGGGATTGATCACAAAGTCTACCCGTTCAAATTCGTATTCAAAGAGCAGTTCGTTGAGGAAATCCAGTGAAAGCTTGTCCCCGTTGTTGATGATCAGGGTGTTGCTCTTCAGGTGTTTCTGCGTCACCACCTTTTCCGACAAGGCCTCGGGGTAAGTCACCACCGCCATGAACTCGCTTTCGCGGCCAATGGCTTCCAGGGTTTCGGCCCGCAGCAGCGCATTGGTACTGTCGGTACGGCTTTTTTGGTAGGGAACGCGTGAAGAAGTAGGAAAGAAAACCGCTCGATTTTCTGGCAACAGGGTTTCCAGATCATTTAAAAAATATGCCGCTTCCTCTTTTTCTGTGAGCACAAACACGTGCACCCCTTTGGTGGTCGGCACTACCTGCGAGGCAATCAGCGGTTCTGCCGAACCACGAAGACCAACTAAGTGAATGCGTGCTTTCTCAAGGGTTTGTAGCCAATCGTTGATGCATTCGGTGCCTTCGTCTTTACCGAACAGGGTTTTTATTTCGTCAATCTTCACAGCTTAGAACAACGTAGGTAGGACAAACAAGTTCCAAGGCAACAACCCAAAAGAGCTTTGGTTTAACTCCGGGCGGGTACTTCCTGGTATTTAGCCATGAAGGCTTCGGCTTCTTCTACCATCTTGGTAGAACCGATGAACATGGGTGTACGTTGGTGCAGCTCGGTAGCATCGAGTTCCATGATTCTTTTAAATCCATTAGAAGCCCGGCCGCCGGCTTGTTCAATCAAAAAAGCGAGTGGATCGCATTCGTAGAGCAAGCGCAACTTACCGTTCGGGTTTTTGGTAGTACCCGGGTAAATGTAGATGCCGCCTTTGATGAGGTTGCGGTGAAAGTCAGCCACCAGCGATCCGATGTAGCGGGCCGTGTAGGGCCGGTTAGTGGCCGGGTCATGGTCTTGGCAGTATTTGAGGTACTCTTTTACCCCTTGCGGGAAATGCACGTAGTTGCCCTCGTTGATGGAGTAAATCTTGCCCGTTTCCGGGATGCGCATTTTCGGGTGCGACAAACAAAAGACGCCAATGCTGGAATCGAGTGTGAAGCCGTTGACACCGTTGCCGGTAGAATACACCAGCATGGTGGAGGAACCGTAGATGACGTATCCGGCAGCTACTTGCTCCAGTCCTTTTTGTAGAAAATCTTCCAGTTGGGCCGGACCGTGATCGGTAACCCGCCGGAATATGGAAAAAATGGTTCCGATCGAAACGTTCACATCAATGTTGCTCGATCCGTCCAAGGGATCCATGGCCACCACGTATTTGCTTTGCTGGGCCATGTCACTGTGAAACGGAATGAAATCTTCGTTTTCTTCGGAAGCCACGCCACACACCACACCTTGATTTTCCAAGGCATTGATGAACCGCTCATTGGCAAATACATCCAGCTTTTGCTGTTCTTCGCCCTGTACGTTTTCTCCGCCAACAGCGCCAAGAATGTCTACCAAACCAGCTTTGTTGACTTCGCGGTTCACAATTTTTGCCGCGAGGCGGATAGCAGTCAGCAGGCGAGAGAGCTCCCCTTGTGCATAGGGGAAGTCGGTTTGCTTTTCAACTATAAATTCTGCAAGGGTAGTAACACGACTCATCTAAAAAGGAACACTTTAGGATTCAGCAACAAATATCGCCTTTTTTCTAAAGCGGCTCCCATGCAATTGAGGCTCCGCCGAGACACAATGTTTACCTTTGCGCACCATAATTTCCAGCCCTATGAACATGGCTTTACGAACCGGTACGCCGGCCGACCTTCCGGCAGCGCTTCAACTCATTCAAGAGCTTGCCGTGTATGAAAAAGCCGGAGACCAGGTAGAGGTCACCGTTGAAGAACTCGAGCGCGATGGTTTTGGTCCCGATAAGGTGTTCGACTTTTTTGTAGCCGAAGCCGACGGAGAAGTGGTAGGCATTGCGCTCTACTACACGAAATACTCTACCTGGAAAGGCAAGTGCCTGTTTTTAGAAGATATTGTGGTGCGCGAATCTTTCCGGGGCAAAGGCCTGGGGTCTTTGCTTTTTGAAGCCGTGATCCGCGAAAGCAAAAAGCGCCAGGTTCGCCGGATGGAGTGGCAAGTGTTGGATTGGAATACCCCGGCCATTCGATTTTATGAAAAATACCATTCTAACCTCGATCCTGAATGGATCAACGGTAAGTTGGTGTACGATCAATTGCAAAATTTTGAAAGCTAAGCGATGAAAGTATTCAAGTTTGGAGGCGCTTCTGTGAAAGATGCAGCCGCCGTGCGCAACGTGGGTGAGATTCTGAAACGTTTCGAAGGCGAAAACATCGCGGTGGTGGTATCGGCGATGGGCAAAACCACCAATGCGCTCGAATTGCTTACCCGGTCGTATTTCGATCGCGATGGGCAAACCGAAGGCCATCTGAATAAATTACGGGCCTACCACATGGCCATTTTGGAAGAACTCTTCGAGTCGAAGAATCATCCGGTGTACACCGATGTGAACAACGCGTTGGTCGAGATCGAATGGGTGATTGAAGACGAACCCCAGCGGTCGTTCGACTTTGAATACGATCAGATGGTATCGGTGGGCGAAACCCTTTCTACCAAAATCGTCAGCCATTATTTGAAATCTGTAGGAGTAGAAAATCGTTGGGTAGATGTGCGGGACGTCTTGCGCACCGACAATACTTACCGCAAAGCACAGGTAGACTGGGACATGAGTCGTCAATTGGTCGACCGTTTTCTCAAGCCCAATTTCACCGAGGCCAGCAATGGTGGCATCACCATTAGTCAGGGTTTTGTGGGAGGCACATCAGAAAATTTTTCCACCACCCTGGGCCGGGAAGGGTCGGATTACACTGCGGCCATCTTTGCCTATTTGTTGGACGCCAAAGAGGTTACCATTTGGAAAGACGTACCCGGCATGCTGAATGCCGATCCCAAATACTTCGACGAAACCGAAAAGCTCAACCACATTTCTTACAAAGAAGCCATTGAATTGGCCTATTACGGAGCCACGGTCATTCACCCGAAAACCATCAAGCCGCTACAAAATCAAGGCATACCGCTGCGGGTGCGCTCCTTTGTCGATCCTGAAGCAGAAGGCACCCTCATCGATCAGCGCACCGACTCGGATAGCCTGATTCCTTCGTTCATTTTTAAGATGAACCAAACCCTGATTTCGATTGCACCGCGCGATTTCTCGTTCATCGTAGAACACAACTTGCGCGACATTTTCGAAACGTTCAACCGCTTTGGCACTACCATCAACACCATGCAGAACTCGGCCATCAGTTTTTCGGTGAGTGTAGACGGTGAGCAGGAGCAGCTGCAAGAATTGATTGAGGCCCTGAAGGCCGATTATGCGGTGCGCTACAACGAAGCCTTGGAATTGGTCACCATCCGGCACTACGATCAGGCCACCATGGAGCGGGTTACCATTGGTAAAAAAGTATTGTTGGAACAGCGCACCCGAACAACCGTGCGCTTGCTCATGCAGGACGAAAGCGCCTAATTGCGGCCCAGCACTTCAATTTTATTGGCCAGAAACGCTGACATTTTTTGATAGGATGCGTGCGTCCAGCCTGCGATGTGTGGAGCCAAAATGACCTGGTCGCTTGCTACCAGTTCTTGAAAAGCGGGCGGAAAGCCTTCTTTACTCAGGTTTTCAAACGATGTACTTTCAAATTCGAGCACATCGAGGCAAGCACCGGCCACACTGCCTTTGTGGAGGCATTTCACCAAATCGGCGATGGGCAAAATCGGGCCGCGCGCGGTATTGATAAGGTACACCGGTTGGGCAAAAGCATCGAAGTAGTTTTCGGTTGCCAACCCTCGGGTTTCGTCGGTCAGCGGTAGGTGAAAGCTAAGTATGTCGGCTTCGGCATGCAGTTGTTCCATGCTGCTCTCGGTGGCCCAGGCATCCGAAAATCCGGTTTTGTATTTGTCGTAGGCCAATACCTTGACCCCGAAGCCGGATAGTCGACGGGCAAAAGCGCCACCCATGTGTCCGTAGCCTACAATGCCTACAGTTTTTCCTTTGAGCTCAATGCCCCGGTTGGCTTCGCGTTGCCACAGGCCCTGGCGCACTTCACGGTCGGCCCGAATGGTGTTGTTGAACAGGGCCAGCAACATGGCCATGGCCTGTTCGCCCACCGCATCGCGGTTGCCTTCGGGAGAGTTGAATACGCGAATGCCCTTGCTTTCGGCGTAGGCCACTTCAATGTTTTCCAGGCCCGATCCCGGTCGGGCAATGAAGCGCAATTGATTTCCCGCGTCTACCAACTCCCGGTCGAAACGAAAACGGCTGCGGATGACGGCACCAGTATAATTGGGCAACGCTTCAAGCACTTCCTGGCGGTTCCAGGCCATGCCGAATACGTTTTCGTAGCCCAAGCTTTCCAGGCGGTCGGGCAAGCTGGGGTGTACCTCGTCAATAAACAGCACTTTGGGAGCAGACATACGCATCGGATTTTGGCGAAAGGTAGGAAGAAGCTACGGAAGCCGTTCGTTCTGAAAGTGCAAACGCGTCCGTTTTTCGAGGTGGGAGGGACCAAGCAGTAACCAGCAGTTTGGTGCACCAGTTGACCTAAAGGTCAATTTCGAGTTGCTGCAATTCTAATTGTGTTTTTTCCACTACGAGTTCCATTATTTCTCGGTCGTCTTCGTGGTCACCCAGTCCATTGTATCGGGAGCTCCAGGTGGTTCCATCGGAAAACTCAATGATAAAGTGTGGGTCGAGCCGGAGGTCGCCGTTGGGTGCGGCAATGACCTGAACCTCTTTCAGGGTTTGCACTTCGGTGTACGAATATTCCGTTTCGCCAAGGCTAAGAAAAGGGTTGATGGTGATGGTCTTTTCGCCAAAGGCCGAATAGGCATCAAGTACCAACAGGTTGCCAATGCCCAACAGTACGATTAGGGAGAGTAAGACAAATCGAAGCGCCCGCAAATAGTCAAAGCCATATCGCCGATTGGAATAAGCGATGTATTCCTCCCAGTCTGACTGTAGCAGGTATTGGGTAAACTTGAGCAAGAGGGGAACCGAGAGAATCATCCCACCAAACAGGGAGAGCAATAGGATGGCATCATTTTCAGGAGGAATCCAAAAAATCACATTTTCTAAAAATGCTTGTTTTATGGCAAAAAAGAGGGGATAGATTTGCTGGAAAATGAAGCTAAAAATGGCGGTGACGCCAAAGATTCCGACGATCGAGAGCAGGTCGAACTTTAGGTACTTTTTTTCAATGCCGCTAAAGGCTGAAAGGTGTTGACGGCTTCTGGCTTGACTGGCCACAGGCGTTGGAATAGGGCAAAAAGCAGCAGGAGGATGACCGCGGTAATGGCCGTCGTGAGGAGGTTTTCCATGAGATTGAGTGTGCGGAATGGATAGGTTAGCTTAAGAACCCTTGATGAAAAGCTTGCCAAAGTAAACACAGTTCACTGCTTCCCCTTGGTGTTTGGCAGGTTGCCACAAGCCTTCTGTCTTTTGGATGGCTTCTTTGAAATTGGTCCAGGAATTCATCTTAGCATCTCCGATTTGCCGGGCATCGACCACTTTGCCTTCACAGGTAACGGTAAATTGATAGTTGAGGTTGAAGATATTGTTCTGGGCCTCCTTAGAGAGCACCAGGTTTTTCCGTAGAAAGGTTTCCAAACTTTTATCACCGCCTTTGAACTTGGGAACTCCGGAAATTTTCTCGTAGGTGGAGAACCGGTCGTCCCATTGGGTTTGTTTTTTGTTGGCGTATACCTTGGATGGGTTGCAATCGGCGGGGAAGGTAAAACTGAGAGCAATGCCTACGAAGCAGAGCAGGAGAAGGGTGCGCATGGCTGGGGGATAGTAAAATTACAAGACGTGAAAATAAGAAAGACTTTAGATAAAGCTCATGCTAAAAACGCGTCCACACTTTTTGTTGTGGTGAGCCGAAAATGCATTTCCCGTCCAGACTTGAAGGCCTGAATCAAGCCTGATTTGGTCAGTTCATCCAAATCTTTGCGAGCGGTTTGCCGCACCACCTGATGCAGGTCTGCATAAGCCGAGATGTTGACACTTTTGTACACTTGAGTGTAAAGCGCCCCAATAAGCGTTCCTTGTCTTTTGTTGAACCCCTTTTGCATCAGTTGAAATGCAATAATTGCCGATTGATTCCTTTGCTCTTTTTGCTGCTGTTGCACCTTTTGCCGGTGCTCAAAGCCCAATCGGAGGCATTTCAACGAATGATAGATGAAGTAGGTAAGGTCCTTACCATCCAACTCAGTTTTCAAAAAAGCTTTGTCGTATTGCACACGTGCACGCTGAATAATCCTTGACAACGAGATGAATTGAATGGCGGAGTAGCGGTGACGGATAAGGAACCAATAAAACAAGGCCCGGGCCGTACGCCCATTTCCATCAGCGAAGGGGTGAATATAGCCCACCATGAAATGCAGCATAGAGGCCTTGACAATGGGGTGCAAGAATGGGCACTCTGAATTTGCAAAGCTACACAGATCGTCCACCCAACTATAAATCGCCTTAAAATCGGGCGGAATGTGGGCCATTTCGCCATCCGTATGATCGAGTACATACACTTCACCTTGCCTTAGCTGGCCGGCGAAGGTAGAGGCGGAAGTCTCGGCAATGAGGATTTTATGCAGCTCCAACAGCAGTGCGCGGTCCAAGGGGCGGTTTGCCGCTTCCACCATAAAATGCATCGCTTTGGAATTGTTGAAGATCATCTGCTCCGATTCATTTTTCGGCTTTCTCCCGGATTGCAACATGTCTACAGCCACCTGCGAACTGGCAATCGCTTCATCCTCCACTTGCAGCGCGCTATTGGCCACCTGCTTTCCCACGCCAAAATCTTCCGGAAATTGGCGGTCCAAGTCGTGAAGCGATTTTTGAAGAAAGGCGGTTTCGCAATAAGAAAAAGCCTCTCTGCCAAAGGAAAATACTTTGCTTTGACCTTTCCGGTACAATTTCAACAACGCCCAGGCTTTCTTCGGATCATCATAGGGCAGTTGTGGCTGACGTTTGAATTCGTCCCAATAGAAATACCGATCATTGGCCTTTTCAAGAAAAGCAACATGATTTCCACCGAGGTAATCCTCCAGGATTTCCGGATAATCCGAATGATCGGTAGTAGGCGGATGTTTGAGCTTCATGTGAAAAATGTTAAATCTAATGTCAAATTAGACATGTTTGCTCGATATTTAACATGTCAACCCGCCTTGGCAGTCCAAAAGCCTTCCGATTAGATCGCCCGCATCCGGTTGTTGCGCTTGTTGTGTTCCACTTCGGCCAGGCCTAGGGCTTCCATCAAGGGCGGCATGTACATGGCAAAGCGCCCGCGGAAATTTTTCTTCAAACCGTACCAGCCACCAATGGGGTTATCTTCCGACCGAGCCCAGTGTTCTACAGTGCCTTCTTTGGTCGCCACCTTTTCATCTTTGCTTCCGAGCAACATCCAATCGCCGTGCGCCTTGAGCATGGCGTGCAAGTCGTCAATGGCACGGGCATCGTAGTGCAAAACCGTTTTGCCCACTACGCATACGATGATCTCTCGTCCGTCTTTCTCGTCCAGATACATTTCATAATCCGAAGAGAGGGGAGGCGTCTTCAATTTCCAGGGGTTTTCTTTGGTACGCTTTTCCATCATTAAGGTTTGAGGTTCGAAAAAGGAAAGTTAGGCATCCGGGCGGTGATCGGAATTTATAGTTGACAAAAAATGATTACCGGTGATCAAAAGGAAAGTTTGAGAATGAAAATCCGGTCAAGATTTTTCTGTTCACAAGCCTTTTTTACCCGGTCGCCTCATTTCATAGCGGTCGAAGTTAGGGCCATAATACTTGGGCGTGAAGCTTTCCACCTCAAAACCCATACGTTCATAAAAGCGGTAAGTGTATTGCGCAGTCTCCAAGCGAATTGCAGCTTCCGGATAGAGGGTTTCAATGGCTTTGATGCGAAATCGGGCCATCTCCGTTCCCAAGCCTTGCTTCAACAAATCGTTGCGCACCATCCCCCAGGCAAACGAACAGCGTTGGCGGTCGGTATGGAGGTAGAAACCGGCACAAGCCACCAATGCCCCTGCTTTTTCCATCACATAATAGTGGTCCTGAGCAGAATTGTCGCGTGCGGGATGGCCTTCATCTTGGGCACTTAGCCAGGAATCGAACATCTTGCCTTCCGAGGCATCGAAATAGTCGGGCAAGTTGCTTTCGAACAGGACCATGCAACCGGCATGGTCCGATGCTTGGTAGGGACGGATTTCCATGGGAATAAAGCTATCGAAATTTCTAATCCATGGCCACCATCCACTCCGAGTTGGCCACCCAGGCCAGCAAATAGGGGCGAGCAACATCTTTGCGCTTAAGCGCCAATAGAAACGGGCGATCGAAAATCATGGCCTTGGGTGGTGGGGCGGCTTCAACAGCTTCGGAGGCAACCGCCACTTCCGATTCAGATCTCACAGTAGCTCCGGACTCATTTAATACCAACCCCACGCGTTGCGATACCGCCAGTACTTGATACGATTGCGGCAGCACGTTGATGTTTTTACCAATCATTTCGGGATAGTCGTGCATCAACTGAAAGGCTATCATAGGAATTTGCAAGCGGTCGTTTTCTAAAAATTCGTAGCGCCAAAGCTCTTCTGCCGGTTGTTCATCCGGACTGTAATTGATCAGCATGTGTATCATGCTCTTTTCCCAGCAGGTTTGCAGCGAATTTCCCAAAGGCTGTTCCATCGCCAGCAGCCAAATCTCGTGGTTTTCCTCAGCGGGCAGCAGGCGCACGGCAAATTGATGTTCACTTCCATAGTAAGCAATCGATACCCGCTCGTCAAAACCTTGGGCATTCCCCCAGGTGCCGAAATGTTGCACGGGTGTGCCCGCAAAATTCAAATTGGATGTATTGGCCTCAAATGGCCGGGAAAAAGGCAATTGTTTTTCAAACCTGGCCACCGCACTCACCGCTTTGAATTGCACCCGGGCCGAAACGTCAATTTCATCGGGAGCCAACACCCCTTCCGGGTTGGGCGAATGGTGGAGCCGCCAAAGGGCTTCATCGCGCTCATCCACCACCGCATCTCCTTCAAGTGCCTTACGAACTGCCTCCCAGGCATAGTCGAGGCTGACACAATACAATTGGTTTTTCGACCAATCCACCGGTTGGTCCATGCTGCTAACCATTTCAGTGCCGGGCAGGTCGGCTACCTGTTGCAGTGGAGGTAACGCAGATTTGGAATTGCAGCCCCAAAGCAGGAGGAACAGGATAAGGGTATGAAAACAGTGGTACTTCGACATGGTATCGAACGAAGGTAGCGCTTTCACAGAAGCAGTCAATGGACCGCACGAGCTAGTGCCAGAAGCAAAGTAACCCGTCGGTTTTGTGCGTGCCCCAAAGATTGAGCCGCAGGGTTTGACAATTGAGCCAACTTCCAATTCGGGATTATCGGGTCTGAACCTTCGCGGCCCACGATGTTCAATTGCTCCATGCTTACCCCTCGATTGATAAATAATTGGGCAACGTCCGCAGCGCGTACCCAGCTTAGGTCTGGAGCTTCATTGGTCGCACAATGGCCCGTAATCCGGAGGCTTGCAGTCGGGTGTTGCAGTAAGACCTCAGCCAACGAATCAATGGCTAACTCTAACTCCACCGATGTCGGATGGATTTTATCCAAGTGAGACTGGCAAAAGGAAAGCGCGTAGTCTCGAGAGTTAGCCAGGTAGCGAAAAACAGGAAAGACAGGCTGAACGCTTGGCGATACGTAAGAACTTCCTATACAGGAGGATGTAGTAGCTAAATCAGAGTAGTCCCAGAAAAAAAGCAAATGAGGGCTTGCTGTCGTCCAGGCCGGATGGGTTCTGCTTTCTAAGTGATGGTGTTCTACTTGAATACGTTGTTCACAAATTCCTAAGCGATCCAACCAAAACAACAACCAATTGATTCTTGATTGAGACATAGAAAGATCTTCCGATGCTTTTGAGTAGTAAGATCGCACGTGAAATACCAGATTGGGGTGCCTGTCCATGCGCCTTGCCATGCTCATGAGAACTTTGCTGTGGGCCTCACCGATCATATTCTCACCACTTAGCCTGGTAAGGGAATCTCCAAAATCGAATTGAATCAAGTAAGGGGCAAGTACAATGCACCGCTCTGATGCAGGTCGAATAAATTGAGTTGGTGCTTCAGAAACGCCAGAGGTTTGAATGGTTTCTGCATGCAGCCCGTAGTTGGGAAACTTTCTTTTTTCAATCGCCTGAATCGTGTAAGTGCCTTCGGCGGGAAGTGGTAACCAAAAATATCCCCATGGATCAGTGATAGTGGAATCGATGGCAATGCCTTCGTGTTTGGCCACAACTTTTAAACCCGCCATAGGTTTGTTGAGAAAGTGCAGTACTCCAACAATGGAAGGGACGGGCGGCATTTGAGACGCAGTGCCACGCAGCAAAACATTTTGACTCCAGCTAAACGTGGGGTAGAGAAGACCAAGGAACAACAAAGCAAGTCGGATCACGAGAGCAGTTTTGCTCACATAACCTCCCACCAACCAGAAGTTACACTACACCGCCAAATACATCAGGCGGCCGATCCAGAAATAAATGAAAAGCCCAAGGATGTCGTTCATCGTGGTGATGAAAGGGCCGGTGGCCAAGGCGGGGTCGATTTTGTAACGGTCCAGCGCCAGTGGAACAAAGGTGCCGAAAAGCCCCGCCACAATGATGACCGACAACAGTGCGATGCTCACCGTGAGGCTCAGGTTGAGTGAATCGCTGAAAAGCAAGTTGTAGCCCAGGATGAGGATGCTACACACCAAACCGTTGAGTAGCGCCACTCCAAACTCTTTGGCCAGCTTGGAAAACATGCCCTCCAAGCCAAGCGTATTGTTGGCCAGGCCTTGCACAATGATGGCCGAAGACTGCACCCCTACGTTGCCACCCATGGCCGCAATCAAAGGAATGAAGTAGGCCATTTCCGGGTGCAGTTGAATGTCTTGTTCGTAAACGCCGATCACACGGGCGCCAAAAATTCCGCCTGCCAAACCAATCAGCAGCCACGGAAGCCGGGCGCGGCTCAGTACCCAAATCGAGTCGGTGGACTCCACGTCTTGTGTAATCCCCGAGGCCATCTGGTAATCCTTGTCCGCCTCTTCCTTGATCACATCCACTACATCGTCGATGGTGATGCGCCCCACCAATCGACCAAGTTGATCCACCACCGGCAACACAACGAGGTCGTATTTCTCCATAATGTTGGCCACTTCCTCTTGCGGAGTAGAAGTTTGCACCGAAATCACGCTGGGTTTGTAGAGGCTGCGCACTTTTACCTGAGTAGGGGTGATGAGCAGCTTCTTCACCGACAAGGTGCCGATCAATTTTTCAGCACTGTCTACCACATAAACCGTATACACGAAATCGATGTCTTCGCCCTGCCTCCGCATTTCCTTGGCGCAGGTCAGCACGTTCCAATCTTCTTGCACGGCGATCAACTCTTTGGCCATCAAGGCCCCGGCAGTGCCCTCCTCGTAGTTGAGCAGGTCTACAATGTCGCTGGCCTGTTCCAGGTCTTCCAGCATCGAGATCACCTCGTCTTGCTTCTCGTCAGGTAATTCACCGATCATGTCGGCGGCATCATCCGACTCAAGGCTTTCGATTACATTTTCGGCAATCTCCTGCGAAGAAAGGCTGTCCAGAAATTTATCCCGCACATCTTCTTCCAGGGCCACGATCACGTCAGAAGCCTTTTCTTTTTCGAGCAGTCGAAAAACGAATTGCGCTTCCGTTAGGTTGAGCTCATCAAAAATTTCGGCAATATCAGCAGAGTGGAGTTCCCCGGCTTCGCGAATCAACCAATCTTCGTCCGACTCCTTAATGGCCGTACGAAGCTCCTCGATATACGTTCTGGTAAGTTCGAAGGGCATGGTTCCGCTGAATTCACGATTGAGAATAGAATGAGGACGGGCAAAAATAGCATTTCTTTTCAGACGTCCTGATCGGGTGTCTGCCCATTGCTGGCCCTTTTGGTGACAAGGAATGGCCTTTTTTTAGCTTTCCGGGACCTTTCGGAAGTATCACTTACGATAGAGGGCTGCCTTCCTAAAGACAAGAAGACAATTGTTTAACAAAATGAAAATGCAGAAAGCTTAGTCCTCCGAAAAGATCCAATTGGTGAGCGTGACGAATTGTGCTACCGTTAGTTGCTCGGCCCGTTTAGAAAGCAATTCATGTGTAGGGTCGGCCTTGACCGAAATCAATGCTTTCAGGGCATTGCGCAACGTTTTTCGGCGTTGGTTAAAGGCCATCTTCACCACTTGCACAAAGCTTTTCACCGGACAATCCAATTCCTGTACGGTATTCCGTCGAAGCCGAATCACACCCGATTTTACCTTGGGAGGGGGTGTAAAGCGATCTTCATCCACCGAAAAGAGGTATTCGATGTCGTAGAAAGCCTGCAACAGCACACTGAGTATGCCATAGCTTTTGTTGCCGGGAGGCGAAGCAATCCGCTCGGCTACTTCCTTTTGAAACATGCCTACCACTTCGGGAATGTGGGCCCTTAGATCAAATACCCGAAAGAGAATTTGCGAAGAAATATTGTACGGAAAATTGCCCACGATGGCCAATGGTTCCTGTAGCCAGGGGCGCAGGTCTTCCTTCAAAAAATCACCGTACAGAATGCGCTCCCGATGCTCCGGATAATGTTCGTGCAAGAACTCGAGCGACTCCCGGTCGAGATCCATCAAAGTCATTTTCAGGTCTTGCCGGTCCAGCAAAAACTGGCTCAACACGCCAGTCCCAGGTCCAATTTCCAATGCTTGGGTGTAGCCGTTTCCGGTAAGCGCTTCGGTAATTTGAAACGCAATGTGCTCATCGTTGAGGAAGTGTTGCCCCAGGTGTTTTTTCGCTCGAACCGGATGCCGCATGCGCTTTAGGGTGGAGTTTAAACGATTTCCAGTAGGGTGCGGAAAGCCACAAATTTGTCCTTGTAGCGCTCCGTGTGATCTTTTTGCAAACGCGCGGCCTCTTTCTGTTGATACTCGTCGAGGTCTTCCATGTTGGCGCAGGTGTATTGGATGGCATAGTTCACCCCTTCAGGGTCTTCTATCAGCACGCGCATCATCCGGTTTTCCAAAAAGTAACCGGTTTTCATCACATCCGGAATGTGTACCTCCTTCATCCAGCGCACCCAGTCGTCGTGGACGGCATTGTCAATCTTGACCGTAACGTTGTAAATAATCATGAAAGCCCTTTGGGCAAAGTTAGGGTTTTGCCGGTTCCCCGCCGGGCACCAAGGTGTCGCCCCGCAAGTAGCGGAATTGTTTGCGGGCCTCTACCACATACAAGCTGGCCGAGTATTCCAGCAACACTTTTTCGTACCATTCCATGGCTTTAGGAGCATCTTCCAGGTAGTATTGGTACAGTTGAGCGGTAAGAAACACCGCATCGTCACCCAAAATTTCTTGTCCGAAAGCCGTGTAGATTTTCTCCAGGTAGGTCAGTGCCTCTTCGTAGTTGCGCTTTTTCATGCTGATTTTATAGCGCTGAAAAAGCACTTCGTCAGTAATGGGATGGCTTGGGTAGAGGGCATCTAAGGAGTCTAAAATTTCTAAAGAACGGGCACTTTTATTTTGAAAAAACAAGAGATCGGCCCGGGCAAACATCTTCAACATGACATCCGTAGAGTCCCAGCCCGTGTTGTCGGTGATCAGCAGCGAGAGGTCCAAGGCATCGTTGGCAATCAGCTTGGAAGTAGAACCTTTCAAAACGTCCAGCTGGGCTTTGGCCCAGCCAAAATCGCCCGTGTAGTACGAAATTCGGGCATTGCGAAATTTAGCTTGCTCTCCGATACGGTCGTACTTATACGCTTTTTCTACTTGGGAGTAGTAGAGCGAAGCGTCCCAAATTTCCCCTTGAGCCACCAAAATATCACCCAATTCCAATTTGCATTCCGCCAGGTCGTTGGGCCGGATGCGTGGTATTTGAATGGCATCGAAAAGAATAGCAACGGCAGTATCGGGCTTGTTAAGAAAATAGGCTTCGAGGTGTGCCAGGTCTTTCAACAAGGAAACCGTGTTGGGGGTACGCCCCAATTCTTCCAGCGAAGTGTAATAACTCGTTTCGAGTTTGTTCAAGTCTTCCTCCGTGTAACGGGAAGTCGTGGTAATTTTTTCTTTGAGTGCCCGCAAGCGGGAAATACTGGCTTCTACATAATAAGGACCACGCGGACCGCGCTCCATCACGTACTCATACGATTTGATGGCCACATCGTAGTTGCCAATCGATTCGGTCATTTGAGCGAGGCTCATCAATCGGCGGCCTCCTTCGTTCATTCGCCGGTCCAAGGCTTTGGCCTGAATGAGGGCCCCGGTGTAGTTTTTCTGTTGCAGGTACAACCAAATCAGCATTTCAGCAAACACCGGTTGCCCGGGGTTCTTTTGAATTTTGCGAAGCAATTGCTCTTTCAACGCCGTGCTCTGTGGGCTGCCGTTATCAAATGCCAGATTGCGGTTGAGCACGTTTTGAATGCTCTGTAAGTAATTTTCGTTGATGGAGAGCATGTTGAGGTACTCCTCGATCATCGAATCGTAGTTGCCCATTTCTCCGTAAACCTCGGCCTTCTCAAAATTGAACACCTGACTTCCGCGCGATTTGCGCTCGGCCTCTTCATAGGTGCGCAACGCATAGTTTGGATGACCGGCACTCAAAAAAGCCCGTGCCAGTAAGGTAACCGAGGTCCGGTTGGGTTGCAGGTTTTTAATGGCCTTTTCATACTGTTGCTTGGCTTTCGACTCCTCTTCTTGTAAGGTGTAAAGGTTGCCGTAATCCACCAGGTATACCCCGTTGTCGGGATAGGTTTTGATTTGCCGCTTGATGAGTTTCTGCACCCCTTTCAGGTCCTCCAACTCGTAAAGGCTTTTCAAATAGTATTGATAGTAAAGGTCGGTAGGACTGCGGTCGTACAACTTTTGGTAGTAGAGTGCCGCTTTGTCAAACTCACCGTTTTGAAAGTAATGGGCCGCCAGTTGCTCGTCGGTCGAAGGTTGTGCCATTGCTGGAGTAGCCCACAAAAGCAGGCCCATCAAACCAAAACCGAGGACAATAAAGCGAAGCATTAGCTATTGTACGAATTGAGTTTATATTCAATGTTCTGAAGGATGGTGTCCACCTTAGCCCGATGCCGATGGTAGCGGGAGGTAGCTTTTTCTTTCCATTCAATTAAAGACTCCACTTCTTGTCGAATGGTTTTAATGGCCGCCGTTTCAGAGGAAAGACCAACTCCGTAGCCCTCATCATTGATGACGCCGTTTTGCAGGTCTTGCTCTAAATTATCCAATTGCTGGTATCGCAGTTGAACGTCAGCCATTCGGTCTTTGTAATTGTCTTTCCATTTTTTCATCGACTTGTAGGCCGAACGGAAATCCGAAAGGGTCAGCATTTGGCGGTATCCCAAAGTATCTTTCGGGTGTGAAACCGAATCGCTATAGTAATCCTGTACCACGTTCATGGCTTTTCCACTGAGGTTGATCAGTGAATCCACCTTTTGCCCTTGCAGTTCCTTCAGGGAGGCTTCGATCGTTTTTAGTTCCGCCCTAAGGTAATCCAACTCGGTTTGGCGCTCATCCGTCATGGCGTTGTTACAGGCCGTTTGAAAAAGCAGCCCTACAGCTAAAAAAAACAGGGTTACGGTTCTCATCTTCTATCAGTTGATCCACTCGAAGCCGGTGTAGGGTACCAGTGCTTTCGGAATGCGGATGCCTTGTTCAGTTTGGTTGTTTTCCAACAGCGCGGCCACAATGCGCGGCAGTGCGAGCGCACTTCCGTTCAAAGTGTGTGCCAATTTGGATTTGCCGTGCTCGTCTTTGAAACGCAATTTGAGGCGGTTGGCCTGAAATGTCTCAAAATTGGAAATAGAACTTACTTCCAACCATTTTTGTTGTGCGGCCGAAAAAACTTCCATGTCGTAAGTCAGGGCGGCAGTGAAACCGAGGTCTCCGCTACACAAGCGGGCTACCCGATAAGGCAGCTCCAATTGATCGAGCAGCGACTTCACATATTCCACCATTTCATCCAGAATGCCATAAGAAGCATCTGGGTGGGCCACCTGTACGATTTCTACCTTATCAAATTGATGGAGGCGGTTAAGGCCCCGCACGTCACGGCCGTAAGATCCTGCTTCTCGCCGGAAGCAAGGTGTGTAGCCGGTGAGTTTCACCGGAAATTCTTTGTGGCTCAGGCGCTCATCGCGAAACAGGTTGGTGATGGGCACTTCGGCCGTAGGAATGAGGTAGAGGTCGTCCCGTTCCAGGTGATACATCTGCCCCTCTTTGTCGGGCAATTGGCCAGTGCCATATCCTGATGCCTCATTGATGACCAGCGGTGGTTGAATTTCGCGGTAACCCGCATCCCGGGCTTGATCGAGAAAAAAGTTGATCAAAGCGCGTTGCAGGCGGGCACCTTGTCCCGTGTAAACCGGAAAACCGGCTCCTGAAATTTTTACGCCTAGTTCAAAGTCGATAAGCTGGTATTTTTGGGCCAATTCCCAATGCGGTAGTGCATCTTGCCCCAATTGAGGCATTTCGCCACCCCCTTTCAACAGTTCGTTTTCTTCGGCCGTTTTTCCCGTAGGCACCAATTGGTGCGGCAAGTTGGGTACATGGTACAGCAACTCTTTGAGCTCTTGCTCATAAGCGTGCATTTCACTTTCCAACTGACGGTTCGATTCTTTCAACTCACCGGTTTGCGCACGGAGGGCATTGGCTTCGTCTTTTTGTCCCGACTTAAACAACTCACCGATTTTACGGGCCATTTGATTGGCTTCCGCCAGGTTGCGGTCGAGCGTAGTTTGTACTTTCCGACGGTTTTCGTCGGCGGTAGCAATTTTTTCAATCACCTCACGCCCGTCGAAGCCCCGGTGGGCCAGGCGCTCGATAACGTGTTCTTTGTTTTCCCGGATGTAGGAGATCTCCAACATAATGGATCAGAAGATATATAGAGGGATAAAAATACTGAATCGAATGGCAGGCCGCATACGGCCATTGGGGTAAAAAAAAATCCCGACCAAGATCGGGATTTTTCTATGAGTTAGTTCCTTACCTGGTTATTCGCCTTCAAAGGGAATGACCGAGACGTAGGATTTGTTGTTGCGTTTGCGGGTGAAGGCCACCGTTCCATCGATCAATGCAAAAAGCGTATGATCTTTGCCAATGCCTACATTATCACCGGGGTGGTGTTTGGTACCGCGCTGACGAACAATGATATTGCCAGCTTTAGCACCTTGGCCACCGTAAATTTTGGTTCCAAGTCGTTTACTTTCCGACTCGCGTCCGTTTCTCGAACTACCGGCTCCTTTTTTGTGTGCCATGGTTGGTTAAGTATTATCTGGTTGGAATCAGGATTCTTTGTTGGTTTCTTCCTCGTTGGCGTCAGCCTCTTTCGCCGGAGCTTCTGCTTCTGGAGCAGCTTCCTTAGCGTCTGCTTTCGGAGCTTCTTCCTTGGCTGGAGCCTTTTTTGCTTTCGGGGCTTCTTCTTTGGCCGGAGCCTCGGGAGCCGGAGCGGCTTCTACCTTTGGAGCTTCCTCTGCTTTGGGAGCTTCCTCTTTCTTAGGAGTTTCTTCCTTTTTAGGAGCAGCCTTCGCTTTGGGCGCTTCCTCCTTCTTAGGAGCTGCTTCTTTCTTAGGAGCCTCCTCTTTTTTGGGAGCAGCCTTTTTAGCAGCTGGTTTGGAAGACTTGGTGCCTTTGGCTACGATCGAGTCAATTTCGATGGCCGTCAAAGCCTGACGGTGTCCGTTTTTGACTTTGTAACCTTTCCGCCGTTTTTTCTTGAAGACGATCACTTTGTCGTCTTTGAGGTGCTCTACCACTTTTGCGGTAACCATGGCACCGTCTACAGCCGGGGCGCCAACGCTTACTTTACCATTGTCGTCGATGAGCAAAACGTGGTTGAATTCCACTTTTTTACCCACTTCAGTCGCCAAACGGTGAACGTACAAACGTTGGTCTTTTTGCACTTTGAATTGCTGCCCTGCTATCTCTACGATTGCATACATGTTGGTGCAGTTTAATTAATCGTTATATCCCAGTTTAAAAAATTGGGGAGGCAAAAGTACAGAAATTTCCAGGGAATAAAAACGTTTTGCGCTTGAAATGCAGGCCTTTGGGGCGATTCGCCCACTAATCGGTGTTGGTGAGGTAAACCCCGCCCAGGATCAGCGCCAATCCTTGCAACTGACCGTAGCCGATGTCTTCATCGGCAAGGAATCCCCAAAAAATGGCCACTATCGGAATCAAATAAGTGACCGAAGTGGCAAAAAGTACGGAGGTGCGCTTGATGAGCCAATTGAAGAGCGCGACCGCAGCTGCTGTACCGAAGATGCCCAAGAATGCAATGTACATCACACTGTTCCAGCCCTCTGGTTTGGTGGTAATGTCGGTCCCGATGTCGGTAAACAACAAGTATACACCACTTATGGGGCCTACCATCAGCAAGGCCACTGCCGTAATCACAATAGATCGCATGTCGGCCAGGTAATGGTGAATTACATTGACACTTACGGCGTAGCAAATCGTGGCCAAAACCACTAAAAGTCCATAAAATCCATTGGCAAAGAGGTCTTCGGTTCCTTTGCTAATAAAGAGCACGATGGCACCCACCAACCCGAGCAATACTCCTAACCATGCTTTTATTTTGGCGCGCTTGGCCAAAAAGAGCACTCCGATGAGCAGGGCAAACAGGGGCACCAAAGAATTGAGCATTCCGGCGAAACTGCTGGCAATTTGGGTTTGTGCCGTGGTAAACAAAAAAGCCGGGATGCCATTGCCACACAAACCCACCACCAACAAGGGCCCAATGGCCTTGCGTGGAATTTCCTTCAGGTGGAGCAGCGCGACTGGCGACAAGACTAAAAAGGCCAGGAAAACCCGCAAAGCGCCTACTTCAAAACTGTCGAAGGTTTCCAGGCCCTTCTCCATCAATATGAAGGAACTGCCCCATACGAAAGCCAAAACCGCGAGGGTCAGCCAATTCAATTCTTTTGAATTTCCCATTGCTTTTGGAAAGAGGAGACAAAGGTAGGAGCATAATTTGGTTCCGCCTTCCTCACTTTTTACGCCCATTCTTGAACTGTTAAAACACGTTAAGTGAGGAAAAGTTGGGGACGCTATTTTCCTATTTTTGTCACTATGAGTGAAGAAATTATTCATGTGAAGTCCCTGGCGCGGGAATATCAGGTGGGTACCCAGCTGGTACGTGCTTTGCGGACGGTCACCCTGGGCATCAACCGCAACGAATACGTGGCTCTTATGGGCCCTTCCGGTTCCGGTAAATCTACCTTGATGAACATTTTAGGATGCCTGGATACGCCCACCAAAGGAGAATATTGGCTCAACGGTACCGATGTGAGCCGCCTTTCTGATGACGACCTGGCCAATATTCGCAACCGTGAGATTGGCTTCGTATTTCAAACTTTCAACCTGTTGCCGCGGTATTCAGCCCTCGACAATGTGGCTTTGCCTTTGGTGTATGCCGGCATGTCGAAAGATGACCGCCACAGACGCGCACTAGAAGTGCTCGATCAGGTGGGCTTGTCCGATCGGGTAGACCACAAGCCCAACGAACTGTCGGGTGGTCAGCGCCAAAGGGTAGCGGTGGCCCGAGCCTTGGTCAATAATCCTTCTATTATTCTCGCCGATGAGCCTACAGGCAACCTCGATACCAAAACCTCGTATGAAATTATGCGGCTCTTCTCAGACATTCATACCAACGGCAACACCATTATTCTGGTAACGCACGAAGAAGATATTGCCCGGCATGCGCACCGAATTATTCGACTGCGAGATGGAGAAGTAGAAACCGATGAACAAAATGAGGAAATCGTGGTTCCTCAGTTAGATTTGATTCAAGATCATACTAAAGGCAACGAATGAAAGTTTATACCAAAAAAGGTGATCAGGGTGAAACCTCATTGATTGGTGGAACCCGAGTGCGAAAAGATCATGTTCGCATCGAATCCTACGGTACGGTCGATGAATTGAATTCCTGGATGGGAGTTTTGCGCGATCATACCGCCGACCCCGATGAAACTGCATTGATTCTGGAAATCCAGGACCGCTTGTTCACCATTGGATCTCACCTGGCTTCCGACCCGGAGACCGCCCGGATGAAGTTGCCCGAGGTTCAAACCAATGACATTCAAAATTTGGAAGATGCGATGGACCGTATCGACCGGGAACTTCCCCCGCTACGTTCTTTTGTGTTGCCCGGAGGTCATCCATCTGTTTCTTTTTGTCATGTGGCACGTTGCATCTGCCGAAGAGCAGAACGCAGTGTGATTCGTTTAGACGAGGAGACAACCGTTGATCCATTGATCCTTCAGTACCTCAACCGACTGTCGGATTATCTGTTTGTTTTGTCGCGAAAGCTCACCCAAGATACGAAGGCTGAGGAGATACCTTGGAACCCTAATCCTTGATTTGGGTGTTTAAGTAGCTGTAAAACAAAGAGTTAAAATAAAGTGACGGCCTTCGATAAATTTGGGTTGTTATTGTGAAATTAGAATCTATTTTTGCGGTCTGAACGAAAAGAATTGTAAGCTATGTATTGGACCTTAGAACTTGCTTCTTATTTGGAAGATGCGCCATGGCCGGCAGCTAAGGACGAACTGATTGACTTTGCAATTCGTACGGGTGCCCCTCTGGAAGTTGTAGAAAACCTTCAGGAGATCGAAGACGAAGGGGAATTGTACGAAAGCATTGAAGACATTTGGCCAGATTATCCCACCAAAGAAGACTTCTTTTTTAACGAAGATGAGTATTAGCCCTGTTGGGTGAAACAAAACTTATTTGACAAGCCCTTCACTTCCGAGTGAAGGGCTTTTGCTTTCTATCGGTTTGCTGGTCTTTTGCTCGCGCAAACGGGGCTCAACTCTCCATAAATTCCGTTATTTTTGTTTCCTTGCGGTCCTTTTTAGAGGATAGCGTGACAAACTGTCATTGCTGATGCAAAGGCCCGTATTTAGTAGCTGTTGCAAAGTATTCCCACCTTTCCGACTGACAGTTTTGGCGGAAAACCATCAACGGAACGTACTTTGATCAATGGGCCAACACGATACGAACAGAACGTAAACCCGATATAGACCTCATTTCTCATGTTTGGGACCATCTCCAAAGTCATTAAAAATATTGTCGGCAACAAGTCGGAAAAGGATGTTAAAGCCCTCTACCCGAGAGTGGATGCCATCAACGAAGCTTTTGCCGCCTTGCAATCGCTTTCCAACGATCAGTTGCGCGACAAAACGCTGGGCTTCAAAAAGCAGATTAGCGAGCACATTAAAGAAGAAAAAGCCCAGGTTAATCAGCTAAAAGCCGAGGTAGAAGACAACCCTGACCTCGACATTGAAGCGCGGGAAGACATTTACGAAAAGGTAGACAAGCTCGAAGAGTCCATTACCAAGAAGATTGAGGAGGTGTTGGAAGACATTCTGCCGCAGGCTTTTGCAGTAGTGAAAGAAACCGCACGTCGGTTTAAAGAAAACGAGACCCTTAGCGTTACCGCTACCGAAATGGACCGCGATTTGGCCGCTAGCCGCGATCACGTGACCATTGAGGGAGATAATGCCACTTGGAGTAATACTTGGTTGGCTGCCGGAACGCCCATAACCTGGGCCATGTTGCATTATGACGTGCAGCTCATTGGAGGTATGGTGTTGCACCAGGGGAAAATTGCTGAGATGGCTACCGGTGAAGGAAAAACCCTCGTGGCGACCTTGCCGGTTTACCTCAATGCTCTACCTGGACGAGGAGTACACGTAGTCACCGTAAACGATTACCTGGCCAAACGGGACAGCGAATGGATGGCCCCCATTTTTCAGTTTCATGGACTTACGGTGGATTGCATCGACAAACACCGGCCTAACTCAGAGGAACGCCGGAAAGCTTACAAAGCAGACATTACTTACGGAACCAACAATGAGTTTGGTTTCGATTACCTGCGCGATAACGGAGCGCAAGATCCCGATGAGCTGGTGCAGATCAAGCACAACTATGCCATTGTGGATGAGGTCGATTCGGTGTTGATCGATGATGCCCGGACCCCGTTAATTATCTCTGGCCCCACTCCAAAAGGAGATCGGCACGAGTTCAACGAGATCAAACCTAAGATCGAGCGCCTGGTGCAGGCACAGCGCAACCTGATCAACACGTTGATGGCTGATGCCAAAAAGCAGATCAACTTATCTGAAGACGATATCTCCGATCGGAAAGAGCTGGAAAAGAAACGCAAAGAAGGAGCCTTGTACCTGTTCCGCGCCTTCAGAGGTTTGCCGAAGTACAAAGCGTTGATCAAATACCTCAATGAGGAAGGCGTAAAAACCACGCTTCAGCGTACTGAAAACTTCTACCTGCAGGATCAAGGTAAGGAAATGCACAAAGTAGATGATGATCTCTTCTTTGTGATCGATGAGAAGCAAAACTCCATTGAGTTGACCGATAAAGGCCAGGAAATGCTGGCCGGTTCCAATGAAGATCCCAACCTCTTTGTGTTGCCGGACCTCGGTGTGGAGATGGACGTACTGGAAAAGCGTGGCCTGCCTGTTGAAGAGTTGGCCAAGGAAAAAGAAACCTTGATCGCAGCCTACACCGAAAAGTCGGAACGTGTTCACACCGTGCGGCAGTTGTTGAAAGCCTACACCCTGTTTGAAAAAGACGTGGAATATGTGGTGATGGACAACAAGGTGAAAATCGTTGATGAGCAAACCGGTAGGATCATGGACGGACGCCGGTACAGCGATGGCTTGCACCAGGCCATTGAAGCGAAAGAGAATGTGAAGATTGAGGCTGCTACTCAAACGTATGCCACCATCACTTTGCAGAACTACTTCCGGATGTACAACAAACTGTCTGGGATGACGGGTACAGCGGAAACGGAATCGGGCGAGTTTTGGGAAATCTACAAGCTGGATGTGGTAGTGATTCCTACCAACCGGCCCATTGCCCGGAAAGACGAAGAAGACCTGGTATACAAAACCAAGCGGGAAAAATACAACGCAGTAATTGACGAGATCGTCAAGTTGAGGGAAGCCTACCGACCGGTGCTGGTGGGTACTACGTCGGTAGAGGTTTCGGAATTGCTGTCGCGGGTGCTCAACTTACGCAGCATCAAACACAACGTACTCAACGCCAAGTTGCACCAACGCGAGGCCGAAGTAGTAGCTGAAGCCGGTTATCCGAAAGCGGTGACCATCGCTACCAACATGGCGGGTCGGGGAACAGACATCAAACTCGGCCCCGGCGTGAAAGATTCGGGTGGTTTGGCCATTATTGGTACAGAACGCCACGATTCTCGACGGGTAGACCGTCAGTTGCGCGGCCGTGCGGGTCGTCAGGGAGATCCGGGATCTTCTCAGTTTTTCGTTTCCCTCGAAGATGATCTCATGCGCCTCTTTGGTTCCGAACGCATCGCTCGGATCATGGACCGCTTAGGCCTGCAGGAAGGTGAAGAGATTCAGCACAGCATGATTACCAAATCCATTGAGCGGGCGCAGCGCAAGGTGGAAGAAAACAACTTTGGTATTCGGAAGCGGCTGCTGGAATACGACGATGTGATGAACTCACAACGCGAAGTCGTCTACAGAAAACGCAGGAATGCACTCTTTGGCGAAAGAATGGGCATCGAGATTGCCTCCGCCTTTTCAGGTGTGGCCGATGCAGTGGTAGCTGACGGTTTGGCTTCCAGGGATTTCTCTTACTTCGAAATGGAACTGATTCGTAACCTGGCCATTGAAAGTCCGGTGACCGAAGAAGAATTCATGAACCTCAGCGAGGAAGAGGTGAGTCAAAAGGTATATGATGCCGTTTCCTCTCAATACGGGCGAAAATCCAAGCGCATCGCCGAAGTAGCTTATCCGGTACTGAAAGACGTTGTTGAAAACGGTGATTCTTCTTTAGAATGGGTACGCGTTCCATTCACCGACGGTCGTCGTGGATTGGATGTACGGGCTGATCTTAAGAAAGCTTACAACTCCCACGGTCGTGAAGTAGTGCGCGGTTTGGAAAAAGCCGTTAACCTCGTCATGATCGATTTGTTTTGGAAACAGCACCTGCGCGACATGGATGACCTGCGGCAATCGGTTCAAAATGCGGTTTACGAGCAGAAAGACCCATTGCTGGTTTACAAGTTAGAGTCGTTTGAGTTGTTCAGCCAGATGCGTGAAAAGTTGAATCAAGATACCGTTTCATTCCTCATCCGGGCAGATTTGCCAAGTTCTGGTAATACGGCAGTGCAGGAAAGTGCACCGGTGAGGCGCAATGTGCCGCGCACTCAGGAGAGCCGTCCGGCTCAGGTAGCTGCTGCCGCTGCGGGAGCTCAGGAGCAAATGCCACAAAATGGATTGCCGCAAGCGCCACAAGAACGTCAAAAGCCACAGCCGGTAAGGGTAGAGAAAAAGATAGGACGCAACGATCCCTGTCCTTGTGGTAGTGGTAAGAAGTACAAGCAGTGTCACGGTGGCCGTTAAGGCTCCTGATTCAACGCTTGCGCTTCAATACAAATTCTACGGTAGCGCCTTTGCGCATCAGAATGTTGCCCACGTCCAACCCGGTGAAGATCGGGTAGGAAAGTTTGAAAAAGACATTTTGTAAAAACAGGCTGGTAGAAGAAATTCCTTTGGTGTATCCCTTGTTCCCTTTGAGGTGTTCGTAAAGAACATCCCGCTTGGGTACTACATAGTTGAGCAAACTCTGTTGAATGCCATAAGGGTTGTACTCCACATTGAAGTGCTTCTCTTTGACGACCTCGAATCCAAGGCCGTTCATTTCACGCTTAAAATCCTTAGGAGTGAAAAAGAACAAGTGCCGAGGCGGGTCCAGGTGAAACCAATTGCCTTTGAACCACCGGCTTTGCCAGCTGTCGATGTTGGGAAAAGACAAAATGAGGGTACCGTCTGGTTTTAGGATGCGCTCCATGATCTCCAACGTTTCTCTGGGCTCGGTGAGGTGCTCGAACACATGAAACAAAGTGATAGCATCAAAATGGTTTTCAGGGTAATCTTCCCAGGAAAGGGGACCAATCTGTAAATGAATGTTCGGCACTTGAGCGGCTCTACGGGCTGATTCACCATCCAATTCGATTCCATAGATTTCATAATCACCCTGGTGGGTCATCGAATCGAGAAAAATACCGTTGCCACAACCAATGTCAAGAATGCGGCCTGAGCCCTTCAAGTATTTGTTGAGCAAGCGTGCCCGGCTACTGCGAAAGTAATCCAATACCGCTTCGATCAACGGGCTAAATTTCTTTTCCCCTTCTCCGTAATAGGTTTCGTCATACGGCAATTCCATGATTTCTTCAATGGAAGGAGGAGGATGGAGGACTACTGCTGAGCATTCCTTGCAACGGTGCATGTAGTAGTTCAGTCCAAAAATATCAGAAGTAGGATAGAGGGGTGTGCTTGATTTTGCCTTGCAGTAGGTACAGCAAAATTCTTGATTCGCTTTACTCATTTTCGAATCTCTTTGGCCTGGGGTAGCCGCGAGATCAGATGCACCTGAAGTATCCATTCCAGGCAAAGAAACGCAATTTCAAAAAAATTGCAGGAAGAAGTGAGGAGGCAATGCTTAGTGAGTAATCACCAGCTTAGAAACTGTGCTTTCTCGCCCATCAATGATAAGACGAAGAAAATAGTGCCCTTCCGGTAAGTCAGCAACCGACAGCGTAAGTTGGTTCAAACCGGATTGAGTGTTGTTAGGAACGTAAGAACGCACCTGTGAGCCCAATATATTCATCAATTCAATTTCTACCTGTTGGTTGCCGTTGAGGTAGAATTGAACATCGGCAGAAATATGGGCCGGATTGGGAAAGAGGGTAAGTTGAGGATCAGTAACCGTTAATTCCTGGCTGCTTACCGGAAATATGGGATACAGGTTTTTTAAGGAAAGCGCGGATACAATTGAACTTTCTGAAATGGGATGAAGATCCTGATATATCACTTCCTTGTCTGGGGCAATCAAAATCATGGTAGGGTGGGTAAGGATGTTGTAGTCACCCGTTACTTGGTTTCCACCACCATCGTTTCCACTGATGACAGGAAATTGCAAACTGTGTTGCTGAGCAAATTGCGCAACTTCTGCATTGCTGTGACCGTTTTCTATGGCCAACATCGCTACCTGATGATTGTTAGAGCCGTATAAGTAGTGAATAGCTCTTAAGTCAGGAATAGCATCAACACAGGAAGAGCAATCGGTGAAGAAAAAGAAAAGCATGACGTGCTTTCCTTCGGTGAGATATTCGTTGAGCGTGTGTTGGTCGTTGTTTTGTACGTCGTAAACCGTAAAATCAACTGCTGTATTCAACGTGGTTTGAGCCTGTGCTCCAACCAACGTTCCAATTATCATAAAGCCAACAAGTAGCAGTTTTTTCATAACCTGAGTTTGCCTCTCGGCAAGTTTTGTCAAAGGAAGATACAAAATTACCTACGTGGGTTGCTTTTGCAGGGTTGCATCCTTCATTTTTATTCTGCAACCTTATAACACCACTTAGCAGGAATTGTGCCAATCCCTACCGACTTTTTTGTTTCAGGGTGCGAAAAGATAATCGGGTCCACTTTCCCCAGGTTTCAGGATTCAAAGTGCTGAAAACCAGCAAGGTGGTTAGGGTGCCAAGGGAGGCTCCGGCCACCACATCCTCCGGGAAATGTTGCCCCAAATAGATGCGCGACCAACCGGCCAGCATGGCCAATACCGCCAATAGGACTCCTGCTTTAGGCTTATTGAGGAAGATGGCCAACACCAGGAAAACACTGAAAGCAGTGGTCGTATGGCCCGATGGGAATGCATTTCGAGCATGCACGCTCACTCCTTCTACAAAATGCACCACCGATAGATCGTCAAAATATCCTTTCGGGCGTAAGGCATCAGAAAACACCAGCTTTTTGAGCAGTTGGGCCAAAAGCGAAGACAATCCAAAACTCAACCCGGCAAGAAGGGCGAATCCAAAACGGTAAAAGCCTAACAAAACGACCACAACAGCAAAAAAGACACCATCACCCAGCCAGGTGGTGTATTGGAAAACAGGATCAGCCCAAGGCGTATGCCAGCCGTTGATGGCCATAAACAAAGGATCACGGCCCATGAGCTGCAAGAGCAAAATACCGGTAAGAACAAACAGGAGGGTGGCTCCTAAAAACCAGCCTTGCGCGCGTAAAAGCTTGGCGAGTCGGGCACCCATGGCAGGCAGTAAATCAGGTTAGAATCTTCCATTTCGACAATCCGAGCCGACACAGGAAGAAACGCAAAGAGGTAACGAGCACCCCAATGCCATATGTAGTACTCCGGCTGAGGTTGATGGAAGAAGCTTCGTCGAAATATTTGGTAGGGCAGGTGATTTCTGCCATTTCATAACGGGCATAGGCGATTTGGGCCAACATTTGGTTGTCGAACACAAAGTCGTTGCTGTTCAAATTGTAGTTGATGCGCTCCAGCACCTCTTTCGAAAATGCCCGGTAGCCGGTGTGGTATTCCGACAGCTTTTGATTCATCAGCAGGTTTTGAAACAAGGTGAGGAAACGGTTGGCGATGTACTTGTACAATGGCATGCCACCTTTTAAAGCACCTTTGCCCAAAATGCGTGACCCCAGTACCACTGGATACACCTCATTGGCAATGAGGTAGGCCATAGACGGTATCAACTTCGGCGTGTATTGGTAGTCGGGGTGCACCATAATCACTATGTCGGCCCCAATTTCAAGCGCTTTGTTGTAACACGATTTTTGGTTGCCTCCATATCCCAGGTTTTCCTCGTGCCGGATCACGTGCTGGATACCAATCTTGCGGGCCAGGGCCGCGGTATCGTCCCGGCTGTGGTCGTCTACCAGAACTACTTCATCAACAATGTCGAAAGGAATTTCCTGGTAGGTGGTTTCCAGGGTTTGTTCCGCATTGTAGGCGGGCATTACCACCACTACTTTTTTTCCGTTTACCATTTGGGACGTGCTTGAAGTCGGGCAAAATTAATCAAATTAGCCTATTGGCCTCTTTCGAAGCTTGAGACAACAAAAAAGGCCCCCGAAGGAGCCTTTTTCCACGTTTTCGCGTTGAATTATTTCTTGATAAAGGGCTTTGAAAAGTTGTTTTCCGGAGTGATGACCTGAAGGAAATACACTCCTTTTTCGTAGTTGGTCAAATCAATCGAGAGAATGTCTTGACGCATTTGCCCCGTATAGCTTTGTTCCACCAATTGACCGATGGAGTTGTAAACGTTGATCGTTACCTGAGTGGTCCGGTCCAATTCCAGTTCAACCGAAAGTTGGTTATTGGCCGGGTTGGGAAACAAACTCATGCTCAATACTTGGGTAATGTCTTCGATGCCCACATTGCCAAAATTGGCCGTATCCGAAACCTGAATATTGAAAGTTTTGAAATCGTTGCCGCAACTGTTGGTGGTGGTGAGTTCCACAGTGTAGAAAGCCGCCATCGCGTAGTTGTTGATTGGATTGGGAGAGTTGGAAGTGTTGCCATCGCCGAAGTTCCAGGAATAAGTATCCTCGTTCAGGGAGGCAGCAAAAAATTCGGCAGAAAGTCCTACCGTTTGATACGTCCAAAATGCATTGGGCCCCGGAGAGCCAGAAAGGGAAACAATGTCTGAATCGGAGCAAGTGGTGCTGTAGCCTTCAAAAATGGCTTTCAGGGTAACATCGATGTTGCCGCTACCAATACCATTAAAGGTGTGCGTTGGGTTTTCCTGATTGGAAGTGTTGCCATCCTTAAAATCCCACTCATACACATCGCTGGCGTTGTTGTAGATCGGATCGTCGAACCAAACGGGCAGAGACGTATTGTTAGTAAAACTTACCTGATCGCCATCGCAAATGGTGTTGGTGTTGCTGCTGGCTTGCGCCTCGTAGTCAAATTCCAATACCGGACGCACCTTAATGTCGCGGAATCCATTGACGAAATCAGTTTGAAGCGACAAGTAGGTGCCGTCATATTCCCGAACAAATACCCGGTCTTCGCTGCTGTTGGTATTGTTGGGATTGATGTCAATCAGCATTGAATCAGCGCTGCCTTCGGTATACCAAATCATGGCAAAAAAACCGTTGCTCACGTTGGCCGGAGAGTCAAGCGGACCTCCCCATTCCTGTAGGTTTTGGTTGATGGTCACGTTGGTTCCGTTGGAAAGAATATTTCCAGGTTCTCCGTTGCCGTCGATACTCCAAATTACCAACTCTACTACACCGGCATTGCTTCCGATGTTTTCACCATCAAAATATAGTCCGGTTACCCTACCTGTAAAGTCAGGAAAGCGCATGGCAATGGCACGAAATCCTCCGGTGGGTCCGTCCCCACCGAGTTGTAAACCTTGAGTGGCCGAACCAGCATTGTCCACAAAATTGTTTTTGTCAGAGCAAGTGACCATCCGTTCGCCAGTAGTCGGGGCAGTTTGAACCGTTGGACCAGAGGTCACCGATCCTGAATTTTCAACCGTAATCGCACCTTTGGGTTGAAGCGGCATCACAGCGTTCTGAGCCTGTACTGATAAATTGAGCGACAGTACAGCCAGTGCAGAAATGCCAAAATAAGCGCATAGTTGTTTTTTCATATTACTTGATTAAATGAGGGTTAATGTGGGGTTAATTGCCTCAAAGATAACACTTTCCGAAAAGAAAGGTTTTCCCGAAACGCTACGGTTTCAAATATCCATTGTTGATATGGCGCAGTTGATACTACCTTTGTTAGGTGTAGTTGGTGCCTATCACCCCTTATCAATTTATGCAATGCGCTTTTAACCGTTCACTTGTATGGCGAAGGCTGAGGAGCGTATGATCATCTGCTGATACAAATCAGTTTATCCCGCCCAGTTTGCCCGATCGAGTGTTCTGTATTGTATGGCTTCACCAATATGTCGGCTTTCCACGGCAGTGCTTCCGTCCAGGTCGGCAATGGTTCGGGCTACCTTCAAAATCCGGTCATACGCCCGGGCGGAGAGCCCGAGTTTTTCCATGGCCATTTTGAGCAATTGCAATCCATCCGCATCGGGTTGACACCATTGCCGAAGTCCTTTGGAACTAATTTGGGCGTTGGCGTAGGTACCAGTTAGCTCCCGGTAGCGCTGCGCTTGTACCTTTCTTGCTACTACCACCCGTTTACGGATCGTTGCACTCGGTTCTCCCGACCGCTCGTCAGACAATTCGTCAAAGTTTACCGGGGTCACTTCTACGTGCAGGTCGATGCGGTCGAGAAGGGGACCCGAAATGCGGTTGAGGTAACGTTGTACAATTCCCGGTGCGCACATGCAATCCTTTTCAGGGTGGTTGTAAAAACCGCAAGGGCAAGGGTTCATGGAGGCAACCAACATGAAACTCGCCGGAAAATCAACCGAAATGCGGGCCCTTGAAATGGAGACCTGTCGGTCTTCGAGGGGTTGCCGCATCACTTCCAACACCGCCCTTTTGAATTCTGGTAACTCATCGAGAAACAACACCCCATTGTGGGCCAGGGATATTTCTCCTGGTTGTGGATTGGTGCCGCCACCTACCAATGCCACATCGCTGATGGTATGGTGGGGCGATCGAAAGGGCCGTTCGGTCACCAGGCCACGTTTCAATTTTCCGGCAACCGAATGAATTTTAGTGGTTTCCAAGGCTTCCGGCAATTCCATAGGCGGTAGAATCCCAGGCAGGCGCTTGGCCAGCATGGTCTTTCCCGCTCCTGGAGGCCCTACCAAGAGCACGTTGTGTCCACCAGCCGCAGCAATTTCGAGGGCCCTTTTGATGCCTTCTTGACCCTTTACATCACCAAAGTCCAACAGATCGGAGTTGCTGACCTGGGCAAATTCGGTGGCAGGGTCAATTTGAGTGGGGGCCATGCTTTGTGGAGCTTGTAAGAATTCCACTACCTGTTCCAGGTTTTGGGCACCATATACGTTAAGGCCTTCCACCACAGCGGCTTCCTGGGCATTGGCCTCCGGTAAAATGATGCCCTTGAATCCTTCTTCCCAGGCCCTGACTGCAATGGACAGTACTCCTTTCAACGGTTGTAAGCCTCCATCGAGTGACAATTCGCCCATGATGACGTAGTCGTTGATCGTTTCGGTTTGAATTTGCCCGGAGGCGGCCAGAATGCCCGCGGCCAGGGTGAGGTCATACGCCGAGCCTTCTTTGCGCAGATCGGCCGGAGCCATGTTTATAGTAATTTTTTTTCCGGGAATCCGGTAACCGTTGTTGTTCAAAGCGGCTTCAATCCGGTGTTGGCTTTCTTTTACTGCACTGTCGGGCAGCCCCACTAAAGAGAAATTGATGCCGGCAGAAATATCTGTTTCGACCGTAATCAAATGGGCATCAATGCCATACAAGGCACAGCCGTAGGTTTTTACGAGCATGGTAGGCGCACATTTTAGAAAAGGGGGGAGGTAGAAATTAGGAAATTTTCTGCTCTTTCCTAAGCAGAGGCCACTCCTACCTCAATAGAGTCGATCAACGCATGAATGACTTTGATGTGGATTTCCTGTACCCGATCGGCGTAGGAGGATTGCGGTGCCCGAATCTCCACATCGCACAGCGGAGCGAGCTTACCGCCGGTTTTCCCGGTGAGCCCAATGACCGCAAGGCCTTGTGCTTTCGCCATTTCGGCAGCATTGATCACGTTGCCGGAATTGCCACTGGTGCTGATGGCCAGCAGCACGTCTCCTGGTTGGCCCATGCCTTGGACAAAGCGCGAAAATACATGCTCGTACCCGTAGTCATTGGCCGTACAGCTGAGGTAAGAAGGGTCGCTAATGGCAATGGCCGGAAGCGAAGGCCGGTTGTCGCGGTAGCGGCCGGTCAGTTCTTCGGCAAAATGCATGGCATCCGACATGGAACCTCCGTTGCCACAGGAAATGATTTTCCCGCCCTGGCGAATGGCATTGACCATGTGCTCGGCCGCAAGTGCCACATTGGCCATTTGTTGCTCATCGGCCACAAAGGCATTGAGAACGCTTTGAGCTTCTTGAAAGTGGGCTAAAATGCGATCGGTGCTCATGTTTGGAGGGTTTGTTTCAGCCTTCAAACATACAATCTTGTGTCAAAAGAGACTTAAGGGTGCTGTGCTACCTTGGCGTTGTTGGCCTCCTCTTTTTTGGCGGCAAGTCGTTTGTTGAAACGGCATAAGCCGGCTTCGAGGAAGGTTGCATATTCACCAATTTCAGGGGTATATGATCTTGGACTCGCCAACAAGTTTTCTTCGTGATCTACTAACACATAGTAGGGTTGAGAATTGGCACCGTATCGTTTTGCTTGCATTTCACTCCATTTGTTGCCAACTGTTTTTACCTTTTTGTTGGTAAAGTCCGAAACGTATTGTTGCGATTTGGGCAGTTCCTCTTTGTCGTCAACGTAAAGCGAAATCAAGACGTAATCTTCTTCGAGATAAGAGAAAATACGTTGGTCTGGCCAAACGTTATCTTCCATCTTTCTGCAGTTTACACAGGACCATCCGGTGAAGTCAATCAAAACAGGTTTTCCTTCCTTTTTGGCAAATGCCATCCCTGCTTCGTAATCGTGAAAACAGTCTATACCGTGAGTGCAATGCGCTCCCCCTTCATGTTCTATCCATTCTTTGTAGAAGCTGGGAGGTGCAATACCAGACATAAGCTTTACCGGTGCCCCCCACAATCCAGGAATAAGATAAATGGCGAAAGCAAAGGCAAAAATGCCCACTACAAGCCTAAAAACAGGGATATGGGTCATGTCACTGTCGTGAGAGAATTTTAGTTTACCAATGAGGTAAAGACCCAACAAAGCAAAAATGATAATCCACAGAGAGAGGAAAATTTCACGGGTGAGAAACTCCCAGTGGTAGGCAAGATCTACTACCGATAGAAATTTAAGCGCCAATGCTAATTCTACAAACCCAAGAACAACTTTCACTGAATTGAGCCAACCGCCAGATTTTGGCAGTGAGTTGAGCCATCCTGGAAAAGCCGCAAACATGGCAAATGGGAGCGCTAAGGCCATGGAAAATCCTGTCATTCCAGCTAATGGACCAGCCGCACTGCCTCCGCGGGCTGCCTCTACAAGCAGGGTCCCAATGATAGGACCAGTGCAGGAGAAAGAAACCAACGATAAGGTAAAGGCCATGAAAAAGATACCGATGAGACCTCCTTTATCGGAAGCAGTATCGGCCTTGCTTACCCATGAACTGGGCAGGGTAATCTCGAAAGCTCCAAAAAAGGACATAGCGAAGACAACGAAAATGACGAAAAATGCGAGGTTGAACCAAACGTTACTGGCCATAGCATTCAGTGCATCTGCTCCCAAGGAAACCGTTACCAAAAAACCTAATCCAACATAAATACCGATAATTGATAGGGCGTAAATTATTGCGTTTGTTATGCCTTTGGCTTTGGTTTTGCTCTGTTTGGTAAAGAAGCTCACCGTTAAAGGAATCATCGGAAAAACGCACGGTGTGAGCAATGCCAATAGTCCCCCAAGCATACCGGCAATAAAAATTCCCCAGATGGATTTATCTGCTTCTCCTCCTAATTCATCTCCACAACCTGCTTCAAGAATTTCAGTATTGGTGTAATCTTGGTTTTTTGAACCTGAGGAACTGGTTTGCGAAGTTTTTTCTTCATTAATCTTAGCAGCAGCTGCAACAGCAGCCTCGTCTACTTCGGCATTGTTTTGTGGCTCTTCTCCACCTTCGGCTGGTTCGGTGGTCAACTCAACCGTACCGCCCTGATCGGTTTTGGAGGCAATATCATTGTTTGGAGAGTTATTGGGCTCAAGAGAAAAGCTAACCGCTATCTCTTTGCCATTGCAATCCACCTTATTAGGAACCATGTAAGTGAAATCCACATATTCCGGAGGCAAACAATTAGAGTCTGTACACACCATAAAGGTCAATTCTCCTGCCACCGTGGCCGGCTCTTCATTTTCCAACACCACCGTTTGCATAAACGTAACTTCATGCTCAAAGTAGCGAAGGTTCGATTCAAAGTTCGGATCGTAGTGCTCAATGGGCTTGGGTTCTCTTACATTGCCTTTGAGTGAGGCACCCTTTACATTGTTGAAATCAAATGAAGTGGGTATCGGACCTTCCCCGGCATTCATCGAATACAAATGCCATCCGGGAGCGATGGTAGCCGTTAGGTGCAACTCATACGTCTGTTCATCCAGTTGATTTTGACAGAAATTCCATTTCACAGGATTGAAAATCTGTCCGTAGCCGCTGGTGCTGGCCACGAAAAAAAACAAGAGAATGCTGAGACTTGATCGAAAGAATGGATTCATACGTGGTTGGTGTTATGGGTACTCCGAAAACCTACTCTCAAAAATAGTTGAAAAATGCCCGTCAACGACGATTAATGTGAAAGGATGATTTGGAAAGCTATTGAGGTGTTTTAGAATTTTTTAACACCAAAATGCATTAAAAAGAATATTTGGGGCGCTTTTTTGAAAGGTGTATTTGGTTTTTCATGCTGCATTTCTGTTGTGCTGCATTTCTAAAACTTAGCCTTGAGCAACATAGAAGCAACCTCCTTTCCTGAAATCAAAGCAAAAAACCGGTGTCAATAGTTGAATTCCTGGCCCGGTGCCAACTTGAAACGCCTGCGAACTATCCAAACCAGGGCATAGATGATCGGAGTGTCGATCAGTGCCCAAAGGGTTTTGAACAACCAAAGGTGCCCAATGAGACCCAGCATGAAATCCCACGACTCGCTGCCGAGGAACAGCACCAAGACGACCAGGGTGGAGTCAACCAATTGTGAGAGGATGGTAGAGCCGTTGTTGCGGACCCAAAGCATCTTGCCTTTGGTTAATCCCTTCCAAAAGTGGAACAGGCGCACGTCTACCAATTGGGCCAACAGGTAAGCCGTCATCGAAGAAAAAATCACTTTTCCCGACTGCCCAAAAGTGGTATGAAATACGTCATCGCTTACCGGCGACTCCGCCAAGGCCGGGAAATAATCGGCGGCAAGCAAGGTGAGTAGCACAAAAATAGAAGCGAAAAACCCCACCATGACCACTTGATTGGTGCGTTTTCGGCCATAAAACTCCGAAAGCAGGTCGGTCATCAGGAAGGTGAGTGGATAGGGAAGGGTACCCGCAGAGATGCGAAAAGTGTAGAAGCCTACGTCGAGCGAAATAAATTTGCTGGCGATGAGGTTGGTGGTCACCAAAGCTGCGATAAACAGCCCTGCTAAAAACAAGTACAGTTGATCGGCTTCCTTCCTTTGCTTTCGGTTCATTTCAGCGGGGAATCAGACGCTTATTTCTGGCCTTCAATTTGTTCCTGCACAACCCTTAACAATTCCTCTACACGTTGGCTGCCGATGATGTAAACCAGCCCGTCCCGGTCGGTCAGGTGCACAGCCTGATCCCCTCGGGTGAAAAAACGAATCCTTCCTTTGCGGTGCAGGTTGTAGATGGGTTGGCTCAAACGGTAACGGCTGGGCGCACCCAATTTGACTTCAACAATACTGTTCAAATCAATTTTTACCCGACGAGCGGTCCAAAGGCCGTCGAGAATAATGCCATTGGGAATCACTTTGGTGTGCAGGTGCAATACAAAAATGAGTAGAAAGGAAACGATCAAGATGCCAATTCCCAAGTAAAACAAGAGTTCGGCGGTAGCTTGTACCCCGGCCTCCGGTTTTTCGTTGGAATAGAAATAAACCGAGAAGCAGAAAATGGCCAGCACCATTCGGCGAATTACCGAAAAACGGTTATAGCCCAAGTATTGCTTTTCTTCATACAGAACGGGAATGTCACCGTTTTTTAAGCCTTCAGCCATTCGGCAATATAGATGTTTTTGGTCGCCTCTCCAATTTTGTAACGGTCGTCGATTCGGTGGCCCACCACCCAAACGATATCTTCTCCCGAACACAGCAACCAGGTAGATTGCTTATTGGGCCGCGAAATTTTTTGATCGGTAAAAAAATCACTCAACTTTTTGCTGCCAGTCATTCCCAAAGGTCGAAAGCGATCGCCGGGCCGCCAGGTGCGCAAGGCAAGTGGAAATTGCAAGCGATCGGCGTCTAAAGTAGCCAAAGTGGCCTTTCCAGCGGGTTGGTGATCGATGGTGCATTTACGAAAGCACATGGACAAGGGCTGTTCGATGGATTCGGTTCCTGCCCCAATGGAGTAATGACAGGATTGTACCGGTTCGGACTTGGGCACAATGATCCAGTGTTGCCGGTCGGTGTATAAGCTATGGGTCGCGCTGTGCATTTCTTTTCCGGGTGGCGCTTCCATCATTTCCAGCAATACATCCGACTGATGCGAGTTGAACCCAAATGGATGAAGCAACTCAAATAGATAGGCGGAGACTGGCTGGTATTGCGCCAACAACGAAAGTTGCAACCGAATTTGATGGTTGTCTGATTCCAGCACGTTGGCCCGCACCTCGTCTACCTTCTCTTGCCATACCAACTCAATGGCGCGCAAATAGGCTGTGTTGCGCATCACGGTTTTTTCCAGCGAAGGGTTGATTTGTTTTAACTGAGGTATGACATGGTGCCGAATGCGGTTGCGTTCGTAATAATCGGTTTGGTTGCTGCTGTCTTGCCGGTATTCGATGCGGTTGTCTTGTGCGAATTGAGCAATTTGCGCTTTACTGGCAAAGAGCATGGGTTTTACCCAATGACCGCTTCGAGGCAACATGCCCCGAAGGCCTGAAATGCTGCTTCCGCGAGAGAGGTTGAGCAAGATGGTTTCTACCTGATCGTCTTGGTGCGAGCCTAAGGCAATGGTTTCATATTGGTGCTCCTCTTTGAGCCCTTCGAGCCACCACATGCGGTTCTCACGGGCGGCCATTTGGATGGAAATGCCTTTTTCACCTGCAAAATGCCGGGTGCGAAAATTGTTGGCATAAAATGGTACCTCCCATTCCGTAGAGAGGTCTTCTACAAACAAGCGGTCGCCTTCCGACTCTTCTCCACGCAATTGGTGGTTGAGGTGGGCCACACCAAAGGGAATCCCTGCCTGGTGAAACAAGGTACCCATCACCACCGAGTCAATACCTCCGCTGATGGCCAGCAGTTGTTTCTGGTTGGGGTCAAAAAGTCGGTGCGCTGAAATGAAGTTGAGAAAGTCCTTCAGCATGCCCACAAAATTAGCGATTATGACTGCTGGTTCCAGTCTTTTAACCCAAGTGTTTCTAACAAAGGACGGGCTTTTACCAAACATTCCTGGTATTCGGCTTCCGGATCGGACGCATCGATGATGGCTCCGCCCACCTGAAAGGAGAGGTAGGCCTTGGCTTGGTTGTAGAGCAAGCTCCGGATCACCACATTGAAATCAAAATCTCCTTCGGGTGTGAAATAACCTACTGCCCCGGAGTACAGTCCACGTTTGCTTTGCTCGAACTGCTCAATGAGCTCCATGGCGCGAATTTTAGGTGCTCCGGTCATACTGCCCATCGGAAAAGCATGACGAAGGGCATCTACCGCATGAAAGTTCGGGTGCAGGCGGCTGCTCACCGTGGAAATCATCTGGTGTACTTTGGGAAAGGTATAAATGCCAAAAAGCTCCTCTACCTGCACCGATTCGGGTTGTGCCGTTTGCGCCAGGTCGTTGCGCACCAGGTCAACAATCATTACGTTTTCGCTTCGGTCTTTGGCACTGTGCAGCAATTGATGGCGTAAGTGCTCGTCTTCCTCCGAAGAGTTGCCGCGGGGAGCCGTGCCTTTAATGGGTTGGGAGATGAGCCGCTCTCCTTCTTTTCTCAAAAAGCGTTCGGGGCTGCCACACAGCAAATAATGGTGGTCGAGCCGATAAAAAGCGGCAAAAGGCGTAGGAGAAATACGGTTGAGCCGCTGAAAAGTAGCATAGGGGTTGAGAGAGGCAGTGGCGGCAAAAAACTCCTGACTAACCATGAACTCGTTATTGTCGCCTTG
>CALCCE010000074.1 GCA_937899835.1 uncultured Flavobacteriales bacterium | reverse complement strand
AAAATGAACTAACCCCACAAATCCCCAGTTCCTCCATGACCTACACTCGCTTACTGGCTGCATGCCTGTTGTGCATCGCCACGGCCACTTGGGCCCAACAACCCCTGCCTTCGGTTTGGACCGCCGAATACTACATGGGAAAAATTCACCCCAACTCGATCTACGACATTGAGGTGGATGCTACCGGCATGATCTACATGGCCCGCAACGGATTGTTCTATTTCAACGGTACCGATTTTCGATCCATCCAACGCAAAGTTCGCTTGCGGGATCAAAACTTTATTGCCATCCACAAAGCCCTGGCCGGCCGCCTGTGGGTCCTGGCCAACAACGGTGAACTGGTCTACCTCGACGGCGATTCGGCCGTTACCTACCACCAGGCAGCTAAGCTGGAGCTCTTGGTCAGCACACAACTCGAGTCCATTCACCGGGATGATAGCGGCACGCTTCACCTTGGTCTTCGAGACTACGGCTACCATACCATCAGCAAAACTGGTGAAGTAACTGCCATGATCGATTCTACCAGCGGCATCGACGGCTTTGGCATCATCCGGGTGGGCCAGCGTGGCTTTCCGCTGCACTTCCACGTCAACCAACAATCGCGGATTGGCCAAAGCATGGCGGTGTATTGGTTCGATTCGGTGGAGGACTACCGGGTGCTCTTCCCTACGAAAGATGCTCACCCTATTGCCGAATCTACTTTGCTGCCCCACGAAGACGGCACCTTCACTTTTTCCACGGGCAACCAATCGGTGTACCGCTTCACGGAAGAAAAGTTGATGCAAGTACAGGACTACGACTACCGCATTGGCAAATTACTGGAGGACTCGCGGGGCAACTTGTGGCTGGGCACTTCCAGCAATGGCATTTGGCGGGCCAGCCGCAACGACCTACGGCCCAGGGATCAAATGTTTGCCGGAAAAACCGCGGCCATACTGGCCGAAGACCCCATTGGTGGGCTTTGGATGCGGGTGCCAGGCCTGGGCTTTGCCTGTATGCCCTATCCCCATACGCCACGCTTTGGCAAAGAAAACGGTTATCCCGAATTGGAGCGCACCGCACAAATAGCTTCGGACGGCGACAAGGTGTTTTGCTTGTTTGAGGATCAAAATAAGGTGGTGGTACTGGAACCAGATACGATGTATACCTTGATTCCACCCTTGCCGGTTTCACTGCCCGCATCCGAAAAACGCCCCTACCCTTATTCGGCTACCTACGACTCTAACGGGGGCAACCTCTACCTGTCTTACAGTACCCACATCGCCCGGTGGAATGGCGTGGAATGGACCAATTACCTGTTCGACCCGGAGGTTTTTCCCATCCGACAGGTGACCTGGTGTTTGAAGGCGCAGCCCGACGGTTCGGTAGTTGGAGCTTCCCGAACGCAAATGTTCCGCCTTGAAAACGGTAGCATCTCCCCTTTTTCGAAGGCCCGGCTTCCCGGAAATCACATTTACGATTTTCACATCACCCCGGCAGGAGCCATTTATGTAGGGTGTATGGACGGGCTTTGGAAATTGGAGGATCAACAATTCGTTCGCCCATTGCAACCTTGTCCCGCCGAACTCACCAAACGTATCCGATTTGTTTTTGCGGCTCCTGGCCGACCAGAAGAAATTTGGTTGCAATCCATCGATTCGAAACTCAGTCGCCTCACCGCCAAGGGAATGGAAGAAATCCAGGCACCTGATGGCAGTAATTTTCGCATTGGCGACTATTTGATGCTTTCCAGAGATGAACTTTGGTTTCGCATGGCCTTTGAAGGACGGCTCAGTCGTTTTACTACCACTGAAACTGGCTGGATCCATCAAAACTATGCGTATGATGAACTGGCCGGCAACCGTATTTTTCAAGGCAACTTTGCCATCACTGGGGAGCATGTGTACCTGGGATCGCAAATTGGCACCTTTCGGGAAAGGATCGATCGCTTGCGCCCTCCACTGGCCCTGCCACGCACCTTGGTGTGGAAGGTATTGGTGAACGATTCGCTGATGCCCTTGCAAGAGGAATACCAATTGCACCACGATGAAAACCAGCTTCAAATTCGTTTTGAAGGCATCTCCTACCGTCGGCGGCCCTTGGAGTTTGAATACCGCATGCTGGGCTACGACACCAACTGGCGCGCTACCGAAAACAACTCCATTCAGTTCACCAACCTTCCTCCGGGCGACTACCGCTTCGAGGTGCGCACGGGCATTCGTCATGTGGACATGGGCGAAAAGGTGTCGGCGGCTTTCCACATTGCCACCCCGTTTTGGGCAACCTGGTGGTTCCGCACGGCCGGTGGATTGGTGGCGCTGGTGGCCATCTACGGGTTGGTGTTGCTCCGCACTCGGCAAGTAAAACAGCGGGAGCAGGCCAAAGCAGAAATTGCCTTGGAAATGTCGCGGCTCGAACTGAGGGCACTCAAAGCCCAGCTCAACCCGCACTTTATTTTCAACTCCATTGCTTCGGTGCAGTTCTACCTCACCAAAAACCAGCCGCAAGACGCGGAAAGTTACCTGCAACGGTTTGCCGAGTTGATTCGCACCGTGTTGGAAAACTCAGAACGCAACAAAGTCAGCCTCGCTGAAGAATTGACCTTGATGCGGCACTATGTGGGCTTGGAATCGGAGCGCTTCTCAGGACCAGCCATCACTTTTGAAACGGCCGCCAATTCGGTCGATCTACAAAAGGTCGTGCTACCGCCAACTTTGATTCAGCCCTACATTGAAAACGCCATTTGGCACGGATTAAAACCCAAAAAAGGACCACGCACCATCCAAGTAGAAGCCGTTCGACAAAACGGGCATTTGGTAATTGGCATTGAAGACAACGGCATTGGCAGACAAGCCGCACAACAGCGCGAAAGTTACCGCAAGACCGGCCGTTCTTTTGGGATGATGATCGCCTCCCGGCGGGTAGAAATCCTCAACCAAGAGAACCTGCATCCGGTGCAGGTGCACGACCTGATAGACGAAACGGGACAAGCACGAGGCACTCGGGTGGAAGTGACGCTCCCTTATGAAGAGGCCATCTAAGTCATTCATGAAATAAGAGGGAGGGATTTCCTATTTTCATGGCTCCACAACTCAACGGTATGAAACTCCTGCTCTCTTTGTTCCTCAGCCTGCAATGTTTGTTGGTATTGGGCACACCCGATCCTGTCCCATTTCCGAATTACGATGCGGTGGTGCAAAAATTCTATGCCCTTTATTCAACCAAAGACAAGCCGAGCGGATCTAAACTGGCCTTTGAAAAACGCCCCGATGGGTGGCACGTGGCCCTCATCGACTACAACAGCGCTCCGAAAGTCATCAAACGCGAACTTTTTTGGAACGCCCAGAAACAGAAATACACGCCGGTGCCTTTTACGATGATTGGCGAAAACGAGGACAATGCAGGCGAGTTGGCTTCTTTTATCAATGTTTCTTCGAAACGCTATTACCAACTCTGTCCTTATTACGGTTACACGGGTTGGGACAAAGACATGATCGATGCGTTTGGAGATGCCAAAACGATTTCGGATTCGAACCTCTACGCCCTTGGCCGGGCTTATTCTTCTTATGCCTCCAACTTGTTGCACAACAATTCGGGCATGGCGGATTTTAAGGTAAAGTTCGAATTGCCGGAAGGCAAAAACAGCCTCCAACCCGAACAACTGGCGCAGTACCGGCAGTACCGCCACAAGGCGATCGAGAAATATGCGGAGTTGGAAAAGCGCGACCCGGAGTTTAAAACCATTGTGGGCAACATCGGCATGAAGGTAGCCAACGAGCACCTCACGGCTTTTCTGGATTTGCGTACGCATCAAAACGAGAAAGAAGCCCAAAAAGAACTGGCGGACGGTCTCTACTCAGAATTTTACCGGGCAGTGGCCAAAAACTACCTCAACTCTTGCGACCGCAACGCCATTTTGTTTGCCAATGGCGACAACGATACCTATCCCTTGCTCTACATGCAAGTGAAATACGGTGTGCGGCCCGATGTGCTCGTCATAAACCTGAGCTTACTGAGCACTTCGCGCTACATCGATCATTTGCGGGAGAAAATTGGCAAAGCACCCGAGTTGCAACTCTCGTTTACGCAAGCCGACTTTGCCAATGATAAACGGCAGTTTGTGATGGTCAATCAGGAAAGCAAGCAAGCTAGCCCGGTGGGTGAGGTAATCGAATTCCTGAAGAAGGACGATAAATTCGTGCCGTACGGCGATACCCAATACCCCATGGCTCCTTCCCGAAGTTTTACCCTTCCCATGGGCGATCAGACCATCGAATGGAGCATCAAGGGTACTTATTTTCTAAGAGGCCACCTGATGCTGCTGGACATCTTGCACAACAACCCCGAGCGGCCCATTTACTTCACCACCACCATGTCCGTCAATTCGTTTTTTGGGTTGCAAGAATATTTTCAACTGGAAGGCCTGGCCTACCGCTTAACTGCTACCAAGACACCGGTCGAAGGCAATGCTATCGCTTCGGTTGACCCGAAGGTATTGTCGAAAAATCTTCAAAAAACCTTTGATTGGAGCGGGCTGGCCAACATGAAAGGCCGGGAAAAGTTGATGGGCCATGTCTACCGGCAAGCCTTTCACCGTTTGGTGGCTGCCTACATCGAACAAGGGAAAAATGACATGGCCAGTGCCGCCTTGGACAAATGCATGGAATTGTTTCCCGATGCAGTACTCCATTACGATATCATCACCTTAGCACTGTTGGAGGACCACTACAAGCTCGATAAATTCGACCAAGGCAACGCCATTGCTAAAACCCTGATCTACAACCTGCAAAACGACCTAAACCGTTCCAAAGATCCCACTTTGGTAGATCGCAGCCCCAACAACGAAGCCATCATGGAGCGCGTCATCGAACTCATTGTCGATTACCAACAAGACAATGCCTTCCCGAAACTCATGCAAGAATAGCCGCTGGATTACGCGTGAAAACGCAATTCCACGGCATCTCCCTGGCTGAGCACTTCGCCAGGTGCCGGCGTTTGTCCCAACACCACACTTGAGTCATCCGTGGTTGGCTGGTTGCCATCATCGTCGGCCTGAATGCTGTAGTTGAGGTTGAGCGTGTCGAGCAGGTTTAGCGCCTCGGCTTTGGTCTTGCCTTCCACGTTGGGCACCACCCGCAAATCGGCAATATTCCCCTGAGGAGGTACAGGAACAATTTTGAATTTCAACTTGGCACTGGCCGAAGTTTCCATGTTGTACTTGTTGGTCACCGATGGATTCATCGGCGTGGCGTACATCCGGGCCTTGCCTTGTCCCACCTGGTTGGTACCTGGAGTCGAGCTACTCCCGCTGGCCGCTAAGGAGAAGGCCACTTGTGCCTCCACCTCTGTTTCAGGAAGGGCATAAAAAGTAGGCTGGTAACCGATTGCCCGCAATTGCTGGGCGACCGGATTGTCGGTGTCGCTGTAAATCTCCAGGGTTTGCGCCAGGGAGGCGGCATCCAAAGCGGCTTGCGCATCGGCCACACCGGCACCAATGGAGGAAATCAATTCGCCCAAGGGGGCCGACAACACGTCTTTCATATAATCAAGGGCACTGTTTGCCATGGTAATAGAAGTTTAAAAGGTGAATGAGGTGGCCTTAGGCAAAGCTGCCGGCGGCTTTTGCAAAAATGACGGTGATGGTTTCTCCCGAAGGCAGGTCGTCTCCCGCCACCGGGGTTTGTTTGAAGGCTTGTCCCACAATTTGATTTTCCGAACTCTGATAAATGGCCTCCATGCGGTAGCCGAATTGCTTCAAGCGCTTGCGGGCGGCCGTTTCAGTCAATCCCGTGACGCGGGGCACCACAATAGAAGGAGTGTTGCCCACCGGTTCGGGTTCCTGTCCCACCACATCAATGGTGAGGTCGCTGATGTAGTTTTGATCGAACTGATTGGCGGTACCGGCATCGACCAATTGAAATTTCATGCCGTCATCGTCTTGACGCACAAAGGTTTTCAGGTTCAACTTCACCGCTCCTAAGGTGAAGGCATTGTTTTCATCGGCCTTGGTGGCTTTGGAGGCGGTGTTCACTTCCTCTACCAATTGCTTGTAAATCTGGTTGACGGGTGCAGCCTTGGTCTGTCCGGCATCCACGCTTTGCTGCAATTGATCTACCGAAACCTGCTTTTGTTGCAGTTCCGAGTCTTAGGCAGCGATCAACTGGTTTTTGAGGCGCAGTTCTTCGTTGAGACGGGTAATCTCGCTCTGCTGCAATTGCAGTTGTTGGTTGGCCAAAAACAGCGCATCTGAAGTTTTAGCCGGCTCGCCTTCCTGCGTAGTGGCTTTTTCGGTCCCCTCAAATTTGGGTTTCCCTTCTCCCGCCTTAAAATCTTCAAACGCCTCCGGGTTGGTGAGTGCGGCTTGCAAAGCCGGAAAAAGGGTATGGTTGCCGCGCGGCCGGGGCACGGCAGCTACCGTGTATTCAAACGCCGGCTGCTCCCCGTCGAGGTGCTGGTGCATGGTTTTGCCATCCAACACCCACAGGTTGCCAAAGTGCAAGTGCCATCCGGTTGCGCCCGATTCGCGAGGAGCCAGCAATCCACCAAAGGCCAACACTTCGGTCCATTCCGATTTTACGGAGGGGGCATGAACCAAACGAACTTGCGGAAAACTACCGAACTCAATCATTTGGGCTACTCTGGCACCCCACTCACCAACTGCTTTGCCAGAAACCAGGTAAGGGAAGTCGTATTGCAACATTCCTTTAGAAATAGGAAGGTCCACCGCCAGGCCAGACCATTGTTGCGCCTTTGCATCAAAAATTTCGATGGTAAATAATTTCCCTTCCAAATATTGGTCGAAGGGGTTGCGCAGAGTAGCCGTAAATAAAATGCTTTTAGAAATCCCTTCGCCCTTCACAGGATCGGGATTTTGTGCTTCTCCCTCGTTGGGATTAGCTGCTTTGGAACTTTTGGAGCTTTTGGTAGCCATGGTTTTAGTTTTTGCTGATGGACAGTCGTTTGGCAACGGTGCCCATGTTGAGCGTGAAAATGAAGTAATTGTCTTTGTCGAAATCACTGGCGGGGAAATAAATGGTGGTTTGCGCTTGCCCGTTGGCATCGGTGCGCACCTCCCCAGCCGCTTGTGTAGGTAGATCGGGCATGGTGCCCGCGTTGAGTTTCTCGGTCGCCACTTCGTCGAGGTTGATCTCCACCACCGCATCGGCAATGCGTTCGCCGGCCGCGTTGCTCAGCTCAATGGTAAGGCCTACCGCATAGCGACCATCAACCGCTTTGTTGGGCACTTCAGTTTTGGCCTGAATAATGGTTTGGGGCAAACCTTCGTTGGGCACAGCCGCAATGAAACGCCCCGAAATGGTGCTCAACACCTCGGTTTTGCTGGTGTTGGAGCCGGGGCCGTTTGCCGCTGGTTGGCGCACGGCCCCGAAGCGGACAGCTTGCCGTTTGTTTTCAGAGGCTCCTGTGGTAGTCGTTTGAGTTTCAAACTCCGAAGTCACCTTCAGGTCGAAATCCAGGTAAGGGAGTTGGTAAGTAGTGTTTGGACGCCCATAGGCATCGTAAGGCGCCACATCGCGCAAAGCTTCTTGCGCTTCGTTGAGGCTATCGGAAATGCCCAGCAAAATTTCCTGCAAGGCAAAGGAATTGTTGGTCGAGGTACTCATGGCTTACTTTCGGTTGCGTTTTTCCTGCCGTTTGCGTTCCCGCTTTTCTTCGGCTTTTCGTTCTTTTCGGGCGGCTTCCTGCCGCTCCGCTTTGTTTTTTTCCTGGCGTTTATCCAGGGCTTTTTGGCGTTGGGCATCGCTGCGCGCATCGGGGTCGAGAAATTTGGCTCCCGTGCTCAAGGCCGTTTGCAGCAGTTGCCCGTACCCGTTTTTGGTTTGGGTCAGTTCTTTTTTCTTTTCGCGCACCTTCTCCCAGGTTTTCATCACGGGATTGTCGCGCAGTTGTCCCAGTCCGCTGCCGCCCATGCTGCTGTCTTCCGGGAAATCGAAATCGCCCATGCCCTCCGCCTTGCTTTTTTCCTTCGCCATCTTCTCCGCCTCTTTGATCTTGCGGTCCATATCGTCGATGGTGGTGTAAAGGTTGTCGATGGTATCGAAGGCTTGCTTGCCCACTTTGGCGATGTCTTTCAATACTTTGCCGGCCTTGGGGGCGGCTTTCTTTTTGCGTCCGCGTTGTTGTTCCCAATCATCAGCGCGGGAGCGTTGCCGCTGGTGCTTGTTTTCACTCAAATCAAAACCTGGTGCTGCCAGCTTGTCCCGTTTTGAAGTAGGCCGCAAGCTTGTCCCACTTTGCAATTGGTCTTTTCCAGTTGACTTCAACCGCTCCGAGTGGGACGGGGTGTTGGCTGAAGTGGAGCGATCGGTATTTTGATGCTTAGTAGGGCGAGCTTCTTTTTTCGGGCTGGAAGAGGTGTTTTCTTTTTCAGCCTGTTGCTTTTCTGTCGGCCCTTTAGCATTACGGCCCTTCGTCGATTGGCTGTTGCCAAAGGGCAAACGTTGCTGCACAGCTTTCTTTTTCGGTTGTAAATCCAGGTCGAACCCTTCGGCCCCAAGGCCGCTGCGCAACGCTGGCTCCACGGCATCAGGCGCTAACTCTGAGAGGTTTTCAAAAACAGTTTTTTCTATTGCTTTTGTCGTTTTCTCCAGCTCGGTATGGTTCACCTGAAAATTTTCGGGCGCCCCCTCTTCCTGCACTGTCCCGTTCGATTGCCGCAGTTCGCTAGCTTGCCGAATGGCCTTGGCGCGTTCGGCGGCCCGTTCCCGGGCATCGGCCCACTGCTGATCGCGCAGTTGCTTCTCGCGAATGCTCGGAATCTCTCCCAAGCGAAACCGGGGGTCGTTGGCCCAGGAAGAACCCTGGCTACCACCAGAGGTAGCCAGGTTCATTTCTTCTTCCAACCCTTCCCGCTCATCGAGCAAGGCTTGCAAATCGGCATTGTTGGCTGCAATCGACTCCAAAGAAGGCATAGCTTCGGCTACAGAACCGTCTGTAGCCTGTTGCAAAGCGGCCAGACCCGCTTCCAGGTCTTCGGCCACCTCCTTGGGCTTCTTCAGCAACTTTTTCCAATTCTTAGCTTTCATGGCGATGGGGATTAAGTAGTGGTGGGGGCGCCAAGGTCGGCCCGGATGCGTTCTTCCAGCATGGCCGGAGCGGGCACGGTCACCAACTTGGTACGCATCAAGGAGCTACCCTCTACCGAGTACTGGTATTTCTGAGAGTAACTGGCATTCACCGAGGCCACAAACAAGGCTTTCACCTTCACTTCAGCGCTGGTTTCTTCCGAGCGGCTCATGCTCACCGACATCTTCAACTCAATGGTGGTATCTACAAACTGGTAAAACGTGGGTGTAAAACCCAGTGCCAGCATGCTGTACTTGGTGCCACCGTCTTTGAGTTGCACATAAGAATTCGGATCCTCTACAATGTCGCCCTTGTTGTCCAGCTTTTTACCCGCCATCAGCTGGGTAATTTTAATGCTCACCTGATCTAAGGCAAACTGTGCTTCGGCAATTCCCACCCCCAGGTTTTTCACCATTTGGGGAAAAGGGGCATTCAATAATTCTGCTCCTACACTCATGGATTAAAGGATTTTAAAGAGTGATACAATCATCTTAGCGGTATCCACCGCCAAAACATTAGCTACGTTCGTCCAGCAAGTCCATTTGTTGGCGGATGCGTTCTTCCAAAATCGCCGGTGGCGGAATTGGACTCAGCTTGGTGCGGAGTAAACTCGATCCTTCAGCCGAGTAGTTGTACTTACTGGCGTAGGAAGCATTTACCTGCGTAGTGTTGATCGAACGGGTCCGACGAACACCGGCATGGATACCGTTTTGGCTGCGGCTGAACGAAAAGGTGGTGGAACGGGAGTGGGTTTTGGTATCCGACTTGATTTCCACGTTGCGCGAACGCTCCTCAGTGATGGAGATGCTCAAACGCAGTTCGATGATGGTATCTACAAACTGGTAAAAGGTGGGAGTGAAACCCAACTCCAACATTGAGAGGCGGCTGGGCAGGTATACATCAATGGTGCCTGCGCCACCACCTGAGCCGCTGCCTGAACCACTGCCCGAACCGCTACCCGAGGCAGCTTTCACCTGTTTTTTTGATTTGGTCGTACCCGGCAAATTGCCCGGAGCATCTTCGATATCACCGGCATACATCGGGTTAGCCACAATGTTTTGATCGATGAGGTTGCGCAATTCACCATCGGTGGTTGTATTGTACACCTCCAAGGCATTGTTGAGCGTCACCTTCTCTTTGCCAAAGAACACCCGGCTGTCTTCGAAAGTTACGTTGCCCTTTTCGTCGTAGATGGTTTTGAGACCACCCATCATTTCCGCCACCTCGATGGAATTCATATCGAGCTGGGTTTGCGCCTCCGCAATGGAAAACGCCATTTGCTTAATCATGTCGCCCATCGGGGCGTTGAGCAAGTCTTGCCCAATTTTACTGCCGTAATTAGACATGGTTATGATTTTAAATAGTTGTGTGATTGATTAGAATGCAATGCCCGGCGATAAGCGGGCGGAGAAAGATCAATTGCTTCAGGAACCGGAACCGTTTCCAGAACCCGAGCCACTGCCCGAGCCTGAGCCACTGCCCGACCCACCACCAGAACCAGACCCTCCAACGGAAGGGTTATTGGCTTTGGATTCAGCCAGCTCCAAGAGCAACTCATTGAGCCGCTCCGGAGCCGGCAATGAAACCAGGCGGGCCGAAACAGAGGAAGATCCTTCTGCCGACATCTCGAATTTCCGGGCATAGGAAGCCGTGATGCTCACAGAGACCACACCAATATTCGCCCCTACCTCGCCACCAATGCTAAAATCTTCGGATTCGGCCACTTTGAAATCCAGTTTGGCCGATACCATGGCATCGGTATACGCGTAGAAGGTGGGCAAAAAACCCAGGCTGATCAGGTTGAAGTTCTGCCCATTGATCTCTACCTCGGTATCGGCCATGGATTTGGCCAGCTTGAGGGAGTTTTGATCCAATGCGGCTTGCGCAGTGGCAATGGAAAGACCTAATTTCTCAATCAGCAAAGGCAGTGGTGCATTCACCAGTTGATTCACGACTTTTGATCCGGCGGACATCGTTATTCGGTTTTAAGGGTTAGGATTTGTTGAGTTCTTCCAAAAATTCGGAGGGGGCAGGCAAGCTTACCAACCGCACCGACACGGAGGCATTGCCTTCCACGTTGATGTCGAACTGACGAGCGGTCCTGAAATCGACCGAACCACCGACGGCAAAACTGCTAGGGTCCTTGATTTTTTCCGATTGTTCCGCAACGCGCGACTTGCTGTTTTGCGACTTGGCAATCACAAACGAGTCAGCACTCTGCTGGTTGGAGGTAGAATTGGACGAGCTCGACGAAACCTCAATGTCTTCGGACGAAGCCGAAAGCAAACTGAACTTGAGCATGGTTTCGTTGTGCAGTAAATAAGCGGTATTGCTCACCACCTCGGCACTGAAGGCATCGCTCAACGTTTGGGTTTGGCTCACGTGCGCCACGATGGCCGCCAAGTTGGCCATGTTGGCAAAGGTGAAAGTGCCATGGCTGCCCAGGGTGAACTCAATGTTGTAATTGGTAACCGGTGAGCTGGTGTCTACCGTATCCAGAAATACATTTCCGGAAGCAGTTGCCGTAGCGGGAGTTGCCGTGTGGTCAAAATAACCACCTTCGAAGTAGATGAAATCATCATCCGATTTGAGGGCGATGGTTACTTTGCGGAGTTCCACGTCTTTGTTGGAACTGCCACCGGCCAAAACTTCGCCTTTGAATTCGGTAGAAAGTTGCCCCGAAGGCACTCCCTTTCCTTCAAACCACTCTTTGATGTGAATCACCCGCTTTTCGGAAAGCGGCAGGTTGTACGAATTGGCACCACTGCCATCGGTGTAGCCCACCAAATCGAGCTCGGCCGAAGGATTTTGCTTCAAAATGTACACCAGCTTTTCCAGGTAAGGCAACACCACTGCATTGTCGTGGTAATTGTCTTTCATCACCGCGCGGTCCCATTCGAAGTTTACCTCCAACGGCATGTCAATCACTGTACTGCCATCGCGAATTTCGTCTTTGGAAAAACCAATGGCGATGCCACCAGTTCCCACCGCCACTTTGGCCGCGTTGTAGGTTGTTTCAAAATCGGTGAAAATGTCAAACTTGGCCGTAGCAGTACTTCCGGAAGGTCCATCAAGGTCCACTTCTTCCGCTGTAGCAGGATAGGCCTCTACTTTGAGCAGGCCATAATCGTTGTTGATGGCCGGTGGCAAAGTGATGGTGATGTAGCCGCCCGAATTGTGGACTACCACACCAGCCGAAGTGTTGGTTTGATTCACCACGGCCAGGTCTTGCGAACGAACATCGGTGAACACCCGGCTCACTTCCGCCGATTGGCGCAGCTTTTCTTCAAACTTCGCCACCTTGGTCATCGACCCTTGGCTTTGGTCCATTTTCACGCTGGAGCTGGACACTTTGAGGCTCTTGGACTCATCGGCCTGCATCAAAAACTCCCGGCTGCTTTTGAATCCCTTGTGATAGCTTGCATCCTTGGATTCTTTCAGGTAGTCCTTTTTGTAGGTCTCTACTCCGGTTTTCTTGATGTACTCGGCTTCAATTCCGGCATCTACCTCGATCTCATTTTTCTGTTTCATTTTCAGCGAGATCGAGGCCGATACATCGGCGTACTGAAAATGGTAGAATGCCGCCGAAAAACCCATTTCCAGCAACGACTTGCTGCCGTCTCCAACAGAAGTATCAGCCGCCAGGAGCTGGGTTTGTTTGATGGAATTCTGATCCATGGCCGCTTGCGCTTCGGCAATGCCGATGGACAGGGAAGACACGATGTTGGATACATCGGCTTCCTGGAGGAGCTTCGCCCCTTCCTTGAGAAGTTTAGTTCCCATGTTTATCTAGATATTGATTAGAAATACACGTAGAATTAGAAAGGCCCGGCGGTTTTGGGCAAAGCGATGGCCAACTCGGGCCGCACCTTCCCCTGGCGCACAACAAAGTAGCTGCTGTTGCGCTGGGCCTGTTCTATTTGTCGTTGGGTGACCCGCAGTCCGCGCTGCACCCAGCCCAACAATTGGTCGGTGAGCGGTTGTTTTCCTCTTCCGAGGAGTTGCTGAGCCGCTTTCAAACATTCTAAAGCGGCTTCGGGATCTTTCAACAACAAGTGCTGCACTGCTTCCCGCTCCCAAACGTGGGCGCGGTGCCGTTGAACGGCTGCTACCCCCTCAGGTTGTTGGTCGAGAAAATCATGCATCATGCGGCAGTACCGTACTACCTCTTCGTATTGCCCGGCCAGTTCCAGGCTTTCCATCACGCACTGGGCGTAATGCTGAAAAAACACGTCACCCGCACGCTGATCCATCGAAATCCGGAGGGCTTCCCGGTAGTGGCGCAGGGCTTCGTTGTGGTCGCCTTTCAAAGCGAGTATTTTACCTTGCTCGGCAATGCCGAGGTGCATGGCGGCTGGGTTGGGCTTGCTCATGACCGTGGAGCCGTTTCAAGTTCTACAGTAGCTCCTGCGGCTTCGAGCCGTGCCAAGGTGTAGCGGGCCATCAAATCATTGAGCGGTACGGGCGACTGCCAGCTGCGTTGGCCAATGCGGGGCAAATCAGCTTCCTCCACCACAGAGCTCAGGATGTTGCTTACCTTCTTAAAATCGCCCATGTCGTGGATCACCAGGCGGTAAGCCTGGGCATAGATCGAATGCAGGCTGCATTGCAAACCGGCATCGGTCAATTGTTGCAGGGCTGCTTGTCCCACTTCGGGGGTAAGGCCAGCTTCCAACTGGATGGGCAATGCTGCAACCACCTCGGACACAATTTCTTCGGGCATGCCCGTGAATTCGACCAGGGCTTTTTGCCAACCGGGTGCAGTAGCATCCACAGATTCGAGCACCAATTCGAAGCGCTCTAAATCTTCGTTGATCAACTTCACATAGCCCGTGGACTGGAAGCGCCTCCAAATGCTCATCCCGGTTGTATAATCCAGGTGCTCTACCTGGGGCTTGGTTTTTAGGTCAGCCTCTACCTTATGGCTGTCGAGGTAGCGCTGCAATTGTTGACGCATCACCAGGTCGTTGCCTTCAAACACCAGGGTGTACAAGCATTCTTCCGGGCGGAGGGTGGTTACTTCGGCATCGAGGCGCTGGCGCAAGGCTTCTGCCGTATTGGGCGAAACGCCTCCCAGCACCATGGCCGGTTCTTCAATGAGCAGGGCCAGGGCATCGGCCGGTTGGTTGCCCAAAAAAGCACTCAGCTGTTGGCATATGCGCGGCAGTTTCACCGCATCGGGCACGTAGACGCATACATCTACTTTTTCGGCAGCTAAGGGCTCTGGGGCATCCTCAGGTTCTACCCGTATTTCGAGGCCCAACTCCTGCAACAGGGTTTGGGTTTGCTCGGCAATGGTTTGCTCTACTTCGCTGAGCATCACCGAAGGAGCATTGTAAAGGGCTTTGAACATCCGCTCGGCGGGAGTAGACAAAGCTTCGGCCAACACGCCGGCCACCTTGGGCGTGGCGGTGCCGATGGAATCAATCACCACCCTGTAGGTGGTGGGGGTTGTGGTTTCTGGCATTGAATTGATTGTTTTATCCCGTGTGCCTGGCGGCTTGCCACGGGCAGTTCAATCCTTAGTGCCCTGTGAAGGAGCAGACCTAACCAAGCGTCCCCATTTTTTTATCTCGCGCCTACTTATTGCCTGATAATCAATCCCATCAAATGCCAAAAAGCTGTTAAAGCATGTTAATTGCCGAACGATTAGCAACGCGCGCTGTTGGGTTACTTTCAATCTTACACCTATTGCTATGAAAACCATTGCTATTCTATTTGTCGGCTTGTTCCTCACTACTACTGCTCCTAAACTCTACGATTTTGGCTCCCAATCCTTACATGAAGGCTGGGTCGTGGTGAATGATGGTGTGATGGGCGGCCGCTCTTCCGGAAAACTCAACTTCTCAGAGGAGTCGATGCTCTTTAGTGGAAAGCTCTCTTTTGAAAACAACGGAGGATTTACCCGTATCCGACACATCGAAGAACAAGACCTTTCTCAATTTTCTGAATTGGTGCTGCGGGTGAAAGGCGATGGCCGCACCTATGGTGTAATGTTAGAACCCAACCTGGCCTATTATCAACCCCACTACCGCAGTAATTTTAATGCCCCGGCTGGTGAGTGGAGCGAGATTGTTTTGCCTTTGCGCGACTTTAGCCAACGGGTGATGGGCAAAGTCAACAGCCAAACCATTTCCGATGAAGAACTGAAAGGCGTGAAATCCATGGGCATCATTCTCACCAACAAGCCTGCCGGAGATTTTCAATTGGAAATCGATCGCATCACTTTTCGCTAAGGGAATAGTAAAAAATCAGTCACCAAAAACAACCTTTCGGTCGCGAATGACATCAGCATAACTAGCCTTGCATTGCAAGAATTAATGTTAACTTCTTGCGTTCCTTTGGATCAACCCTCTGAAGGTTTTGCCCGGCTTTTTCCCTCAAGGTGTACTAACCAGACCGAAAATGTATGCATGCCCTAATTGTTGATGACGAGTACCACGCTGCCGCTTTATTAGAAGAATTAATACACCGGCATTGCCCCGAAATCACTTCCATAGAAATACTCGACGACTCCATCGAGGCTTTGAAAAGTCTTTCAAAGTCCAAACCCGACCTGCTCTTCCTCGACATTGAAATGCCGGGGTTGAGTGGTTTTGATCTGGTAGAAGCCTTGCCTGAATCGCATTTGCCACCGGTAATTTTCATCACTGCCTATCAGAAATATGCTTCCCAAGCTTTCGAATATGCTGCGTTGCACTACCTTCTGAAGCCAGTTGCACCGGAAAAACTGGTAGCTGCCGTGCACCGGGTGCGCCAGGTACATGCCCAGCAATCCTATCAGGAATTGACCGAAGGCTTGCAACGGTTTTCTACCCAAAGTGCCACCATCAGTTTGCCAGAGGGCCTGGACTATCACATCATTCATCTCACGGATATTCTGCGGGTGGAAGGCTCGGGCAGTTATGCACGATTTTTCTTGCGCAACGGTCGGGAAATTATGGTGAGCAAGCGCCTGAAAGTCTATGCCGACCGCTTGTGCCAGCAGGGTTTTATCCGCAGCCATCAATCCCATGTTGTCAACCGCAAATGCATTCGCAAATACTCCCGGGCCGATGGTGGTTTTCTTTTATTGGAAGATGGATCGTCGGTTCCGGTAAGTCCAAAAATGCGTGCCGAACTCAAGGACACCCTCCAACTTTAATCAAATAAAGAGCGCTTTTACCAATTCGATACGTAAGATTCCAGCCACCTACTGGCTTATGAATCAAGCTCATAAATAGCTTTTCTGCAATTTCATCGGGAAAGATGCTCCCGTTTTTGGTTTGAGAATGGCCCAAGAGTAAGCGATTTTAGCATCAGTAAACGAAAGGAATGATCTACCAAGTTTGCCAATAGCATTCTTCCCACACGATTGATTTTGAATCCATTTGCTTGCTCCAAAACCCGAGCATCCTTTCCCAATTTTGATCAGCGACTACAAAAAGGGAAAAATAACCAGGGCAGTTTCCAAAAGAAGCTGCCCTGGTTGCTTTTTAGGTCTTCACGAAATCATCGAATTCGTTATCTTGGTGATCCATCGTAATTAAATATGCTCAATACCCCTGTTCTTGGTAGAAGAAGACGCTCCAGAGACTATGGAGCTCAAATGCATCCTACAAAGCGACTCAAAACAGAAGCGCCAGATGACGATTCATTGGAGGATTTGGATGATCTCTTCGATTTTGGGGGAGACGAAGTGGATTTAGACCTCCCCTTAATGAATGCGGATGGTCTTCCTCAAAGTATGGGAAGGGAGGACTTGCCCGACTTAGGAGACGGGGATTTCTTTAGAGACCCACCGCTATTTCCCGACCTTTTACCCCCTCCCTTAGAAACTTCACCCTTTCAATTTAATGGTGGTGCTTCCCCCTTTTCTCCTCAAGGGGATGCTTTTCCATCCGCTCCACAGCCTTTTGTTTTTGGCCAACAGAACGTTTTCCCACAAGAACTACCTCCTTTGCCTGACTTACCTCCGGTACCGGGAGAGGTCCATGGAGACCAGAGTGCCTTGCTTCCTCAAGGAGCTCCAGGTGCTCCACTACAACCGGGGAGTCCTTTTGAGCCAAGTCCGTTTCCAGAGATGCTGCCTCAAGGCCTGATGGGCCAACCGTCTTTCCCAGGATCTTCATCACCTCTACTCACTCCGGGGGATGATCCTTTCAGAGAAGATTTTGGGCTCCCCTTTGCCTTCGATGATAGTCCTTTAGGAGGGGATTTCTCCACGCCTTTGGGTCATCAAGATTCCCTAATGCCCCCCATGGGAACACCTTTAGCGCCTCCGGTTCCACTGTTTGCGCTACCTACTGCACCACCGTTGGCACCGGCACCACAAACCGCTCCGCCGGCACCACAAGGTGATGTATCCTTCGATTCTTTGCTGGCCGTAAAAGGAGCGCAACAGCAAGGCCTCGTAAGTACAGTACACGGCAAAACCTATGAAGGGCCTATTTCTATGCGTGGCCGACGAGCCGAGCAGTTGCAACGGCATTTGGGCAACTTAGTATTGAATGCATTGCAACCAAGACAGGGCGAAACCCACAAAGCCCCCATTGAAATTCAAAGTAGCCTCGTTGGCAACAAGCTATTGCTCAATTCCAACAACCTCAGTTCAGAAAATCAACTACACCAGATGCTCCTTGCAAGTGGCAACCTGCAAAACCTGGTATTTGGTGATCGGGCCGACCAACCGGCCATGGATAATGATACCGCCCGACCGGTGCGCTACAAGAGCAAACTGAGAAAGGCCCTGGCCGGGCAACGCAAATGGCAACAAACACCAGAAGACCCCAACGATTCGGTCAGCGCACAGCGAATTCTCGCTGCCATGGGAGGAAGGGTATGGACCTTGAATCCCGACGATGCAGACTTTGCAAGACAACTGGCTGCCTATAAAGCCGACCAGCAAAATCCGGGAGTTTTGGTCATAAAACACAGCAGTCAGGACCTCAACTTGCAGTCCGAACACGCCGAGCGGGTGCAAAGCCGATTCAGAAGCAACCACCTGGGCGACCAGGAAGATGTATTTTCCACCAAGCCCGTCGGCCCCAAAACCCCTTGTTTCGGATGCCAGGTACACCACCAGGTGAACCATCCGCACCTGGCCGATACGAACGGGCTTTCCGGTGCCTACTTTTCGGATGGTTCTCCGGTTACTACACCAGAAGAACGGCAGGCAGCATTGCAATTGGTGCGCAACCGACCGGCCACCGGTTCGATTAGTCAAAAAGGTTACTTCCGCAACTCGGATTACCCCGACTCGGATAGCGATGATGAGGGCGAAAGCCTTCCCTTCCAACCCGAAACCATACGCCTCCAACACGATGAAGACCCTGGCTCAGAAATGTATTGGAGCTTCAATGGTGGCAGAGTAGGTGTGCCCAAAAGTCGGCTCAAATCGAAGATCAACCGGAAATATCTGAACTTCAGAAAAAAGAAGGCTGAAAAGCAGGCATTAAGTCAATCATCTTTTACGGGAACTTGATGCTTTATTTAGGTCTTTCCTTCTGCTCTGAAATGGCTACCTTAAATTGGTGTTAACATTGGCATGGCAACGAAAAGCAACGCACTTCCTACGCTTGAAAAGCGAAAATACAGGGGAAACAATTTTCCCAGAGGTCAGGAAAGGAGAACCACAGAGGGCACAGCCTCACCCATAGCACGCGCTGAGGAAGCGGACGCCAGTGATGCCGCCATGGCCGCTCCTCCACTGGAAGAAAGCCACGAGTTAGCTCCGATGTTACCACAGAGAACCGAAGCGGGAGCCAGCACTGGCATAACGCAGGAGTTTAGGCAACTTTTTTCTGCCTTGGGACAGCAATCGTCTCCTATGGCAGAAGCAGAGATAGCCGAAGCAAGTGATGGTGAAGCCGAGGCTGGCATTTTTTCAGCAACAGCAGCACCGTTGGCACAGGGCCGACCTCGAATCTCCAGCGGATTGGAACAAAGCTTATTCGGGAGTAGTGCACCATTGGCTTCAAGCACCGCTTCCGCGGCAGCATCAGCTGCGTCCTTCTACCCTCCAATACCGGGAGAGGTGAGCCATGAGGAGAAGATGGACGCACCTCCTCCTTTTAGTGCATCTGCTCTGCAGCGGCCTTCAACAGCTGTGGATAACGATGGCGCAGCAGCCGAAGACCATTCTGGAGTGGGAGCGCTTTTGGCCGCTTCTGCCTTGCTCGGAGAAGAAAGTTCCTCTTTTCCGGCAGCCTCACCGGCCTCCTTGTTCCACCATGGCACCCATGGTACGGCAGCAAGTAGCAGTGGAAGTATGGCAGGCCAACCGCCAGCAACCGGTGGTGCAGCTGCTGCTGAAGCTCCTCCACCGCTGTTATCCTTGTTGCAACAGCATGGTGCACGTCAACAAGGCTTGGTAAGTGCAGCACATGGAAAGGCCTACGAAGCCCCTATCACTATGAAAGGTCGAAGGGCCGAGCAAATCCAACGTCAAATCACCAATTTGGTACTGAATGCAGTTCAACCACGACCTGATGAAGCACATACTTCGCCGGTAGAGGTGCAAAGTAGTTTGGTAGGCAATAAATTAATGCTCAATACCAACAATCGCAGCTCAGAAGAAGCCTTGGTAGCCCTGCTTGTTCAAGAAGGTAGTTTGCACAATTTGGTCCACAGCGATCGGGCCAAAAATCCGGCAATGGACCATGATACTGAACGACCAGTACGCTATCAAAAAAAACTGGAAAGGGCACAAGCCACTGCACGTTCCTGGCAGCAGGGGCCAGCCACTCCCGAAAACCGAGAAAATGATGCCGATTTAGCCAACACTCAACTGGTATTGAATGCCCTCCAAGGAAATATCTTTTCCTTAGATCCCGATGCCGAAGACTTTGCAGCGCAATTGGAGCACTACAAAGCCGACCACGAAAACCCCGGAGTATTGGTGGTGAAGCACAGCAGCCAAGACCGCGATCTGGATACGGAGCACGCTGAACGGGTACAATCGCGCTTTCGAGCCCGGTATTTGGCCGATCAGGAAAACCCCGTTCGCATTGGGCCCGTTGGACCGAAAACGCCGTGTTTGGGATGTCAGGCGCATCACGAAGCCGGCCATCCTGATTTAGCCGACCGCAATGGCCTTTCGGGTGCCTATTTCCAGGGCGGTTCCCCTGCGGAAACACCCGCAGAGAATCAAGTAGCCCATCGTTTGGCGCGTCAACGGCCGGCCACAGGCTCCGTCAGCCAAAACGGTTATTTTAGAAATTCAGATTACCCCGATTCAGACAGTGATGGTGAGGGAAGTGCTCTTGATCCAAGACCGACACCCGTTCGCCTGATGCCCGGTGAAGCCTCTGGCAAAAATATGACCTGGATATACAGAGGAGTTCCAATAAGCGTTCCCAGGACCTACAAGAGATCGAAATTAACAGAAGCCTACTTGGAACGGAAGCGTAGAGAAGCCCTGGCGGCTTTGGCGCCCAGCGCCCAGGGGGACCCTTCCTGATTACTTCTCATGTAGGCTTAACCTCCAACAAGGTCAATAATTGGCTTCCACTTTCCTTTGAAATAATCGGTAATTTTGCACCATGCAACGAGGGGCTTTGTTCACTTATTTATTCGCTGGAATTCTTTTTTCCACCTTCTTCCCACTATCGAAGGCCACCGCTCAATCCTTTTTCATTGGCGAAAACAACGTAGCCGGTGGCTCCCTATCGGACCATGCTTTCTCCGTAGTGGCTACCCCAGATGGAGGCTACCTGATGGCCGGACACAGCGATGGTGAATTCAACGGCTTTGTTTCCAAAGGGGGCTACGATGCCATCGTTAGCAAATACAATGCTTCGGGCAATCACCAATGGACCCGCAATTACGGGGGCAGCCAATACGACTTTTCAGAAAAAATTATCGCTACCCAAGACGGCAATTTTGCGGTAGTAGGCTTTACCCAAAGTTCTAATGGCGATATTCCTGATAACAACGGTGCCATGGACATTTGGGTGTTCAAAATTGATCCTGCGGGACAGTTGCTTTGGAGCTATACCTACGGTGGACCAGGCAACGAAGGCCCTAACGAATTGTTGGAAACACCCACCGGTGAGTTGATTATCGTGGGGCAAACCCGCTCGGGCAAAGGAGATTTCAGCGACATTGGCGGAAACTATGGCAACTTTGACGGTTGGCTGCTCAAACTCAATGCGAACGGCCTGTTGCTTTGGGAGCAAAATTACGGAGGCACTGAGGAAGATTACATCATGGATGTGTTGGTGTCGGCCAACGGCTACGTTTGCTTTGGCAGCACCCCTTCGCACGATTTCGACCTCACCTCCAACCACGGCGACTGGGATTACTGGCTCTTTGAGATTGATACGGCCGGGCAATCGCTTTGGCACCAACACTACGGAGGTTCTGGTCCCGAATATTCCAACTCAATGGTGGCTACCGCTACAGGTTATTTTTTAGCAGGTTCCACTTTCTCCGACGATGTAGACATTTCGCTCAACCGTGGAGGGGCCGACTGGTGGTTGGTCTCGACTGATTTTTCGGGCAACCTGATATCCGAGGTAAGCTACGGAGGATCGGCCAACGAATCGGTTTCCGACTTACAACTCAATGGCGCGGGAACCCATCATTATATAGTAGGTCACACTTACTCCGCTGACGGAGACATTTTGACCAACCGCGGCAACTTCGATTTGTGGATGCTGGCCATCGACGGCAACGGTAACGTAAACGCCAATGCCACCTTTGGGTCTTCCGACAACGACATAGCGCAAGCCCTGGGCTGTGGCCTGCATGGCAAAGATTGGGTCTTGGCCGAATCCAAAGTACAGGCGGGCGATGTGCCCGAAGCGTTTGGGGAAATAGACCAATGGTGGTTTGCGGTAAACCTTGCCCCTACGGCTTTGTTGGAGGCGAAGGACAAACCGGATTGGCAACTGTTTCCCAATCCGGTGCAGTCGGAGCAAACCTTAAGCATCAAGGGCCTGGATCCATCCGTTACAACGGTATACCTCGTCGACCTTTTGGGGCGAAGACAACCACTTTCCCGATCGATCACCGGCGATTTTTCTTTGCCGGAAACCGCTCCGGGAAGCTATTGGATCGAGGTAAACGAAAGCTCCCACCACGCAGTATTGCCTTTGCAAATCGCACCTTGAGCCAAGGGCATTTCTAAACTGGCATCCTATTTGGTTAGCGACAAGGAGCCACTCAAATTTCCTTAGTTTTGTGGCCATTAATTTTAAGCTTCGCCATGCGTATTTTCTCCCTTTTGTTGTTTAGCTGCTGGATGCTCATTAACCCCCTGATGGCCCAGCAAAACTCACCGGATGCCAAAGACTTGTTGAACCGCCTGGCGGAAAAGGGAAAATCGATCCAACAGGTGACCTTCGATTTCAGTTACCGGATTCAAAACGAAGAACTGGATGAGGTGCAAAGCGGCAAAGCATCGGTTTCCGGAGCCAAATACCGAATCAAGCTGGGAGAAAACACTTTGGTGTGTGACGGAGAATACCGGTATACCATTCTCGGCATGGACGCAACCGAACTTCAGATCAACTGCCTGGAAAGTGAAGACGATGCCAATTCTTTTTTGGACCCTAAAACCTTGTTGAATCCTAAGATCGAAGATTTCAACTATCAGCTCCTGGCCAACGAGACGCACAAAGACAAAGCAGTGAAGGTTGTCAAGCTGAAACCTAAAACCACAAACCCCTCCTACGATTACCTCGAATTGCTCATCGACGAGGATAAAATGGAAGTGGTGATGGCGCGCATCTTCACCGAAGATGGCACCAAGTACTTTTTTGAGATCAGCCAACTCAACACCGCTCCTGCCTTGCAGCAAACCCTTTTCCAGATCGACGAGGGTACCTTCGACGATGTGATCGACCTTCGGGACGACTGCTAACTATTTGTCCGTTTGTTTCCCCAGCATATCGGGGCTCGTTTTTCAAGATTTCTTATTTTTAAGGGAATGCTCTTTTCATTAGAGGAACCTCAGGAACATACCTGGTCGGCTCTTCTTAGAATGCGCCCATGGAAGTACTTAATAACAATCGCCTCATCGAAGGGATTGCGCAGGTAACCAACGAACTCATTGTCAACCCCAACCTTGGGAATGCACTCAACCGGGTCGCTCGTGACCTTACGGTTGCCTTGGAAGTTGGCTGCTGTTTCATTTATGAAAACCATTCCAATTCGGAAGGTGTCACCCAATCCGCTACTGCAAACTATTATTTTGCTACCGTTCCTCCTCCGGGCAACATCACCGGGCTCATCCATCTTGAATATGACCTTTACGATGGCGTGCTTGACCGCATGGAAGCCAAAGAATGTTTTACGGCTTTCTACAGTACCTCCTCAGGCAATTTGCTACAACTGTTGGAGGAAAGTGGTGTCCGGTCCTTTATCATGGTTCCGATTTTCAAAGGGCAGCACCACTGGGGCAACATCGGCTTCAACGACTCTACCGTTGAACGCCAATGGACAGAGTTGGAAAAAACGGTTTTACACTCCATTGGGGCAGCCATTGGAGCAGCCGTGGCCCGGCAGGAGCATGAAAAGGAGATGGAGGTAAAGCTAGAGGAAGGTTCCCGCAAGTTCGTCACCCTGTTGGGCAACCTCCCTGGAATGGTCTACCGGTGCAGGAACAACCAGGATTGGACCATGGAATTTATCAGCAAAGGAGCGTTTGGCTTAACCGGCTACCTGCCGGAGGACCTGATCCAAAGCAGGCGCATCGCCTACAATAATGTGATTCATGAAGAAGACCGCGACATGGTTTGGAGCACCGTGCAGGATGCAGTGAAGAATCACCACCATTTTGAATTGAAGTACCGGATCGTAACCGCCAACCAGGAATTAAAATGGGTTTGGGAGCAAGGGGAACCGGTATACGACACCCTTGGTGAGGTGGAAGCGCTGGAAGGTTTTATCACCGACATTACCGACAGCATGCAGGCGGAGCAGACCCTTCGCAAAAACGAACGCCAACTGTCGATGATCTACAACAACACCAACGATTTGATGGTATTGTTTGAAGTGAAGCCGAAAGACAAGCACACCATTGTTTCGGTCAACCGTAGGCTGGACCTGATTGAGCGCCTGGCCGAAGAACCTTTGAAACGCGCTGATTTGGAAGGGATGGAACTGGGCCATTTCATTAACGAAGTACTGCACCTGCGCAACCAGGAAGGGCACTATTACGAGATCATGGATGAAATTCTCAACTCTCGCAAGATGATGCGCTTTGACGATCAGGTGACCACTGCCAGTGGCTTTACCTACTTCAGCGATACCTCTTGGGTGCCCATCACCGATGAGCGCGACAAAGTAACCCACGTGCTATACGTAGAACGAGATGTAACCGAACACAAACAGGCCGAACGGGCCCTGATCGAAAGCGAAACGCGGCTCAAGGCGTTGATGGGCAACCTCCCTGGGATGGTGTACCGGTGCAAAAACGACGAAAATTGGTCTACGCTGTTTGTGAGCGATGGGTGCTATGAACTCACAGGCATTACGCCAGAAGAATTTACCGAAGGGCGAATTTCCATCAACGAGATCATCATTCCAGAATACCTGAAAAGCCTACGTGACGAATGCCTTGCCGCCATTGAAGAAAAACGCCCTTACGAAGTCATCTACCCGATTCGGGTGGCCGATCGCATCAAATGGGTGTGGGAAAAAGGCCAAAAGATTGGCAATGATGCCAAAGGGTGTGAGCTCTTAGAGGGCTTTATGTCAGACATAACGGATCGGAAAAACACCGAAGAAAAGATTTTGGCCACCATTATCGAAACTGAGGACCGGGAGCGCAAGCGCATTGCCAAAGAGTTGCACGACAGCCTTGGGCAAAATCTCACCACTGCATCACTCCACCTGGATGCGGTGCGTAAGGAGCTGCACTTGCTCAACCCACAAAAGCAAGAAAAATTCACCACTGGTTTCAACTTTCTGAATCAGGCCATTGCTGAAGCCCGCAACATCTCCCACAACCTGATGCCCAAAGCCATTGAAGATTTTGGGTATGTGTTGGCCACAGAGAGCCTGATCGATAACCTGATACCGGTAACCAACATTCAATTTGAGTTTTACAACAACCTCAACGGAGAACGGCTTCCGGAGGTAATTGAACTGAATTTGTACCGCATCACCCAAGAAGCCATCAACAACCTGGTAAAATATGCCAACGCTTCTAAAGTCACCTTGCAATTGATCCGGCATTTTCATTCGGTCATCCTCACCATTGAAGACAATGGAATTGGCTTTGATACCCGAAAACTCAAAGACAAAACCGCTACCTTTGGTATCCATAGCATGCAGAGCAGAGCCAGCTCCGTTAAAGGAGAATTGCACATCGACAGTGCTCCTGGCTCCGGAACAAACCTCACCGTTGAAATTCCTTTAACCCCTCACCAGCATGACAAGAATTAAGATTCTATTGGTCGACGATCATAAAGTGGTGCGCGATGGCATCCGCTCTTATTTAGAAAGTGAAGATCAATTTGAAATTATCGGAGAAGCCCCTAACGGAAAGCTGGCGCTAGACCTATTAAAAGAACAAGCTGCCGATGTGGTGGTAATGGACATTAGCATGGAAGTGATGGATGGCATCACAGCTACCCAGGAGGTAGTGGCCCAATACCCCAACACCAAAGTATTGGCCATGACCATGCTCAATGAAAACGTTCACATCAAACAGATGATGAATGCCGGAGCTTCGGGCTATTTGCTGAAAAATTCGGGCGAAGATGAAGTAAAATCAGCCATTCTTACCCTTGCACAAGGGGGGGCATACTACAGCCAGGAGGTTACCCAAACGGTGATGAACAACCTCTCTAACCGAAGACCAGCCAGCAAAACCTCGGCATATTCCACCGAAATTCCCCTCACCGACCGGGAAAAAGAAGTTTTGCGGCTCATCATGGAAGAATTCTCCAACCAAGAGATTGCCGATAAACTTTTCATTAGTCCACGCACGGTAGATGCACACAAGCGGAACCTGCTGGAAAAAACCGGTTCGAAAAATGTTGCCGGCCTGGTAATGTATGCCGTCAGCAACCGGATTTTTGACGACCTCGTATAACTGGTTTCCCTTTTATTTGTTCAATTTCTTTTTTGCTTTTGCCAACAAAGTGTCACAATTACACACCCGTTAGGTAATTTACCTAGCTTTTGCAATTAGGTAAAATTATCAGGCCAATCCGTGTTCCTGCAAGTACATTTGTAAGCGTTTCACCCGTATCGCGCTAAACATTTCTTATGGCCAAACTGGTTACTCAACTACGTATTTCACTACTTGGCTGCTCGGAGAAAATCAACTCCGCGCTCTATGACCTCATGCCGGAGGAAGCTGAAATACAGTCAGTTAACCTTTCAGGTGCCAGTGTCAATAACCTCGAAGCGCTTCTCCAACCCGATTTTGACACCTCAGTGATCGTGGTAGACCTTACCCTCCTTCCCATTAGCCAAATCAGCACCCTGCACACCTTCTCTCAACTGGCTGGAGACACTCCAATCATCGTTTTACACGCTTACAACGACCGTCCCATTGCCCGCACTTTCTTAAACAATGGCGCTATGGGCTACCTCCCGATCAACACCAACCGACGGGAATTGGAGAAGGCCATCGACTCGGTACTTTCAGGGGTTCCCTACCTCAGCAACCAAGTCGGATTTTACTAAGCCAACTCACCCGATAGGCAATCCACCTAATTTCTCTGGTTAGGCTTTTCGCTCAGAATTTTTCTATAGAAGCCCAATACTTTTGTCTTGTCAATCGATGATAACGAAAGGCAAAGTCAAAGCATCACTCATCCAACACCAATAAGATATGCCAATGATAACCGCTTCAATAAGACAACCCCATTGGGTTCTCAGCCAGGACAACGACACCACAGTAACAAACCTGGATGTGGAGCAGCAAAACACTGGTAAGTTGAATGAAATGGACAAGATCTGCCAAAGAATAATGTTGATTGACGACGATGACGTTAGTCTATTCATCGCACGGTCGCTGCTTAGCCGACTGCCTGATCTGAAACGGATCGAAACATTTACCCAGGCTTCGGAAGCATTGAAGGCCTTGAAAAATCGCTGTTGCGATACCAACCTGATGCCCGATTTGATCCTTTTGGACTTGGACATGCCGGTGATGGGAGGATGGGAATTCTTGAAAAACTTTGCGGTATTGGCGCAGTGGTTTCAAAAGAAACCGGAAGTATGGATCGTGTCGTCGACCATTGACCCTGAAGAAATTAAACAAGCGGATGAAAATTCTATGGTGACCAAATTCATCAGCAAACCCATCCGCCCGGAACACATAGAATCGCTGAAAAACTGGTCTACAGCAAAAGCAAAAGAGCCAGGAGCGACCAACAAACAACACTTGAAAACGAAACAATCATAAAATTGGGTGAGGGAAAACCTGTTCGTCTGTCTTCAGAAGGTTAGAAGATGAAATGAGACAAATTAGAGGCAGAACCAACGAACAGGTTTTCTTCAACACACACGAAACAACATAAAGTTCATTGATAATTGGGTGAGGAAAACCTGTCTGAGTGTCAGACCATGTGCAAGTCACAAAAGAGGGTTAGAGCGTTTGCATTCAGACAGGTTTCATTTTCCTTCCAACAAGATATTAGGTTGAGTATGATAATTGGGTGAGAACGAAGTTTGTTCAGGTTTCCAGCAGTAGAGGAAACACGACGGGATGAATTGGAACCTGAACAAACTTTTTAAACCAGCCTGATGGTCAACAACGAAGAAATAAAAATTTGGGTGAGGGAAAACCTGTCTGGAAGCTGTGATATTGGCAATTGGTTGATGAGCAGAGAAGGATTCGCTAAGCAGTGGAAAGACAGGTTTTCATTTTTACTACAAAAGCAATGATAAACAAGGAACAACGATTTGGGTGAGGGGAAACCTGTCCTGAAGCCAGTGGCTGTTACACCGTAACAATCGCCCCCCGAACCAGGTGAAAGGACAGGTTTCTATTTTTCAAATCGCTGCCACAAAACATACAACCTCGGGATCTATCTGCCCCTGATCTACAAAACACGCTAAAAATTGAAAAATTTGGGTGAGGGAAAACCTGCCTGGAAGGCCGTTTCGGCTGGAAGGGCGGGTTTTCGTATTTTGTAGCAAATAGCACAACCCATGAGCCTAACCGGCGGTGATTTGAATGCACTGAACGGACGGTTCGGAATTTCGGCCCCCCACCGATCGGTTCCAATCATGCAACTCATTCGGGTGCACCGGCCCCGCAGCAAAGCGGAGTTGGAAGCCCTGGTGGCGTATCATGCCCACCATACTTGTTCGTGCGGCATTGTTTCCCGCGGTACCATTCAAGATTTTGGCAAGGCTTTGTATGAAGCACAACACAAAGCCTGGGGCACCTACCGGTATTCACTGGAGCATTGCATCCAATGGGAATACCACCTCTTCATCACACAATCCTGGAAAGGCAGTGCCCAGGAAAGAAACCTGCTCCAACAACTTCGCCTCTCACTTCCCGAATTTCAATTCGACTACAGTGCCGCTGAATTGGATGCCGAATACCGGATCGACCTTACCATCAATAAAAAAGACCGTTTGTTGGGTGGCATCCAGGTGAAACCCGAAAGCTTCCAACACATGCGGCCCAGTGTGATCGAATACCAAAAGCGCCAGCACCGAAAGTGGGAACTTCCAGTACTGGCGGCTGTCTACCAGGAAGATGGGAGGTGGTTGGATTTTCAGGGCCTTGTGGCCCGCATCAAGCAATTAGAGTAAGCGGGTAGTTTTGTGTGAGGTAATCTTTTCGGGAATGGGCATGCAAAAACCCAATTGCAACTCGTGAGAACCGCTGCTGAAGCTCCGCAAGCGGGAAGTAGTGAAGTCGTAGGCATAACCTGCCCTTAGGGTGATGTCGCCCAAGCTCTCCTGAAATCCCACCGAAGCAATCAGTGCATCTTGGAAGCGGTAGCCCACGCCTCCCCACACCCGATCGCGGTACAGGCCACGCACATCAAGACTTACCTGAGCGGACACCGCATCCGACTTGACGAAAATCGAAGGCAACAGGGCGTAGGGGGTGCCATCAAAATCGAAACGATAGCCCGACATCAGGTAATAATGTCTTGAGACCCGGTAATTGAGTTCATAAGGAATGTTGGGAAAATCTCGAACGTCAGATACCCGGGCACGATTCAGGTGCGTGGTGGAAAGGCCGAAATAGAGGCGGTTGGTTTGGTAATACACCCCAAAATCAAAGTCGACTTTGGTGGCAGTTACAGTGTTTTGATTGAGCCGAGGATCTTCAGAACCATCTCCAATGCCGTTTGGCCCAATGGTTCGATGATCGGCTCCAATGGATTTGTTGATAATGCCCACACCGAGGCCAATCGAAAGCATACCATCGCCTAAGTTGGCCCGGTAAGCATAAGCGCCCTTAGCAAAAAGGGTCCGTTCCTGCCCTAACCGGTCGGCAGCGATTGAAAGTCCCAACCCGCCATGCAATTCACGAATAGGAGCATGAAGGGATACCAACCCCGTCTGGGGATTTCCTTCAAAGCCGGTCCACTGGTTGCGTAGCAGCACTTGGCCGCAAATGGCCTCTCCGTTACCTGCGTAGGCCGGGTTGGGAAACAATCGGTTGTCGCGGTTAAAACTAAACTGTGGGTCTTGCTGTGCCCAGCCGGTGAGGCTAAGAAGCAACAAGAGGTATAGAGGTAATTTTTTTGTCATCGGGGCTATCGCTTGAGTCGTAGCTATAATGCGCCCCTCCAAAAAGGATACAGAAAGCGGAAAAAATTTTTGAAAAAAATTAGAAATCGGCCTTCAAAACACCGTAGTGGCCTTCTAATTGATCGGCCGCTTGCCACTGAAAGGCTTCCAAGGCCGGCAGTTGCAGTTGAATTTCCTGGCGGGTCATCACCGGGAAATCATAAAAAGCATTGTGGTGTTTGAACCGATCTGCGCCCCGGGCCGCCACAAAATCGAGGTGTTCCTGCAAGCGCAGGCGCTGCCGCGCGTTCAACTGCTCAAGGGTAGTAGCAGCAAATGTATCTCGGATAATGGACCGCAACTCCGGTTGCACCTCCACCGAAAGGGAGTTTCTTCCCGAAACCAAAGCCGCCAGCGCAGTAGTACCCGTACCAGCAAACGGATCGAGCACCGTTTCGCCCGCTACCGAATACATCTGTATCAAACGGAAAGGGAGCTCCAAAGGAAAAGCCGCACTGCGGGTGCGGGCCGCGTTGCGTCCCATTTTTTGCTGGGCTCCGCGAAACTCCCACAAGTCGCTGAACCACTGGTTGCGTTCTTCCCAAAAGTAAGCACTCTGGTTGCGCAGCTCACGCGCCTTGGTCTTGGCAAAGCCCCGTTTGTCACCCTTGCGAAACACCAGCACATATTCATGCTCCAAGGTCACGTACGCCCCAGGAGGCAACATGCCCGAACCCATGAATTTGTTGGGCGCATTGGTAGGCTTGCGCCAGAGAATCAACGGCAGGCAACGCATGCCCAGCCGTTCCATCGCAGCAATGATGCGTGCGTGATTGGCATACAAGGAAAATACACCACCTAGCGTTCGGGTGGCATCGCCAATGTTGATGCAGGCAATTCCACCCGGCACCAGGCAACGTTCCATTTCTTTCCACACCGCATCCAGTTGCCAGTGCATCCTTTCGAAAGCCATCTGACCTTGGCCCTGCTCCAACGCCCGTTCCACCTCAGGGTCGACGGCAGAAAAACCCGCGTCCCACATGGCAATCATAGGATAGGGCGGGGAAGTCACCAGTAGTTCCACCGATTGACTGTCTATAAATGACAGCTGCGCAGCAGGTTCAAAATAAAACCGGTGTAGTGTAGAGACGGGTGGGTGCACCCTTCAAAACTAGAAAAATCTTCTTCACCTCTGCACTAAATTATTGGGTTAAATCCTTCAACAATAGCGCTTTCATAGACCTTACTTTCCTATTTTTGATACAATGAAGGCCCAAACGCGTATTTGGTGGTTGTTTCACCTTCTGGTGATCTACGTTTTTTTGCAGTTCAGCTGGTGGGCCTACATGCTGTTCGACCTCAACACTTTGTTGTTTGAGCAAAACGATATCCTGAAGCAACTGAAACCACCCGGCAGTCCGGCCATCATTGCCGAAGGCGAAACCCTCGACAAAAAGCTGTGGATGATTGTGGGCGAAGGGTCCGTCTTTTTGTTTTTGCTGCTCATTGGGGTGCTCTACCTCCACCGGGTCATCCGCAAGGAGATTGCCATTGCCCGGCAACAAAAGAACTTTTTAATGTCGGTCACCCACGAATTCAACTCGCCGTTGGCTTCCATCAAACTGGCTTTGCAAACCCTGTTGAGGCGTAACCTGCCCAAAGAGAAAAACGACAAGATCCTTACCAACGCCCTTTCTGAAACCGAACGCCTGGGCGGTTTGGTCGACAACCTGTTGTTGGCCACCCGCATCGAAAACAGCAACTACCACCTCTACCGCGAATCGGCCGACCTCAGCAATTTTGTCTCCGACTTTCTGGAAAAAAGTGCCCTCACCGTCAACGCTTCACACCAAGTAGAGTTACAGGTAGAACCCGATATCGAATTTTCATTCGATTCGCTTGCGGTAGCCTCCATCCTCTCCAACCTGCTGGAAAATGCAGCCAAATACAGTCCTAAAGGCAGCTGCATTCAGGTGATCTTGCAAAAGAAAGGGGCTGAAATTGCGCTAAAAGTAGCCGACGAAGGCCAGGGCATTCCCAGTGAAGAACGGCAACGGGTATTCGACAAGTTTTACCGGGTAGGCAACGAAGAAACCCGCAACACCAAAGGCACCGGCCTGGGGCTCTACCTCACCCGGTTTTTGGTCTCCGTTCACCAAGGAACCATTCGCATTTCCGACAACAATCCACGGGGTACCATCTTTGACCTCCGCTTTAAAAACGCCTGAAATACATGTTGAAACGCAAAGCAGTGCTGATGATCCTCGACGGTTGGGGAATCGGTCGGCAAGATGAAACCGATGCCATTTTTGCCGCCCAAACACCCTACCTCGATCAGCTGTTGGCCATCCAGCCCCACACCACCCTAAAAACCTATGGCGAACACGTTGGCTTGCCCGACGGACAAATGGGCAACTCAGAAGTGGGACACCTCAACATTGGCGCTGGCCGCATCGTTTACCAAGATCTGGTGCGCATCAACAAAGCCATTGCCGAAGGCACCATCGACCAAAACCCCGTACTGCAACAAGCCTTTGAAGCCGCTCGAAAATCGGGTAAAGCCGTGCACTTCATGGGCCTCGTGAGCGATGGAGGCGTGCACTCCATGCAGAGCCACCTCCACCATTTGGTGCACATGACTACCCAAGCAGGCCTCGAAAAGGTATACATTCACGCCTTTACCGATGGGCGCGACACCTCTCCCAACGGGGGAGAACACTACCTCAGCGAACTCGAAGCACACCTGAAAGGGCATTCTGCCGAATTGGTGTCGGTAGTTGGCCGCTACTATGCCATGGACCGCGACCTCCGCTGGGAGCGCATCAAAAAAGCCTACGACCTGTTGCTGGAAGGAGAAGGAGCTGCCACCCGCGATTTTGTGGCCTCCGTAAAAGCCAGCTACGAGCAATCGGTCACCGATGAGTTTTTGCTCCCCATGGTGAAGGTAGACGAAGTGGGACAAGCCATTGGCCGGATACAGGAAAACGATATCGTCATCTGTTTCAACTACCGCACCGACCGTTGCCGGGAGATTACTCAGGCACTCACACAACAAGATTTGACCGATCACGGCATGCACACCCTGCCGCTCCACTACATCACCATGACCCGCTACGACGAACGGTTCAAAAACGTTGAAGTAGTATTTGAAAAGCAAAACCTGAAAGACACCCTCGGCGAAATTGTGAGCAAAGCCGGAAGGCAACAGATTCGCATTGCCGAAACCGAAAAATACCCCCACGTCACCTTCTTCTTCTCCGGAGGTCAGGAAGCCGAGTTTGAAGGCGAATCCCGCAAGGTAATCGCCTCGCCCAAAGTAGCAACTTACGACCTGCAACCCGAAATGAGTGCACCCGAAGTGGCCGACACCATTAGCGCAGCCCTCCAAGCCGGTTCCGTAGATTTTGTGTGCCTCAACTTTGCCAACCCCGACATGGTCGGCCATACCGGCGTATTCGAAGCAGTAGTAAAAGCGGTGGAGACCGTAGACCGATGCGCCAAACAAGTGGTAGAAGCCGGTTTGGAAAACGATTATTCGTTCATCATCATCGCCGACCACGGCAACGCTGACTTTATGGTCAACGCCGACGGAAGCCCGCACACCGCACACACCACCAACCTGGTGCCGTGCATTTTAGTCGATCAAAAATTTGAAGGGCATCTTCGGGAGGGCATCCTGGCCGATGTGGCCCCTACCCTGCTCGACCTCATGGGCATTGAACAACCAGCCGCCATGACCGGTCGCTCCCTGTTGGTGCCAGCGGCCGTTAACGAATGATGGTCAGGTCTCCGGAAAAGGTTTCTCCATCAGAGATTTCCAAGACAAAGAAGTAAGTTCCTTCCTCCAGGCCTTGGCCGTCAAACGTGTTGCGGTAGTTGGAAGAATAGAACACCTGATTCCCCCAGCGGTTGAACACCGTCAACTTGCTGTTGGGGTATTTCTCAATGTTGGGAATCATGAACAAGTCGTTGATGCCATCGCGGTTGGGAGAAATCACGTTGGGCACTACCAACGAACACACCTCCACCGTGACATCCGTAGCCGCCGATGCCGACACGTTGCAAGCATCCGTCACCAACAAAGCGTATTGCCCGGCCACCACCGGTGGACCTGACGTAGCCGAATTGGTGTTGGGCACCAAAGTGCCCGGGCCTGTCCAGGTATATGCATAAGGTGGGCTTCCGCCGGAAACACTGGCCACAAAGGCAATGCCTTGTTCCTCACAAACCGTTTGCGTGGCCGGCAAGCTCACCACCAACGGTGCCGCCAGGTTCACCGACAGAGTCATGGTATCCGTATCGCTTTTGCCACAGGCATCCGTTACGGTCAACACTACGTTTTGTGTGGTATCTACCTGATCGATCACCAAAGAATCGTTAGTAGAGGTAGTATCCAAAGCCGACCAGCTGTAGGTGTATGCACCATTGCCGCCCGACACTTGCGCGGAGATGGTCGCACTTTCGCCCGGGCAGCCGAGGCTGCGGTCGGTCAACTGCACCACCACAGGCACCTGCGCATCGATAGTTACATTAAAAGCAATGGAAACCGTATCCAAGCGACAGGTATCGGTCACCGTAACCTGATAAAGGGTATCGTTGCTGATCACCGCATTCAAAGTTGAGGTATTGGCTCCGGTGCTCCACAAAAACTGGTAGGGAGGCGTTCCGCCAGACACCTGCGGCTGCAGGTTGATGTTGTCGCCCGGGCAAGGCACACTCAGGTCTGATTGCATCAACACGATGGCCGAAGCCTGCACCAGAGTCACCCGCACACTGTCAATCGCCGGCACCGTATCGCAAACATCCGTCACGGTAACGAGGTAAGTGGAATCGCTGGACGGATTCACAAAAATGGCGGAATCCGTAGCGCCCGTCCCCCATTGATAGGAAAAAGGAGCCGTACCGCTAATGACATTAACGCCAATCAGGATCGAATCGGTAGAGCAATCCAGCAAGGCCGTATCAGCAGAGATTTGCAAAGGAGGTGAAAACACCGTCAGGCTCACCGAGGTAGTATCGGGAGTAATGTTGCAAGCATCGGTCACCACCACTGTAAAAGAAGTATCGGTCACGCCAGCACCAAAAAGATTGATGTTGGGCAAGCTCGAGCCCGTACTCCACAAGTAATTGAAAGGAGCCGTTCCACTTACAATTGTCGGACTAAGGCTTACAAAACCCACATTGCAATCCACGGTATCGTTCACCGAATCCAGCACCAAGGGGGGCGAAATTCGAAAAACCGTGATGCTATCCACCCAAACCGTATTGACACAAGAGTCGGTCACGGTTAGGTAATACGTGGAATCGGTCACCGGAGTCACCAAAATGGAGGAATCGGTTTGGCCGGTGCTCCACGTGTAGAATTGTACGGAGCTGCCACTCAAAATTTGTGGCCCAATCACCGCAGAAGGCGTCACACAGTCCAGGGTATCGTCTTCGGTCAATACCACCAGAGGCGGATTGAACAACACAATTCGGGCCGAATCGGAAATGGTATCGATGCGGCAACCGTCCGTCATCAGCACCAGCAAAGCAGTATCGGTCAAAGGATTGGGAATGGTGTCTGTGGCCAGAGTGTCTCCCGAAGGCCAGAGGTAGGTAAAGTTGCCCACTCCGGTAAGCCCTTGCGCGGTAGGCAAGGCCACCGAATCGGCACAATTCACCGAATCGGTGAGGGTGGTCATGGTCACCGCCGGACGTTCATTGATCACCATGATGATCTGGCTGGTATCCATCACGTTTTGCATCCAGCAACTCATCGTATCCGGCAAAACTTTGATAATGATCGTCTCCGGCCCTTCCGTAATGCCATCATCAAACACATTGATGAGAATTTGCGCAGTATCCACTCCGGGAGCAAAGACCACACTGTCGGCAAAGTTGTTGTAATCGGCACCCATGGTGGCCGAGCCCGACACGGTAAAGTATGCAGTGTAGGGATTTCCAAGATCGGCAAACCGCCGGAAGGTCAGTTCCACAAAACCACACCCTTCGAAAAGGTTGGTATCGCCCGACCCGCTCAGGTTGGTGTAAGAGGGAATGGCATCGATCTGAATGGCGCCACTGGCAAAACTTTTCGCTTCAAGAAAAACCCCGGAGTTGAGGGCCTTGTCCACCGCATCGGAAATGGCCAGCTTGATGTGGTAGGTTTGACAAGGCGTTACCTCGTGTTTGGCCGTGAGCACAATGGTGCCCCCTCCAAAACTGATGGAGGTATCCTGCGGGGCGAAATACTGGCTGTTGAGGCCCGGATGTACGGTACTCACCGTAATTGGCAAAGTAGTGCCCGGCACCAGTGCAATGTTTTTAGAACCATTGGGAAAACCCGCCGGGCTGGAAAAAGGGCCCGTAATACCGGGTCCGGAAAGGAAAAACCCAAACACATCGTTGAACTGGGTATTCACAAAAGTGGGAAACTCATCGGTAGCAAATACGTAGCGAAACTCCACCGTATCGGCAGAGGGTTCGAAATCGAATTCCAGAATACTGGCGTCTTCGGTAGCAGATACGTTAAAACCAAGACCCAACTGTACGGGCACCGATTGGGCCACCGTCAGCAGGTCGGCATCACCCCCACCTTGCCCATTGGGATACACCCCTGGCACGTTGGTGATTGCACCGTTGCCAGTGCCACCCGGCACAATTGCATCGATGTGGCCGGAAGTCATCACGATTCCACTGTCCAGGCCAATGGTAGAATTCTGACCGTTGAAATAGCCGAGCTGAATGTAATTGGTGTCGCCGTAATACGTGATGTTGCTCACCGTCACACCCGTGCCCAAAAACACATCCTGAATCAGGTAGACTTCACTGTTGTAAGGTGCCTGGTTGCTCACAAAAATCTGAGCTTTCACCTCTACGGAAGCACAGAAACACAAAAGGCTGCAAATGCAGCCAAATAACTTCAGGAACTTCATATCAACCCGCTATTTAACAATAGTGATGGTTCCTTTGCGCTCAATTTTTTCGTTGTTGAAACCCGTTGCATAAATGGTGTAGACATAAACTCCCACCGGTAAAGGCATGCCATTGTTGGTGCCGTCCCACTGGAAGTCGGAAACGTTGGTGGAAAATACAACATTCCCCCATCGGTCAAACACATCCATGTAAAACTCATCAACACCCAAGCCTTTAATTTCAAATACGTCATTGTCCGTGTCGCCGTTGGGTGAAAAGGCCTTGGGGACCCAAAAGACCAGTGGAGGCGTGAGGATAGCACTCACCGAATCGGTGCAACCAAATTGATTTTCTACCAACAGCCAGGCCGAATAAACATCGGCTACCTGAAAAATATGTTCAGGATGTTGCTCAAAAGCCATTTCCCCACTGCTGAAGTTCCAGTTCCATTTGATCACATCGTTAGAACTCAAGTCGGTAAACTGAACGGTAGCGGCATCCTCAAACTCATGGGAGAATTGCGCGGTGGGCATCTTCACGTTCACGTGCACAAAGTCTACCCGAGACGTATCGCAATCGTCGGTAACCGTCACAATATAATTGGTCGAACTGTTGGGACTCACCACAATGGAGTCAGCCGTTTCAAAGTTGCTCCAGATATACTGGTAATTGCCCCCACCATTGACGCCGTTGGCGCCAATCTTGATGGATTGACCGACACACAAATTGAGGCTATCGGTTACAAACAACTCCAAAGGAGGATGACTGGCAATCTCTGCCGTCACTGTAAAAGAAGTCGTGTCTTGTTTGCAGAAGTCGGTCATTTGCACCGTGTAGCCAGTAGGAACTGCCGGTTGCACCGTAAGAATCGGATAAGTCGATTGCCAGTTGTCCCAACTAAAGGTATAGCCATAGCCAACACCCCCCAAGCCCGACATGCTGGGCAAACCAAACGAAGTGAAGGACTCGGGACAATTCAAGGTATCATCTTCCAAACCAATGATCTGCAAGGGCGGATAGTTGGGCACATTCACCACCACATCGGCCACCGTGGTATCCAAGCCACAAGTGTCGGTTACGGAAATGTAATAAGTGGTTGTAGTCAACGGATTCACCGTAGTAATCGATCCCATTCCTCCGTTGCTCCACAAATAGGTATAAGCCGGATAGCCCCCGGTGGCCAGCGCATAAATGTTGACCGGATCACCCGGGCAATTGATGGAACTGGCAGGCACATCAGGCGCGTTGATCGCTACCGGATCGTTGTCCACCACCAGGGTTAGGGTATCTACAATGCTTTGCCCACTACATCCCAAGGTAGTGGTAATGGTGTATTGCGCAGTAGCAGGTGCCCAAACCGTGAGCATAGAGTCGGTTGAATTTCCCCAATCGTAGGTGATTTCCGGAAACCAGTTGGCCGTAACACTGATACCGATATCGACCGAGTCGGAAGTGCAGTTGATCGTATCAAAATTATTGATCGGAGCCGTGACAAAAGGAGGATTGTCCACCACCACCACCACGGTATCTACAATCAGCTGCCCACTACAAGGCAAGGTGGTAGACACCAGATAACTTGTCGTTGTATCCGGAGCCACGGTTATTATCGAGTCGATGTCGCCAGTAGACCATTGAAACTGGATGCCCGGCAGGTAATTCATGGTGATGGCCACCCCAATGGTGGCCGTATCCGTACAATCGATGGTATCGGGTGTGGTTTGCGTAACAAAAGGCGGAGTGAGCACCGCCACCGTGACCGAATCGGTCAACGTATCGGCCTGACAGGCATCGGTTACCGTAACATAATACGTAGTAGTAAGGCTGGGCAAGACCGTTACCACCGAATCCGTGTCGGAGGTGCTCCACAAATAAGTGGGGGGCAACAAACCTTCCAGGCTATCAATGACCAAATCAATTGGTGCAGAAGTACAATTGATGATCGTGTCATCCGTCAATTGAAAATCCAGTGGCGGAACATCGGCCAGATAGAGGATCAGTTCCGTAGTGTCGTTGTTGCAAAGAATGGTAGAAGAATCGGGCAACACCGTAATGATCAAGGTTTCCAGGCCTTCGATCAAGGTATCGGGCAACACATTGAAACTGATGTTGGCCAAGGTTTGTCCTGGCGTAAACACAATGCTATCGGGAAGTGCCGTGTAGTCATCTCCATTGGTGGCCGTACCCGAAATTTGAAAACGAATGGTATCGGTACCACTAATGTTGGCCAGGCGTTCGAAGTTCAGCTGCGCCCCACCACATTGCTCATACAAAGTAGAATCGTTGCCAAAATTGGTGTAGGTAGGACTGGCGGTGAGCACAATGTTTTTCCCTTTGAAACTGCGCGCTTTGAGGAATACCGCCGAATCAAAAGCATCGTCGGTGCCATCGGCAATAGCCAGCTTCATGTGAAACGTATCACAGGGGTTCACCACCATGGGCGAAGTGGTGAACACATCCGTGTAGGCAAAAAAGGCAAATGGGGGCGTGTTGCTGTTGAGGTTGTAGTACTGGCTGTTGAGGCCAGGGTGAATGGTACTAATGGTAATGGGCGTGGTAGTGCCCGGCACATTCGCCACATTGATGGCATTGCCAGTGAAAGTGCCAGTGATGCCCGGGCCACTCACAAAAAAACCAAAAGCATCGTTGAAGACACTGCCGATGTAATTGGGCCATTCTTCCGAAGCAAAAACGTAGTCAAAGGTGACCGTGTCGGTAGGCGCCACGAAATCGAACTCCAATACGGCCCGGTCTCTGGTGATGGTAATCCCTGGGTTGATGGAAGCAGCAACTGCCGTTAAGTCCGCATCACCCGGACCATTGTACCCGGTAGTAGTAATGCCAGCAACATTGTTGGAGATTTGCGCAATGTTTCCCGTAGACATCACAATGCCGCTGTCGACATTGATGGTGGTGCCTCCATTGGAAAAGAAACCCAACTGAGCAGCGTTGCCGGCGAAGGTCCAGTTAAAGGTCGTGACACCCGGACCAACCAATACATTTTCTACGAGGTGTTGCGGAGAGTTGTTGGGAGCAACATTGGTGGGAGCGATCTGCCCATAGGACATATCGGTACCCAAAAGGCCCAAAAGCACAACAAACAATATAACTCTAAAAACTTGCAACATCTCCCCGGTTTGGCCGCTCAAACATTCAAAGGTAAGAATAAAGGCAGTGTAATGTGAATCAAAGATCAGCTTTTGGCCTTGAATGCTAAAGTGGGTTTTAGGTCATCCCATGGGCTTTTGAACCATTTGCCAACACGCATTTATGCCTATCTTTGCCGTCCTTATTTAACAAATAAACGAGTCTTCCGTAAAAGGTTGCCTCTTTCGCTACACGTTCAACATGGAAAAGATAAACGAATACATCGAAAACAACCGGGAGCGGTTTTTGGAAGAATTGTTTGAATTGCTACGCATTCCTTCCGTCAGTGCCGATCCTCAATTCAATGACGATGTTCGTCGGGCAGCAGAAATGGTGCAGCAGCGTTTGGTAGAAGCAGGAGCAGAAAACGTTGAAATTTGCGAAACCGAAGGTCATCCCATTGTATATGGTGACAAAATTATTGACCCTTCCAAGCCTACGGTATTGGTATACGGCCACTACGATGTGCAGCCCGCCGATCCGATCGAGCTTTGGACCTCGCCTCCTTTCGAGCCGGTTATTAAAGATGGAAACATCTTCGCTCGGGGATCAGCCGATGACAAAGGGCAATTCTACATGCACGTGAAAGCATTCGAAGCCATGGTGAAAACCGGCAACCTCGATTGCAACGTGAAGTTTATGATTGAAGGAGAAGAAGAAGTAGGTTCGGACAACCTCGGCATTTTTGTGCACGACAACAAAGAGCGCCTGGCCGCCGATGTGGTATTGGTTTCCGACACTTCCCTCATCGCCAACGACATTCCTTCCATCAGCGTGGGCCTCCGTGGTTTGAGCTATGTAGAAGTAGAAGTAACCGGCCCTAACCGCGACCTGCACTCCGGTGTGTACGGTGGTGCTGTGGGCAACCCGATCAACATCCTGGCCAAGATGATTGCCTCGATGACCGACGAAAACAACCACATTACCATTCCTGGATTTTACGATAAGGTGGTCAACCTTTCGGACGCAGAACGTGCAGAAATGGCGCAGATTCCTTTCAGCCAGGAAGAGTATCAAAACGAATTGCAAATCGGGGAAACCTACGGCGAAAAAGGCTACACCGTGTTGGAGCAAACCTCCATTCGTCCAACCCTTGATGTAAACGGCATTTGGGGCGGCTACACCGGCGAAGGCGCCAAGACTGTACTGCCTTCCAAAGCTTTCGCTAAAATTTCGATGCGGTTGGTGCCCGATCAGCAAACCGACGAAATCACCGAGCTTTTCAGAAATCATTTCAAAGCCATTGCACCTCCGGCGGTAAAAGTGGAAGTACGTCCGCACCACGGTGGTCAGCCCGCTGTGATTCCCACCAATTTCCCGGCATATCAGGCAGCCAGCCAGGCCATGGTAGATACCTTCGGCAAGAAGCCCATTCCACAACGTGGTGGCGGTAGTATTCCGATTGTGGCCCTGTTTGAGGAAGCCCTGGGACTGAAAACCATTTTGATGGGCTTCGGTTTGGATACCGACGACATTCACTCGCCCGATGAGCACTACGGCGTTTTCAACTACTTCAAAGGCATTGAAACCATTCCACGGTTTTACCATCACCTGGCCCGCCAGTAAGTGAGACCAACTTTTTGAGAAAAGCCGCCTGCGAAAGCAGGTGGCTTTTTTGTTTTGGGGAATTGATGGGGAGATTTTTTCGGAGATAGGAAAAGTGATAACTGTTGCGCAAAAAAATTTCACGCAACACTTTGAAGCAAACCAAACCGGGAGACGTTGCGCAAAAAAATTTCATGCAACACTTCGAGCGAACTAAAATGGGAGACGTTGCGCGGAAAAATTCCACGCAACACTTTGAGTAAAACCAAGTGGGAAACGTTGCACGGCAAAATTTCATGCAACACCTTGAGTCAATCCAAGTGGGAGACGTTGCACGGCAAAATTTCAAGCAACACATTGAGTCAAACCAAAATGGGAAACGTAGCACAGAAAAATATAATGCAA
>CALCCE010000073.1 GCA_937899835.1 uncultured Flavobacteriales bacterium | reverse complement strand
AAATCGAACAGTGCACCACTGAAATAGAAAATGTACTGCACCGGTGCCTAACTAAATCGAACAGTGCACCACTGAAATGAAAAATGTATTGTACCGGTGCACCACAAAATCGCACAGTGCACCGCAAATCGTGGTCAAAAAACGGATATCGTTCGCCGGTCTTGCGGTGGGCACCGTTTCAGGAAATTGGAAAAGCTGTGGTGCCAGTTTTTATGGAACGATGCAGCGTTGTATTCACTAAGAAAGCAGCTCGACAATTTCCTCAAGTTCCTTCTCTCCTTGGCCTACCTTCATCCTGGCGACTTCTAAGGCCGTTTGATCAAACCCATCTTTGTAATCGGTGTCAACATGGTAGTTCAGAAGCGCTTTGGCAAACGCTGGCTTCGCTTCTATGATGGTTTGAATAAGAAGGGAGTCTCCGTCCTCGTTGGTGGCGTTGACATCTGCACCACTTTTCAATAGTAATTTGAATCCATCCAGGTTGTTGTTTACCATGGCTTTCTCCAAACTACCTTGCAGGTTGGCTCCTTTGTTGATTAATACTTCCACAAGCCAATTCTTTTGAACTAATGCTGCTCTCTGCAAGAGCGATTGGTCGTGCTCAAAGGGTGCATTGATGTCAATCCTGTCCACCATTTTAAGGATGTCTTCTTTTGTACCGTCATTAAAAAGGGCAACATCTCCTGAAGTAGGTTCTACCGGTTCTTCGGTTAGGCTTTCTACAAATGCCGCAATAGAATCTCCGAGCGGATATAAATTCACCGGCTCAATTATCGTCTCGTGGTCCCAAAAAAAGAGTTGGCCATTTTCATCAATCACTACTTGTCCACCCGAGTTATCATTTGCAATCGGTATACATTTCAAACTCAGAAATTCAGGGAAAGTAAGTGCGGCATAATGCAATGAATCTATTGCCTCTTGTTCCGTTTTTTTCAGTGAGTAAAAAAGGTCTATTCCAAACTCTCCTGCACCAGACACATAGAAGGTGAATTTTTGTAGTCTCCCTCCATTTTGTTCAAGTAGGAATGATCGGTATTCTGGAGGAAGTTTGACCTCGAAACGAGACTCCCATTGGATTATCTCATCATTTGAAACCGGTTGATTTGCAGCAAGAAAAGCATTCATGGGTTGTAAGGGTCGGTGGATTAAAGGCCCATTGCTGCGCGTGTAGGAAAATTAGTTTTGATCCAAGTGTTTTGGGTTAGCTTAAAGTTTTGGCTGATATGTTCTATAAGCCTATTCCTTTGGTTCAACTAAAGGTGTTTAACACATTAGGTTAAATAGTTAGCATTCTCAAAGTCCCTAAATGCTTCGAATGTATAAGGCTCATCTTCGTCAATGTAGATAAATCCTTGTTTGTTCTTTAGCAGGTCGAGAAGAACGGGTTTAAGATAGTTGAAAAAAGCCCGCTTGTGGGTGACGCAGATAACTTGAGTTGGTTGGACAAGTTCCCAGAAATCAGGTTCTTCTTCCTCGTAGCTTTGTACTTCTTCCTCATTCAAATTGAAAAATTCGAAATAGGTCTTAATTGAGGGAAAGCGGGAATAAACCTGGTTTCCAGTTCGAGTATCGTTATCTGGATAGTGTTGGTTTAGTATTTCAACGATCTCTTGATCGGTAATCTTTTTTTTCGGTGCGATAAATAAGTCTTCCATTGTTACGGTCTAATTAAATCCAAAATTATTTCAATATCTCTCATAGAAGCACCAAGGCCTCCTGCTTCCTCAATACTTTTGAGAGCATGCTTGGAAATCCCCTTACTACTTCCAGCAACTCCAATAATCACTTTCCCTTGATTACTCCTATCGATCACTTGGTGGGATAATCCCTTTCCGCGGTTGCTTTTAAATTCTATAATTACGTTATCAGTCTCGAAGTCAACTTCAACCAACCTACCATCAACTGTAGTTACATCATGGCCAGACTTGAAGCTTCTACCAGGGTACCTTTGTTCAAAACGTTGAATGAATTCAAGTACTTCAGGTTCAGTAGCTGTGGTAGTTGAAGGGGTAACTCTGGAGTTACCACCTTTAGTATTTCCATTTCGTATCCTTTGTCTTCTGCCTTCCTCAGTGAGTTCATCGAGTTCTGAGTACATGGCTTTCCGCTCTGCCTCACTCATATTTTCAACGCTCCTACTGAATTGGTTTCCTTTGTGATCAAGGACAATGCCGCCGTCGGTTTTGGACCCAAGTCTTCCTGGACTCGGATTATCCACTTCATCAATGGTTCCATCACTCAATAACACTTTCGCATTAAACTCTCCCCAAAGCTGCAATCGGCGTCCATGCCGCTCTAGCCATATCCGCTTGAAGCCAAACTTCTTGAGGATGCGCTGGCGCAATTCGCCCAGTTTCTTGATGCCTTTGCCAAAACCACGCTTGAAGGTGGTCATCACATATTTGCCACCTTTTACGATTACTCCTTTCACCGTGCGTGCTCCGGCCTTGATGGCCTTGGTGGTGCGGTGAGCGGCTACAGCCATTTTGCGCCCAAAGCGGGTGGCTTTCACCAACGCTTTGATCCGCTTGAGCACCGAGCCAACTTTCTTTAAGAGGTACTCGAAGAGGAATTCGGAAATCAGTACGGCAAGGGCACGGGCTAACTTTTCGCCGGCCAATTTGATTTGTTTGCCTTCCCAGGCCAGTTCCAGGAATTCCCACAACAGGTCTTTGATGCGTAAGATGGCGGTAGCGATGAAGTAGTACATCATGATTTCCATGAGTACCTGCAGGAGCGCAATTAACCCGGCACCACCGGTGAAGAAAGCAATGACGCCTCCCACAATGGCAATGCCTGCTAAGGCCAGGTAAACACTCACCTGGTTCTCGTTCCACCACATCTCCATGCCTTTCAGCATCTGGCTACCGGCGAAAGCAAGGCGGTCGCCTACCGATAGTTTTCCGGTTTTGGCGACCAATCCTGCTGGGTCAGTTTCCTCCTCTTCTTTGGTGGGCTCGGTATCCTTAGAGTCCATTTCGTTCACGTCCATGCCCATCTGGTCGATCTGATCGTCCAACTTCTGTTGATCCGTCATGCTGGCATAGTCTTTCTCAGGAGCTGCGCCTTCGAGTCCCGCAGTTGCGTCAACATCGGCACCGGCCATGTCCCCGCCTTCCATGCTTCTCGCTCCCCCAAAGAAGGTGGATTGCAGGTCGGCTGTTTCAACGGCTTCGCCTTCGGGTGCGCCACCGAGCTCATAACTTTCGCCATCTGCCAATTGTGGCATGTCTTCAATGTCGTCCATGCTCACCGGCGAATCGGGCGAGAGCCCAAAGTCTTGATCAGAGAGAGGATCTTTGCCTGGCAATGCCCCCGGATCGCCTTCCACTTGTCCGGTAGCCATTTCTGCATCTTCTTCAATCGGCAAATCGATGACACGCCCTTGTGGATCGAGTGCCTGATTGTTTTCCGAGAGGTAATTGTCGAAGGTGGAGATCTCAGGATCGGTCCGCTCTGTACCTTTCAGGGGTGAGGTGACATCCGTACCCAGGGCTTCTTCCGACATCTGCCCCATGAATTGATCGGGCATAGCCGCTACACCGCGACCGAGGTTGATCAACCCTTCCACGATACGGATCAACCCAACGGTGAGGAATTCCAGCACATCGAGCATGAGGTTGATGAAGGCCTGATAGGCAGAAAGCAAAAAGTCGATGGCGGCTCCAAGGGCATCGAGCAAAGCATTGACCGCTTTTTTGAGCCCTTCGGCGATGGCGTTCACTCCGGCAATAGCTTTGTCTTTGGCCTTGTCGATGTAGCCGTTGATTTTTTCTGCTATTTCAGGGAAGGCGGCCAAGGCGATGGAAACAAAACCTTTCAACACTTCGGCAAAACCTTCGATGAGCGCAACGACGGCTTGCCGGGCTTTTTCGATCACCCAATTGGCAAAAGACTTAGCCGCTTCGATGGCCTTTTTCACAAAGGCCCGCAGTTCGTCAAATACTTTGTTGACAAATTCCTTTAATGCATTGAAAAGGTCGGATACCGCGTCTACTAAATTGTCCCACCAACTGGGTTCCTCCTTTTTCTCTTCAGCTTTGGCTTTTTCTTGGGCTACTTCCCGGTCGGCTTCGGCCTGTTTGGCTTCATTTTCGCGTTCGGTTTCCGCGTATTTTTTTTCTACATCTGCATTGGCAGTATCTACCTCGGTGGCTACTTCCGCATCCACCTTGGCCCGCTCAGTTTCCGAACTGTTTTTAAATTTTTCTTTTACCGCCTCGTTTTCTTCACGCCAGCTTTCACGGTAACCATCGATTTCGGTACGTCCTTCGGCTCTTACGGCCGCCTGTTCTTCACCGGCTTTTCGATTCTCTTCCTCGATTTCTGCCATTTTCTCGGCTTGCTCTGCCGCAACTCCCGATTCATAATTGGCTTCTTCAGCGTCTTGTTTGGCTTTTTCTTCTTCCACCTGACCGGCATACTCCGCCTCAATTTGTGGATCGAGCCCACTTTGAATGTGTGCCGGCATCTCGGGCATCTCCACACCGCCCTCGGGACTTTCCCAGTTTTCGGGCATGCTCATCTCCGTGTTGGGCGACATGCGCTCGGGCTCCAGGGTAGGATAAACATCGTTTTCACCAAAATCTTGGTAAGTAGCACTATCGGCCTCGTTCTGTTGTGTCTTCACCTCCTCCTGGGCCTGGGCTTCGTTTTTGTCGTTTTGTTGAGGACTGGCATCCCCCGTTAAGTCTACCCCAGGTCGTTGGCCCATGTTGGTTTGCAAGTCACGATCCGTAGAAGGCAAGCGGTTCATGCGGCCCATAAAGCCCTCCCAACTGTTGAGGCTGCTTTTGGTGGTTCGCGCTATGTTACTGCCGGGTACCGGGCTACGCGGTCCCTCGAACGTGGTGTCCATCTGTTCCGTTTGGCGCACCCCTTCGTTTTTTAGGTCGGGCGTAGGTGCCTGTGGCGGAACTATCTTTTCGTAGTCTTGGTCTTCCCCCGGAACCAAACCGGTAGGTTGATCGATTTCGGGCAGGTTTTCCTGAGCCGTTTGTGTTTCGTTGGCTTTGGCTTCTGAAGCGGCTTCGCCTACATTTTCCATGCCTTTGGCCATGGTAAGGATGCTGCCCCCGGTAAGCGAATCGGTAAGCGCACCACTGTCGGCCGTATCGAGTTGCGGAGCGGGTATTTCTCCCATTTCCTGCATTGCCCCCGGGCCGCCTTCCATTTCCGAAAGTTTGTCTTCAGCCTTGAAGCCGCCTTCAGCTTCTTTGGGTTGGTAGGGAGTTGTTGGAGCTGCCGGGGCTTCAGTAGGTATGTTAGGCGTGGAAGGAGGAGTGGGCCCATCCTCAGTGGATGCAGTCAGCTCCAATTCGGCCGCTTCTCCTGGAGCAGCTTCTTCCTCTTCTTGCTCCTTTTCGTCTTCTTCGTTGGAGGACGTTGTTTCTGATGCCGGATTGGTGGTGGCAGCAGTTTCAGCTTCTTCGCCAGCAGTGGCATTGCCATCTGCTTCAACTTCCTGTGCCTCTTCGGCTACCTTTTCTTCTTCCTGCGCTTCAATCGCTCCGTTTTCACCCTTCTCGTCGGTTGTTTCGTTTTCCGGAGTGGCTTCGTTGGCAGTGGCTTCCTCTTCCGAAAAGCCGTTTTCTTCTTCAGCATCCACCGTCTCCGTTTCAGCGGTTTCCGCTTCTCCAAACAACCGTTGACGTAAGCCATCAAGAGGATTGCCTTGCAGCAATCCCGGGCGTCCTATTTGGTCTACTCCACGTGGTCCTGTTCCTTTTACTTCTTCCGGGCCCTTGGGCTGCTGTCGACGAGCTTTGAATTCCAAAAAACTCAAAGGTCGACGGCGGTTGGCAAAAGAGGCCGCCAGGCCACCTTCGGTAGTGGGTGAAGCTACACTGTCGTTGGTAGTGTCGTTGGAAACTGTAGGGGGAGCGGTGGTTTGGGCCACAGGGGGAGCCGCAACCGGTGTGGGTCGTGCCATGTTTTTTGGGTTTTAACAAGCAGGAAACTATTCCTCCAACCTGCAACTTAGTGGAAAGAGTCCCCCAAAGCAATTGAGTTTTTACCACCGGGCGACAGGGAAAACCACCGGGCGGTTTGGGTTGAGCACCGGGAAAGTTGGGGGTTGAAAAAACAATGGGTTTGTGGGCTTTTCCTATATCTTTGGCGCCAACCAAAATCTGGCCTTAAGCCTTTGATCAGATGTTTTTCAGACAATTAGTACCCAATGCCATTACCAGCCTCAACCTCATGTGTGGCTGCATGGGTATCGTGTTTGCTCTAACCGAAAACATGCTCTGGTCTACCTGGATGATTGGTATTGCTGCGGTGTTGGATTTCTTCGATGGTTTTGCCGCCCGCCTTTTGAAAGGGCAGTCGGAGATTGGCAAACAGCTCGATTCTCTGGCCGATGTGGTCACCTTCGGCGTGTTGCCCGGTGTGCTTTCTTATCAATACATCACCATCGGTTTTCACGAGTACTTCATTCCGATAGACGAACGTTCTCTGGGGCACATACTGTTGGCTTGTTGTGGCTTTCTCATCCCGGTATTTTCAGCGCTGCGCCTTGCCCGGTTCAACGTAGCCGACAACGAAACCGAGAATTTTCAAGGAGTACCCACACCGGCCAATGCGCTCTTTTTTGCTTCTTTTGCCTTGATCCTCGACTTTCAGCACGACCTCAACTTCTATTTTTCACCCCAAGGCAATGATTACCTGAACCTGGCCCTCAATGCCCGTTGGGATACTTTTGATGCCTTCGTGATCAATACCTTGTGGAGTCCTTGGTTTCACATTGGTGCTGCAATGATCAGTTCGTTTTTGCTGGTGAGTAAATTGCCGATGTTTTCTTTCAAGATCAAAAGCTTGCGTTGGCGTCCCAACCGTATTCGCTACCTCTACCTTATTGTAATTGGCCTGGGCTTGATTGCAGTCTTTTTCCCTTATTGGGATTTTAGGGCCATTGGTTTGGATTGGCGGGTGCGGAATTACCCGGATATCGATTTCGTCATCGTGCCTATATTGCTACTTTTGTATCCCATATTGTCCATCCTTGGCTTCTTGCTGGGCTGGACAAAAGATTCTAATGCTACCGGAAACCTCTGATTATGAAATTCAAAGCAGAAATTGACGTAATGCCGCTCGAAGCCTTGCTCGATCCTCAGGGAAAGGCTGTGACCTCCAGCATGTCTAACCTCGGGTTGCCGGAAATTGAAAATGTGCGCATCGGCAAGCACATTACCCTCACCGTAGAAGCTGCTGATCAACCAGAAGCAGAAGGAAAAGTAGAGGAAGCCTGCAAGAAATTGCTGGCCAACGAAATCATGGAAAGCTTTCAGTTTACACTAACTGAAGCTTGATTCTTTCCAATAAATTTTAGTAGAATACGCTGGGTTGCATGTCTCCCAGCGTGTGGTTTAGCTTTCTTCCACGGCTTGGTTGGCCCTGCGTAGCTGAAAGTTCTTACCCAGATACACCCTGCGGACCTGTTCGTCTTCTGCGAGTTCTTCCGCTGTTCCCGATTTTAGAATGTTTCCCTCAAACAAGAGGTAGGCACGATCGGTGATGGAAAGCGTTTCCTGCACGTTGTGGTCGGTAATAAGGATGCCGATGTTTTTTTCTTTGAGCTTCGATACGATGCCCTGAATGTCTTCTACCGCAATGGGGTCTACACCGGCAAAGGGTTCATCCAACAAAATAAAACTGGGATCTACCGCCAGGGCGCGTGCAATTTCTGTTCTTCGGCGTTCTCCACCCGACAGCAAATCGCCCCGGTTGGTGCGCACGTGTTGCAGGCCAAACTCGTTCAGTAAGGTCTCCAACTTTTCTTCCCGCTGCTCTCGCTTGAGTCGGGTCATTTCCAATACCGCCATGATGTTGTCTTCCACCGATAGTTTGCGAAATACTGAGGCTTCTTGAGGCAGGTATCCAATGCCCAATTTGGCCCGGCGGTACATGGGTTCGGTAGTGATTTTACGCTCGTCGAGGTAAATTTCTCCCGCGTTGGGCTTGATCAGGCCAACGATCATGTAGAAAGAAGTGGTTTTGCCCGCACCGTTTGGCCCAAGCAGGCCTACAATTTCTCCTTGGCTCACTTCTACCGAAACGCCTTTTACTACCGTGCGCTTCCGGTACTTCTTGATCATGTTTTCAGCACGCAATTTCATAGGGCCAACTTAGAAAGTGAATTGTAAAGTTCCACGAACGCCGAATTGGGTCACATCGGGGTTGTCGAGGTAAGACAAACGCCAAAGGCCATCCACACGGAGAATTTTCAAAATGTTTTCAATGCCAACACCCGCTTCATAGTAGGGTTGGCTCAGGGAGAAAAGGTCGTTGGGAAAAGGAAGTTCCGCACGGTTTTTATCGTCGAGGTTTCCGGCCACTCCGCGAATGCTGGCCACCTCCCGCCATTTGAGCTTTTTCATCAACGGAATCTTATTCAGGAACAAACCATTGAAGTGATGGGTGAGCGAAAAGCTCACGTATTCATCGCTCACAAATTCGTAGAAATTCATCAGGTTGAAGGCTGAAAGATCGTAGGCATAAGTTTCATTACCGTTGTGCAACTCCAACAGCGGGTAGGGGAGTTGTCCCCATATCTTACCACCTTCTACTATCCACTCAGAGTAGCCAATCGGGTTGATTACGGTTTTATCGCGCAGGTTGATCCGAAGAATGTGATAATTGTATTCGCTGTTGAACACATCCTTCAACCCCAGGCTGTAGCGCGCTTGCAGAATCGGGAGTTCAGCTCCCAGGCTTACCCGATTGAATTCTCCCGAAACAAATTTTTCTTTGTAGGCAAACCGCGAATGCAAGGTGATTTCAGAGGTGGTGATGCGGCCATCCCTTGGTCCATTAATTTCCGGAGGACGGAAACTCAGGTCGCCCAAGCCCCAAATCTCTCGCCGGTTCAACTCCAGGCGGTTGGAAAACCCGTTGAACCATTCCCGCTCATAAAACACCTTAAATTCCTGATAGCCGTTGAGCTGGTTGGCAGGGTTTCTGCGTAGGAATGAGGCTAAAATATTATCGTTGCGCCAGGCATTGTCGCCTTGCCCGAGTTGTTCCACATCCCATCGGTAACGCGCCCCTACAAGTTGGCGGGGCTTCTTGCTGAGAAAATATTGGAATCCGGCTCCGTACTTAAATTTTTCGTCCCGAGTACCGTAGGCCGTGTAGCCTTCAATCATCAGGCGTTTGCTAAAGTCGTTGCTGGTGCGGCCGCCGAAACGAAAACGGTGGCCCTCAATCTGGTTCCAACTGTAAAGGTTGAAGTAGGGCCCAATCTCCACATTGCCCCACACTTTGTATCCCGTAACCACCAGTTGAATAATGTCTACGTAAGTTCGGAAAGCCGGAATTTGCCTGATGGTGTCCACCATGGCATAAATGTTCTTTTCGTTTTCAGAAAGGTCCATGTGCCGGGACTCCTCCCAGAATTCTTCCGAATGCAAGTTGGCGCTGTCGTCTACAATAATGTTATCTACCCCATTATAAAATGCATCTACCTTGGGTTGGTTGATGTGAAAATTGCGGTAGCTCGCGGTCTTCCGGCCATAGAAACCCATGGTGCGGTTACTCGCCGTAAAATCGATCACCAATTTGTCGGTGGTGAGCATCCACACTTCTTTCGACACCTGGTTGTATTCCTGATACACCGAAAACTCATTGATCCAGTTGATGTTGGCATCTCCCGATATCGTAGCTTCTATTTGCTTTACTGCGTAAGTCGTGTCGTGGATCCACATGTCGCCAATAAAAGTCAATTCACTTTCCCGACGGGGCTTAAAGTGAATTTTATAACACCAGTAACGGTCGTCGATCAAAGAACTGTCGGTGAGAAAATACTTGTAGGAAAGCATCCCATAATCCGAAACCGGACTGATGAAGCTTTTGCCAATTGCGTGTATTTAGTTGTCGTAAACGTTGACTTTTAGGTAGATGTCGCCCATTAACTGCGTCACACTTTCATTCTCTACTCCCGAAACCTTGGTGGCTTTAATGAATTCCTTTTGCGCTTTAGGGCTCTTTCTGAAATAAAATTCGGAAAGCGATTCGGTCATAAACAAGGGGAGGAAGGGCTTGGCCTCTGAGGAGTCAATGTTGTCAAAAACAAATTGGAAGGGCTTCATCACCCGCCGGTTTTTAAACTCCTCGTCGATGTTGTTGACATCGAATTCAATTTTGTTGTAGGCCTCGTAATCGTAGGCCCCTAATTTTTCCCGGTCGTTAATCTTCTTGTTGCGAATGACTCCTCGAATGATAGGATGTGCCGGGTTTTCTGCCTTCTTATCGAACTTAATCACCACCTCTTCCAGCTGCACGCTACCGGATGCCATGGCAAAGTTGATCACCTGCTCCTGGTCCAATACTACGCCCATAGTGAGTGGCAGGTAACCAACCGAAGAGGCAATCAAAGAATCGGTAGCATAGTAGGTTTCAATGGTGAAATTCCCATCGAAGTCGGTGGTGGTGCCCACTTTGCTTCCTTTAAACAGCAAGTTGACAAACGGCAGCGGCTCATTGGTTTCAGCATCGAAAACTTTACCGGTGATCTTAGTAGTTTGCGCAGAGCTAAACCCTGGTAGCAGGACCAATAGGAGTAAGAAAGCAAAAATGCCGCCCTTAAAGGCAGCCGATAGTACTGTTGGGGTCGAGTCGTTCATATCAATTCATCGAACAACGGTGAGAATGCTAAAGTGACAATACTTTGCTTCCATTAGTTGCATGGATGGTGAGATCAGCATCAAAAAACTTTTTTGAACCTTCAAGATACAGCCATTCTACAAAAACTGTGCACAAAATAGGTGCCTTAGTTCATTTCTCGTTTGCGGGCTACCGCCCCTGAGATAACGATGCTGATCTCATACAATATCCACAAAGGTACAGAAACCAGAAGTTGGCTCAGAACGTCGGGTGGGGTAATTACGGAGGATAAAACGAGGGTGCCTACCAGCGCATGCCTACGGTAGCTTTTCAGCAATCGAGGCGTAACAATGCCCATTTTGGAAAGAAAGTAGATGAGGATGGGCAACTGAAAAACCAAACCACAACTGATGACCAAGGTCGTCACCAGCGAAACGTAAGACGAAAAGGTAGGAATGTTCTCAATCTCATCCGTGAGCTGATAGGTGAGAAAGAAATTTACCGAAAGGGGAGCAATCAGAAAATACGCAAACGATATTCCAGAGAGAAACAACACGGTGGTGTAGAACACGAAGCCACGGGCCATTCGGCGTTCTGTGTTCTGCAAAGCTGGTTTTACGAAACGCCAAATTTCATAAACGATGTAAGGAAACGCCACCACGATGCCCACCACCAGCGCCATGAGGATGTGCGACATAAATTGTCCCGCCATGCTGAAGTTTTGCAAACGGTCGGGAAGGTTTTGCCCGATGCAAACCGTGTCTGCCGACAGGATGCCCGGAAACCATGCAGCCATTTGGGCAGAGAGCTTGCAAATGAAGCGGTAGGTAATAAAGTCTGGGTTCTTGTGAGCAAGAACTATGTTTTCGGCAATCCAGTTGCCAAAAATAAATGCACCAATAAAGCCTATTGCAATGGCAATAGCACTGCGGATCAAATGCCAACGCAACACTTCCAGGTGCTGCAAAAAAGACATTTCTGCTTCTTGCTGATACGGATTTCCCGAACTCACTTAGCCAAAAAATTGCCCAAAGATACGTCAAATCTCAAGTTTGGATAGAAAGAGCATGGCATTGGGATTAACATTAATTGGCAGGGTTAATTCCCTTAATCTTGAGATTGTTGTAACTTTGAGGATAGTCAATGCGTCCTACTGGACGAACGACTTATACAACACAAACCTTAAACCGAATGAAACGCCATATAAATCTGCTCACAATTGCATTAGCCAGTTTGCTTATTGTGATCGGTTGCTCTGAATCTGCCAACGAATCCACCACCAGTGATCTCGAAGTTTCTAAAACTACGAGTGAGGCAGTTAACGGAGAAGAAAAAACCGTTGCTACCATCGGAATTGAAGGCATGACCTGTGAAATTGGATGCGCTAAATTCATTGAAGGTAAGCTGAGCAACATGGACGGAGTACTCACCGCTACCGTAAATTTTGAAGAGCAAAAAGCCTCCGTTGAATTTGATCCTGCAAAAACCAATGAGAAAGACATGGTTGCTGCTATCTCCGGACTGGCTGACGGTATTTACAAGGTCAACAGTGTTGCGGTAGAAGCGTTTGTAAAAGACGCTCCGGCTAAGAAAGCTACTAACTCAGAAAAGGCCAACAACGGCAAGAAAGAAGATAGCCGCGGGGCCTCTGAAAATTCGCACGAAAGTGTAGAAGCTCCTGTGAACATCGAATTTCCCAATATTTTCGATGCCTTCCGAAACTTGCTCTAAGCTATTTTAAGCATATACATTATAAGGGTTGACACTATCACGTGTCAGCCCTTTTTTTGGATAAAAAAATCGGGCTGCTCGATTAAGAGCAGCCCGATTACTTCTTTTATAATTTGCCCCCTTCTAAAAGGATGAAAATTTAGATTTAACGTGGTTTACAACTTAGCGAACGTGTTGTTCAAAGAACAAAACGCTGCAGCTAAGCAAGAGTTAGATAAACAGAAAAGAGGCAAATCCCTGCACTAAAGTTGGGTTTGGACCACATGTTCCGCCTGCAAATGCCGTTGGTGGATAACCAGCACAAGACATGCCTAAAGTGGGATTAGAAACACCGGTACAACCAAAGATGGGGGGTGTTCCCGGTACCGGCCATAGCTCCTCCACACAGGTTCCAACTACCCAAGACCCGGCTGCAGCCGTGTAGTTTACCACAGCTCCAGGAGGTACTGTTACTGGAAAGTATTGCAGGGTGAGGTTACAAGTACCGATCAAGCCTTCAAAGACGTAAACGGTGTAGGCACATGATTGTGAGTTTTGAATGGTAAGGGTTTGTGCGGTAGCATTGGTGACAAACAACAAAGCTGCCGCGATCAATAGGGTGGAAAATAATTTTTTCATAATGCAATTTTGGGTTGAAAGAAGGGAGCCATCGCCAGAAACTGGCAACTACTCGTGGGCGTAAAAGAAGATTATAATCTACTTTGCCCGATAGTGGGAGGCAAAGTTGAAATCTAATAGTATTCCTTCCTTAGGCTGAGAAGGAGATTTACTGGGACTGGAAGTGTCAAAACATGAAGCTGCTCTGACCCTTAGGGGCAGCAAAAGTTAATCCGAAAATCGACAGAATCCAAGAGGAAAAGAAAATACACCGTCAATTTAACTATCCTTTGTTTTCGATCCCCTGGGAGTGAAATGTTGCTTTGGTCAGGCGAGTTTTTGTTTGTGCGTAAGGCTGTGCCCTATCTTTTCATGAAATTTGCAGTGGATGAGCAAAGGCAATTTGTACCGCTGGTCGCGGCTCACGTTGATTGTGATATACCTGGTGATATTGGCCGGGAGCGTGGTGAGGATGACAGGATCTGGAATGGGATGTCCCGACTGGCCCAAATGTTTCGGGATGTGGATACCCCCAACTGATGTTGCTCAATTGCCCGACAACTATCAGGAAGTTTATGCCCACCGGGGTTACGAAGACACTACTTTCAATGCGTTTCATACCTGGACCGAGTACATCAATCGATTGATTGGAGCGATAGCTGGTTTGCTGGTGTTTGGACAAGTAGTTTTTGGACTTAAACACTGGAAACGAGATCGACTTTTAGTCGGACTCATTGTTTTGGAGTTCCTTTTGATGGGCTTCCAAGCATGGCTGGGTGCAGTAGTGGTCTACTCAGTATTGGCGCCAGTAAAAATTACCATTCACATGGTAACTGCACTCATCATTGTGGCGCTTAACCTTTTGATATTGGTTCGCTTAAAACACGGGCATACGCAACAGTTGGCCTATCATCGCGGATTTTTCTTCCTCATCATCACCGCTTTGCTCATGAGTGTAGCTCAAGTGGTTTTGGGCACTCAGGTGCGACAAGAGGTTGACCATGTAGCCAGGTTGGCCGGACACCTTGGTCGCGACAACTGGATCGAACAATTGAGTGGAGTTTTCGAGTTTCACCGATCGTTTGCCATCTTGGTTTTGGGGGTTAACGCATTACTGATTTACCTCAACTTCAGAGATAAGGTCCACCTCTCAGGAGTGCGTTGGATGGCTTCCATCCTCCTCATCGAGGTAGGCAGTGGGATTGCACTCTCTTATTTGGGGATGCCAGCATTTTTACAACCCACCCACCTGATATTGGCGAGTGTGCTTTTTGGGGTGCAGTGTTACCTGATGTTGAATTACCTGCGCCAACTTCGACCTGCCACCATTGGAAATTGAGTGCTACTACTCGAAATCTCCTGCGGTGGCCGAAACCTCCTCTTTCCACCGAAAGCTCTCCAATAGCAAAGCGATATCTTCCTTAACGTAATTCGTTACCGGATCGAGCGAATCGGGATTGGGCGCAACATTAAAATACATAGCTCCTCGCAGAAAATGATGGTTGCTATCGGTAAGGATAAACTGGTAATTGCTGGCGGTAGCCCCTTTTAAATCGAACGAAAAGCCAAATACTCGCTTCTCTGTATCTCGAATAGCGCCTTCCTGCAAGTCGTCGGCCTTGGCGATGTGGTAGTAAGCCAATTCCCTCGATTCTTTGGTATAGGCGAGCAGTTTATCTTCTACGGGTTTATAGGTGAGGTGCACCACGCAATTGAACCTTGGATAAAAAAGGTTGTATTGACAAGTGCTTTGCTGACGTTTCGATTCGTCTACCATCACAGCATGCTTGCTGTACTCAAATTCATAAGGACAATCCGAAGCAAAAGTGCGGTACTCATGTACCGGTAAGTCAATCCGAAAGTAGCCCCGGGGTTTGGGGTAGTAATCACCACCGCAGCTGGTAAGCCACCCCATCAATAGAATAAGGACGATACTGGTCAATCTCCCAGAAGAGGTGTTTTCATCTTTTTCCGCCTCCGTTTCAGCATTGGGCAGGGTTAATTTGATGCGCTTGATTCTCCTCGGGTCGGCGGCTTCAATGGTAAAGGTGAAGTCTTCAAATTTTACCCGTTCGTTTTTCTGAGGAATCTTACCCACCAATTCCAACACCAATCCCGCCAAAGTATCGGCCTCACCCTTGGCCCTTTCAAAGTTGCTCCCGTCGATTTCCAGTACCCGATAAATGTCATTCAGTGGGGTCTTCCCTTCGAACACGTAGTTGTGTGCGTCCAATTTGGAATAGGCCAGGTCATCGTCGTCAAACTCGTCGGAAATTTCGCCCACAATCTCTTCCAAAATATCTTCGAGCGATACAATGCCTGAAGTACCTCCGTATTCGTCTACCACGATGGCGAGGTGCATTTTCTCGGATTGAAACTCAGAAAGCAGGTCGTCGATCTTCTTGTTCTCGGTCACAAACATGGGATCTCGCAGCAGTTCTTGCCACTTGAAATCCTTTTCCGCATCAATATGTGGTAGTAGGTCTTTGATATAAATCAGGCCTTTAATTTGATCAAAGCTCTCCTCGTAAATCGGAATTCGTGAGAAGCCCGACTCTAAAATGCCATCGAGCAGGTCTTTGTAGTTGGTTTCGGTATCGAAGGCCACCACGTCCATCCGAGAGGTCATGATCTGTTTGGCGTCCGTATTTCCGAAACGCACAATTCCTGTAAGTATTTTTTTGTCCTCCTGATCGTGGTCATCCTCGGTTAGTTCGAGCATGTGCGACAACTCGTCAACCGAAATGTTGGAGCTTTTCGACTTCGAATTTTTGTTGAGTCGGGCTGAGGTGCGAATGAGCAAAGTACTCAGCGGATAAAACAGTTTGATCAGCAGGTACAAGGGAAATCCCATGAACAGAGCAAAGCGCAACGAATTCTTATTGGCCCGAACCTTGGGAATGATCTCGCCCATGAGCAAGAGCAAAAAAGTGACAATTACCACCTGAAACAAAAAGCCTAACAGGGGATAATGCTCAAAATTGAGCAGCCCCTCAGTAACGTAGGTAGACAGGATGATGATGGCCACATTCACAAAGTTGTTGGCGATGAGAATGGTGGCCAACAGCCGGTTGGGCATTTCCAGCAGCTGAATTACCCGCTTTTCTGAACGGCCATCGCTGTTTTCGAGGTCTTTTTTGTCGGATGGGCTTAAGGAGAAAAAGGCTACTTCAGAACCACTGATCATGGCCGAAGCCAACAGCAAAACCAGCATTGATAAAATGCCGAAAATGTGTCCTACGGAAGCCGATTGAAGAATAGCAGTTAAAAGCCAAGGTAAAGGATCGTCCGGGCCTTCCAAAACTACAGGGTAAGGTTAGACGAAGACGGCGATCGAAAACTTCGAAGTAAATCAGAAGGGGAGATCGTCATCGATGGCTTCAGTGTTGGTGGTAGCCGCAGCGGTGGGCTGTGCGGGTGCAGCAGCAGTTGCAGCGGGTTGGGCAGCGGGCTGAGAGTAGCCAGTGGATTGTCCTTGGTTGCTGTCGTCTTGTCGGCTGCCCAGCATGGTCATTTCATCCGCAACTACCTCAGTAGTGTAGCGCATGTTGTTCTCCTTGTCTTGCCAGGAGCGGGTTCTGAGCTTCCCTTCAATGTATACCTGGTTTCCCTTTTTCAGATACTTCTCGGTGATTTCAGCAAGGCCGCGCCAAAGCACCACGTTGTGCCACTCGGTTTGGGTTTTGCGTTCGTTTGTTGTTCGGTCGCGATAAGATTCAGAAGTTGCCAATGGAAATTTAGCCACTGCAATGCCACCTTCCAGATACCGAACTTCTGGGTCGCGACCCAAATTACCCACCAAAATTACCTTGTTTACACTGCCTGCCATAGTCGTTTCATTGAAGAAACAAAACTAACGAAAATTGAACGGAAGTCCAATTTGCCGCTTGCTTTGCTCATCCTCCAGGTAACGGTCGATCAACCGTGGAATAGCGTAGCGTTCCAAGTCTTTGGCTGTGATTTTCAGGTACTTTTTTTCTAACCGTTGAACCACCTCGAAAGGAACATTAAGGCGCCAGAAGGAGGCAAAAATACGTTGATGGCTCAGGATGTGTTTGTAGGTTTCCGAAACGGATTCGATGATGACATCCGGATGGCCCACCAGGGCCTGCCATGCTTCCAATTCGGGCACCTTGCTTTGTGCAATGTTTTCGGGTACTTCAATGAGTGGAAATTGGTAAAGGTTGTGCCAAATGCCTTTATCTTCTCGCTTTTCTATAAAGAGGTATTCTTCAAATCGAGGCACCAGGTAGTGAAAGTATCGGTTGCGTTGTTTGGTTTTTTTGGCCTTCACCGGAAGAATTTCTACCCTACTCATTTCAAAGGCTTTGCATTGGGGTTGCGCGGGACAAGCCACACAATCCGGATTTTTGGGAACGCATTGCAAAGCGCCAAACTCCATCATTGCCTGGTTGTGGTTGCCAGGGTGTTTTTGATCCAGCAATTCGTCGGCCAGTTGTTGAAACAGCTTTTTCCCCTGCGTGCTATCAATCGGCGTATCGTCACCGTAGAGCCGAGATAGAACCCGGTATACGTTGCCATCCACCACGGCATGCGGTAAGTTATAGGCAAACGAGGCTATGGCGGCTGCTGTATAGTCTCCGATGCCTTTTAATTTTCTAATCTCAGCATAAGTAGTTGGAAAAACCCCGTTGAACTCCTCATGAACGCGCTTGGCGGTGGCATGTAGGTTTCGAGCGCGCGAGTAATAGCCTAAGCCCTGCCAATGTTTTAGCACTTCATCTTCTTCGGCTTTTGCCAGGTCAGAAACGGTGGGGTAGTGCTTTTTAAACTTCAGGTAATAAGCCATTCCCTGTTGCACCCGGGTTTGTTGCAGAATAATCTCAGAGAGCCAGATGGAGTAGGCATCTTGGGTCTTCCGCCAAGGTAAATCCCGTTGGGAACTCTGATACCAATTCTGTAAAAGCGCTGAGAAAGTCAAGGAATAAGAGGGTTTTCTATCATGGCAAATTTAGGAACAAAGTTTTTCCGATTAAATATTTAGCATATCTTTGCAGCCCCAATTACGCCACGTTATAGTAGGCTAACTTATGTTGGATCAATTAATTAGACAGAAAAACATGACCAAGGCAGACATTGTAACTGAAATTTCTGAACAAACAGGAATTGAAAAAGTGCAGGTACAAGTCACGGTAGAAGCTTTCATGAAATCAGTACGCAACTCGTTGTCTCGCGGAGATAATGTTTACTTGCGCGGTTTTGGAAGTTTTGTGGTGAAGAAACGGGCGAAGAAAACAGGTCGTAACATCTCGAAGAACACCACCATTATCATTCCAGCTCATTACATTCCTGCTTTCAAACCATCAAAATCGTTTGTAAAAGCAGTTAAAGATAAAGTGAAAGTCGACTAATGACTTTCAACCGCCGAAAACTACTATTGCAGATCGGCATTTTGGCAGCAGTTGCTGCCGTCAGCGTTCTTTTATTACTTTCACCTCAAAAGCCACCGCTACCCGCAGTGTCGCAAGAGTTGGCCACCAAAGATAGCCTCAATGAGGAGGTAGCCAAAGCCATTGAGATGGTACAAAATCCAAATCTTCCGCCTATGCAGGGGATTTTGATACTTCGGCAAATTGCCAATGAGCATCCCAACTATGCAGAAGCACAGTTTCAGTTGGGAAAGCTCTCCATCCAATCTACTCAATACGAAAAAGCGGTAGCACGGTTTGAGAAAGTGATCGAAATCGATTCAGAGAGGTTAGAAGCGTTGCTGCTCCTGGGAAATGCGCACGCAGCCCTCGGAAACAAGGAAGCAGCGATAAAAGCCTTTGAGGAGTACTTAAAGCATCCTGAAACCTCTGAAGATCGAGACCAGGTAATAAGATTGATTGAAGAATTAAAAAACAGTTGAATATGCCAAGCGGAAAGAAACGGAAAAGGCACAAAATGGCGACTCACAAGCGTAAAAAGCGTTTGAGAAAGAACCGCCACAAGAAGAAGAAGTGATCTAAGTAGGTCACTCCTTCACTTATTTACATTATCTCCTATTTACAACCTAAACCTGTGCTGGATTGGGTTGTATTTGTTGTTTGATAGCTATTTTGCTTCGCTATTTAATCAACAAACAATGTGGTATTTCTATAGCTTTCCGGGCATGAAGAGAAAGGAAGCGTGAATCAAGACTTAATTATTAATGTCACCGCTTCGGAAGTCGTTCTCGCCCTACTGGAAAATAAAAAACTGACTGAGTTACATCGGGAAAGACCGAATAACAAATACTCAGTTGGCGACCTTTACCTCGGTAGGGTAAAAAAACTTGTTCCCGGCCTCAACGCAGCTTTTGTAGACGTTGGGTACGAGAAAGACGCCTTCCTGCATTATTTCGATCTGGGGCCCCAGGCGGCCTCACTTCAGAAATACCTGCGGAGCTCACTCAGTGGGCGCCAGCGCAGTGGTTCTTTGCAAAATTTTAAGCTAGAACCCGACATCAACAAAGAAGGAAAAATCCAACAGGTGATCCAATCGAACCAGCAAATTTTGGTTCAGATCGCCAAGGAACCTATTTCTACCAAAGGTCCTCGAATTTCCTGTGAGCTAAGCCTTGCGGGCAGATTCCTGGTGTTGGTTCCTTTTTCTGACCGGATTTCGATATCGACCAAAATCAAAGAAGCCGACGAACGTGAGCGTTTGAAGCGCCTCATTCAAAGTATTCGACCCAAAAACTTCGGTGTTATCATCCGAACGGTGGCCGAAAACAAGAAAGTGGCTGAATTGGATGCGGATTTGAAAGAGCTCTACAACCGCTGGAACAAAGCGCAGAAAAAGCTCAAACGTTCCAACAAACCGGTGAAAGTGCTTGGCGAACTTGATCGAACCTCAGCTTTGTTGCGTGATGTGCTCAATCCCAGCTTCAACAGCATTCTGGTCAACGACCAAAAAATGTTTGAAGAGATCAGGGCATTTTTGAGAAACATTGCTCCTGAAAAGGAAAAAATTGTTCGTCATTTTCGTGGGAAAACTCCGGTTTTCGAATTCACGGGGATAGAGAAACAGATAAAAGCCCTTTTCGGAAAGCATGTAACCATGCTCAGTGGTGCTTACCTGGTGATCGAACATACCGAAGCCCTTCACGTCATTGATGTGAACTCTGGCAACACCGCGAAATCGGAAGACAACCAAGAAACCAATGCGCTCCGCGTGAATTTAGAAGCGGCCGATGAAATTGCCCGTCAATTGCGCTTGCGCGATATGGGAGGCATCATCGTGATCGACTTCATCGATATGCAGAAATCGGAGAACCGCCGAAAACTGCACGATCGAATGACGCAGGTGATGAAAATCGATCGGGCCAAACATCATGTTCTGGCGCCAAGTAAGTTCGGTTTGGTGCAGATTACCCGCCAGCGGGTGCGCCCTGAAATGGACATCGAAACGGCCGAGGGTTGTCCGTGCTGCTCAGGCACTGGAAAAGTGCAGGCCAGCATTCTGATTGAGGATGAGATTGAGAACAACGTCCGTTTTCTAATGGAGAAAAAATATCCGGGTCAGATTACCCTGGTCACCCATCCTTTCCTCAACTCGCATTTCAGTGCCGGGCTCATGTCACGGCAGGTAAAGTGGTTCCTCAAATACAAACGTTGGGTAACCTTGCGTCCCTCTTCTGCCTACCAGTTTTTGGAATACCGTTTTCTTAACGGTAAAGGCGAAGAAGTAGAGGTTTAGTTGGCGCTATTTCCTTCTCCTCTTCTTGAGGTGAGCTTTTTGTAGTACACCAGTAGTGGTATGGTGGACAGCAAAATGAAAGCTCCGGCAATGCTGTAGGCATACACTACATTGTTTTCTTCTGAGAAAAAGCTCAGTGCAAACAAGCTGATAAAGCCAAACCGGAGTAGGATATTAATCATCTGAAATACGCCGGAAGTACGGCCTATGATGTGGTTGGGAATCTGGTGAAACAGGTACGTGACCCTCAATACGCGGGTGCCTGCATTGGCAAATCCAACAAAAAAGTTGAACAGTGCAAACAGTAAAAGGCTGTTGGTAGCGCTCAGCACGAAAAACCAAATGGTTGAAAATGCCATGAGTGACAAGATGCCGGCGATGTAATTGAATCGGCGGAATACCCACCTAATAAAAACCCCGGCCAACAGCGAGCCCATAGAAAAAACATAGCGTGCAAGGGCGTAAATGGCTGGGCCCTTTTCGAGTTGATTATCGATGTAGAGCGGCAGTAGCATGAAAATCTCTACCAACACAATGGCAAAAATCGAATAAGCAAAATTGCCAAAAACGAAGAGCGGCACGCGTTCACGCAAAAATCGAAAACCTTCTTTTAGCCGTTGCCAAGCAGGTTCTATGGCGGTTGATCCACTTTTAGCAGGCGTGTAGCGAATGGCGAGAATCAGTCCAAAGGCCACTGCATAGGTAACCGCATCCATCAGGAAAATTTCATGCAAACTCCAAGGGGCAACCTCAATCGAAATCCATTCCAAACCCCAGGCTTGCAGCACTTCCTGATTAATGCCAGTGAATAACAAAGCGGCAAAACCCCCTGAAATCATGTTGGTCGATTGCCCCTGCACTTCCAAAATCGAGTTGATGCGGCCGTAGTTGGACTTGTCGGTCAACTCTTGGGAAAAAGCATACAGCGCTGGGTAGTGCATCTGATAGTTGCAAATGGTGAGGCAAAACACACCTGCCACTAAAAAAGTAGGAATAGTGCCCGTAATGAACCCTACTGAGCTAATTCCGCCCACTACCAAACAGCCCACTGCGGTGATGGCCAAAAACAGGTTTTTGCGCGGGTATTTGTCGATGAGCGAGCCGGCGTAAATGCTCCACAAAATCGTGAACAGCGTTACCCCGGCGTAGATGGTGCCGAAGAGGGAAGCTTCCTGTAAGACCGAAGTAAAGTACCATGGAATAGCAAGCATGCTGATTCCTTGGGCAATGGCGCTCACGATGTGAGCGGCAATCAGCAAGATGAGCGACCTCCTGTTTTTCATGTAATTTTGAAGCCACAAAACTATTCAATTCAAATCCCGGAGGCACCATGGCCTTTCGAAAATCAAAGACCTATACGCCAGAAGAGATTCGGGCCAAAGCGCTGCGCTACTGTGCTCAACAAGAGCATTGCTTGCAAGAGGTTCGGCAAAAAGTGAAAGACTGGGGCCTGCCAGCTTCCCAAATCAACGGTTTGCTTGCCGAGTTAAAACGCGAAGGATTTATTGACGAGAGGCGGTACGCCGAGAGTTTTGCCCGTGGAAAATTTCGCATCAAGCGTTGGGGAAAGCAGAAAATTGCACACGCCTTGCAGCAAAAGGAACTCCGATCGGGAGACATCTACTATGGCCTTTCACAGTTGGATGAAGCTGAATATTGGGAAACCTTGGAAATGCTGGCCGAAAAATTAGAGCCATCGGTGAAGGAAACCGATCCTTTTTTGAAACGGGACAAACTGGCAAAAAAGCTCATTACCAAAGGCTTTGAGCCTGCCCTGGTGTGGGACCTGCTCAAATCATGGTCTTTCGGTGAACCGGCGTAGGGCCGCTTTCAGCGGATCTTGAGATTCAGGACCTAAGTGCAGTACAAAGGGCTCGATATCGATGTGCGATTTGATGGAGGTGAGCTTCCAATAAAGAATGCCTTGAAACTGGCCCGGGCCCATTTTGGAGGTGACGGCATGCAAGGCTTTCACAGCCAATGACCGTTCTTGATAGTCTACCGGCTGGTCTTGCCAAATCACCAGTTGACCGCGAGGTGGTTTGCCAATCACTGAGAAACCGTAGCTCGACCAAGGTTCAATCGAACAGTTTTTGCGGAAGGTGTAGCCCAACTCCGTGAAAATTACCGGACAGTCTTTTATCTCCTGGCTCTGCTTGAAGCCGTTGATTTGCTGAAACACTCGCTCCCAGCTTTCTTTGAAAGTAGGAAAAGAGACCGTTTCCCGAGTTGGCTTCCGGTAAGCATTGCGCAACGGAAAATAAGCATTGATGCCCATGAAGTCAAGTTTTTTCCAAAAGCCGACATCGTAGTAATTGTCAAAATTGGCGGCATAGGTCACTGGCCCTTGATAAATTTTGCGCGTTTCATCAATCAGGTGTTCCCAATGCGTGTTGAGCCTTTGCGCCCGATCGTTGATTTTTGCGATGGACGAATCAGTGTCATCAAAGCTGTGCACTTGCGCCCAGTGGCGGTTGGCGGCTTCGCGCGCCTCAAGGTAATCGCTGATCGTTTTGTGTTCGTTCGGACCGGGTGTCCACAGGTGACGGTCGGTAATGGTAGGGCTGTACTGTAGAATCCCTTTGCGGTAGAGCAGTTGCTTGGTCTTGTTGAGGTAATATTCGTCCAAAGCAGGAATATCTTCTACTGGAAGGGTAGCCGAAAGGGCGTTCATCTCACTACCCACGGCAAATACGTCCACTTGCTCCGCCTCGGCGATTGCAGCCCATTGGGTCACAAATCGGGTATATTTTTCAAACCAGGAATCGAGTAGCGGGGGAGTTTTGGGCAAGATCATACCGTGCCAAAAAAACTCGTTGCGCTCGAAGGCATGGTCGAGGGCCACCCGTAGAATGAGCACTACCCGCAAACCCGAAGCTTTGGCGGTTTGGATTTCTCGCACCACCGATGCCTCTTCGGCTTCCCACCAAAGGTTGTCGCTGTCCCAATCACCCTGCTTGGCATATACTGTAACCGAAACGGTGTTCATGCCATCACCATGCAAGGTTTCTACCCATTTTTGATGGTCGGGTTCGTTCACCTGAATGCCTCCCAAAAGAAAAGGCAGATGGACTTTGGAAGAAGAAGCTTTGTCGGGCGATCCTCCAACCAGAGGACCCACCAAAAGCAGCAAAAAGAAAAGTGTTGATTTCATATTCGGCCGAGGCCAATATTACAAACTCCAGACCAAATACAATTGTCAGTTTCCCGACTTGTAAAGTACATTTGAAGGCATTCGCCCCTCAAAAAAATGCTACTTTTGGCCCATGATCACGCAAGACACCATTAAAGATATAGCTGGGCGCCTGGACGCGTTAAGGGGGTACCTTTGACGTTGATAGCAAGTTAGAACAGATCGCCGATGAGGAGCTGCAAACCCAGGCTCCCGACTTTTGGGACAACCCCAAAGAAGCCGAAAAAATTCTCAAGGGCATCCGCAACAAAAAAGTGTGGACCGATGCCTACAAGGGAGTAGAATCCTCTTACGAAGACTTGGTGGTATTGCTCGACTTTCACAAAGAAGGCGAAGCCAGCGAGGAGGAAGTCACAGAACAATACGAGAGCACCGTTGCGGTGTTGGAAGAACTCGAATTCAAAAACATGCTCAGCGCAGAGGAAGACAGTCTGAACGCTGTGCTTCAAATTACCTCAGGCGCTGGCGGTACCGAAAGCTGCGATTGGGCATCTATGCTCATGCGCATGTACCTGATGTGGGGAGAGAAAAACGGGTACAAAATCAAGGAGTTGAACCTCCAGGAAGGCGATGTAGCCGGAATAAAGACCGCCACTTTTGAGTTTGAAGGTGAATTTGCCTTTGGATACCTGAAAGGAGAAAACGGAGTACACCGCCTGGTGCGCATTTCTCCCTTCGATTCCAACGCCAGAAGACACACCTCCTTTGTTTCGGTATACGTGTATCCCTTGGTAGACGATTCCATTGAGATCACGGTGAACCCGGCAGAAATCGAGTGGGACACTTTCCGCTCGGGCGGAGCTGGTGGCCAAAACGTGAACAAAGTAGAAACCGGCGTTCGCTTGCGGCACAAACCTACCGGAATCACCATTGAAAACACCGAAACCCGTTCACAACTGGGCAACAAAGAAAAAGCCATGCAATTGCTGAAATCTCAATTGTATGAGCTTGAAATGTCGAAAAAGTTGGAGAAGCGGGCCGAAATTGAGGCCGGAAAGAAAAAGATCGAGTGGGGTTCTCAAATTCGCAACTATGTTTTGCATCCCTACAAAATGGTGAAAGACGTGCGCACCGAGCACGAAACCTCCAATGCCGATGCGGTACTCAACGGAGAAATCGACGAGTTTTTGAAATCTTACCTGATGACCCACGGCAAAAGTTAAGTCATGAGCCAGCTAATCATCTACCACAATCCGCGCTGCCGAAAGAGCCGGGAAACCCTGGATATCATTCGCCAATCGGGTGAAGCGCCCGAAATCGTAGAATACCTCAAAAATGTGCCTACCGAAGCTGAACTTGTACAACTGGTGAAGCTCTTGGGCATTTCACCCTTCGAACTGGTTCGAAAGGGGGAGGCGGAATACAAAAACCAATACAAGGGAAAAGACCTTAGCGATGCCGAATGGATTGCCGCTATGGTAGCGCATCCCAAGCTTATCGAACGGCCCATTGTGGTCCGGGACGGAAAAGCCATTCTGGGCCGTCCACCCGAAAATGTCAACTCCTTACTCAACGGATAATCCGATCCGGGCCATTCGGCCTGGTGAACCCAATACATAGAAAGCACGAAATCATGAAATATCGTATCGAGAAAGATACCATGGGCGATGTTCAGGTGCCCGCAGATAAATACTGGGGCGCGCAGACCGAACGCTCGCGCAACAACTTTAAAATCGGTGAAGGCAAGATGCCCATCGAAGTGGTGAGGGGTTTTGCCTATCTCAAAAAAGCAGCGGCACACACCAACTGCGAGTTGGGTGTGCTCCCGGCAGAAAAACGCGACCTGATTTCGCAAGTGTGCGATGAAATTCTCGAAGGTCAGCTCGACGACCAGTTCCCCTTGGTGGTTTGGCAAACCGGTTCCGGTACCCAATCCAACATGAATGTGAACGAAGTGGTAGCCAACCGGGCCCACGTTTTGGCAGGCAATACCTTGGGTGAAGGCGAACGCCTCATTCACCCCAACGACGATGTGAACAAATCGCAATCGTCCAACGATACTTTCCCTACCGGAATGCACATTGCTTCCTATAAAATGATCGTGGAAACGACCATTCCCGGCGTAGAGCAGTTGCGCAACACGCTGGACGCGAAGTCCAAAGCTTTTATGGATGTAGTGAAGATCGGTCGCACGCACTTGATGGATGCCACACCGTTAACCGTAGGACAAGAATTTTCGGGTTACGTTTCGCAACTCGATCATGGATTGAAAGCTTTGAAAAGCACCTTGGCTCACCTTTCGGAACTGGCCTTGGGCGGAACTGCAGTGGGTACAGGAATCAATACACCGCAGGGCTATTCGCAAAACGTAGCCGAAAAGATCGCGGCTTTCACCGGACTGCCTTTTGTGAGTGCGGATAACAAATTCGAAGCACTTTCGGCCCACGATGCCATGGTAGAAACGCACGGGGCATTGAAACAACTGGCAGTAAGCCTGATGAAAATTGCTCATGATATTCGGATGTTGGCCTCCGGGCCGCGCAGCGGCTTGGGCGAATTGGTAATTCCGGCCAACGAGCCAGGATCGTCCATTATGCCCGGCAAGGTGAATCCTACACAATGCGAGGCTTTAACCATGGTTTGTGCACAAGTGGCAGGCAACGATGTAGCCGTTACCACGGGTGGCATGAACGGGCACTTTCAGCTCAATGTGTTCAAGCCCATGATGGCCTACAACGTGTTGTCGTCAGCTCGCCTCATTGGCGATGCCTGTGTTTCTTTTGATGTGAATTGTGCGGTAGGCATTGAGCTCAACCGGTCGAACATCACGCAGAACCTCAACCGGTCGTTGATGCTGGTAACCGCACTCAACCCTTACATTGGGTACGAAAAGGCTGCAAAAATTGCCAAAACTGCACACGAGAACGGCACTACCTTGAAAGAAGAGGCCATTAATCTCGGCTATTTGACCGAGGAAGAGTTTGACCGCTACGTTGATCCGTCCAAAATGATCGGATCCCTCGAAGGCTAATTGAAATGTTTTAAACGGTATCAGGATGGGAGATCTTCAGGTCGTTCACGACCTGTTTGATCTTCTGTTCTTCCGTTTTCTTGCAGATCATCAAGACTCCGTCTGATTCTACCACAATTGAATCTTCCACGCCAACCAGTACCACCAACTTATCGTCCGGTACGTTCACAATGTTGTTGCCACTGTCGTAGATCAAAGCTTTTTTGCCAATGATGGCATTCCCTTCTTTGTCTTGCTTAAGATGGGTGTAAAGAGAACCGTAAGTACCCAGGTCGGACCATCCGAAATCACCCAGCACCACGTTCACATTTTTGGCTTTCTCCATCACACCATAGTCGATGGAAATGTTGGAACACACCGGATAGGTGGCATCGATGAATTCTTTTTCCTCTGGAGTGTTGTATTTGGAGGCTCCTTCTTTAAAAAGGTCGCCCACTTCGGCCAGGTGTTGGTCGAACGCCTTCAGAATGCTGGATACACTCCAAATGAAAATGCCCGAATTCCAGTAGAAATCTCCTGAGACCAGAAAATCCTTGGCCAGTGAAAGGTTGGGCTTTTCGGTAAAGGTTTTCACCTTTTTGATCCGTGGATCGTTCACCGAAGGATCGTCAGTAAACTGAATGTAGCCGTAACCGGTGTCCGGACGGCTGGGTTTTATGCCCAAAGTAACCAGTGCATCCCGCTTAGCGGTGAAATTGAGCGCGGTTTTAACCAAATCGAGAAAATTCTCTTCCTTTAAGATCAGGTGATCGGAAGGCGCCACAATGATGTTGGCCTCCGGGTTCATCGACTGAATTTTGAACGAAGCATAAGCAATGCAGGGAGCCGTATTTCTCCGGGCGGGTTCGCCAAGAATTTGATGCGGCTGCAAATCGGGAAGCTGCTCGGCAACTAAACCTATGTATTGCTCGTTGGTGACGACTATGATGTTTTCTTTGGGACAAATGGGCAAAAAACGATCATAGGTTTGCTGGATCAAGGTGCGTCCAGTACCTAAAATGTCTAAAAACTGTTTGGGCAATGCCGTTTTGCTCAGTGGCCAAAAGCGGCTTCCAATGCCACCAGCCATGATCACCAGGTAATTATTATTCTTTTGCATGATGAGGCGAGGGTTGGGATTTACGCATTTATTGCAATTGACTTAGGGCTTGCTTAACGTTGAGCAATACCTGTTCGATGTCTTCAATTTTAGCGGTTCCTACTGATATTCGAAACCAGGGATTGTTGCGCGAAGCACCAAAAGCAGAAAAAGGAACAATGGCAAGGTGAGCCGTATTGAGCAGGAACTGAGTCACATCCAAGGCGGTGGTAAGCTTCTTACCATCGGGAGTGGTTTTACCGATCAATTCAAATTTCACGGTCAGGTAAATGCCTCCTTGTGGAGCTATTGCATCCACCGCAAATCCTTCCGATTTCAATTGGGTGAACCCTTGGTAGAAACCATGGAGGCGCTCGTGTAGCTTTTTGGTAAAGTCTTCTAAGAAGCGATCCAGGGCAGCATCTTGTTGTAAAAACTGAGCTACTGCCATTTGTTCTGCACGGGGAGCCCATGCACCAACGTGACCAAGAATCGCTTTCATCTTGTCCATCACCTTCCTCGGGCCAAAGGCCCAGCCTACCCGCACACCAGTAGCAGCAAATGCCTTAGAAAGACCATCGATGTAAAGCGTGTAATCTTTCATTTCGGGAAACAGGCTCACCGGGTCAAAATGCAGGTTATCGTCGTGGGTTAAGGTCCAGTAAACCTGATCGAAAAGCAAGTACAAAGGCTTGTCTGTTTCTTTGCGCTTGCGGTTTTCATCCAACACAAGGCGGCAGATGGCTTCTAACTGCGTACGTGAAAAAGCCGTCCCGGTAGGATTGAGCGGAGAACACAAAGCAATGAGGGTAGCCCCACTTACGTGAGGAGCAATGCTGGCAGCAGTAGGCATAAAATTGTCTTCCGCCCGGGCAGTAATCGGTATTCCTTTTGCCCCGCTGAGGTGGCAGTAGTGATTGTTGTTCCAGGAAGGCACAGGGTAAATCACTTTGTCTTCCGGGTCTACCAAAGTGCGGTATACCGCATAGATGAGTGGCCGTGAGCCACCCGCCACCAACAACTGATCTTCCGAGTACTCCAACCCTCCGCGGGTGTGCAGAAAACGGGAAACAGATTGACGCAACTCCAGCTGTCCGTTAGCCGCCGGATAGTTGGTTTCGTTGTTTTGATAGGCCTCAATAATCGCTGACTTCAGCTCTTCGGGAATGGGAAAAATGGCAGGATTAAAATCTCCGATCGTGAAATTGTAAATCTGTTCACCCGCGGCAATCTTTTCGCGGATTTCGCCCCCGAGTTTTATAATCTCGGAAGGAATTAGATTTTCAGCCATTTCGGAGACCCGCAAGATGCGGTTTCCAGATACGAATGTTGGTTCCATAAGTGCTTTTGGAGTAGTGCAAAAGTAGGAAATTTAGGTCCCTCAAGCCTCCCGTTCTTTAAGGATTTCCACCTCCGCTAAACCGTTGATGAGGTAGAACCGTTGTGAGCTTATTTCCAGGCACTTGTATCGGGTTCGAAGCTTATCTCCTTTTCGAAAAATACGCTGTTTTCCCAATCGGAATAGTGAACGAGGTGGAAGTTCCGATAAGGTGGTGACGCCGGGCACCTGCGGATCGTATCGTCGAAGCACGGTGAGCAGCACCGGATCGGTACAGCTGCTGGCGGCTGGATTGCGTAAGTAGTGACGCAAAGCCAGGGCCACATCCTGGGGCAAGAGCCGATCCAGATCGAAATGTCCCATGAGCCATTGAAACTCCCGTTTCCATTCTTCACCGTGGGGTTTCACCCGGTTTTTATACTGGACGAAAGTGTGTAGGTGCGCAATTTCGTGAATCAGGGTAATGGTGAAAGCGTAAGGGTTCAAATCGCGGTTGATGGAAATGCGATGCCCTTTGCCGCGTTGTGGAGAGCGGTAGTCGCCCAGCTTACTCTGTCGCGATCGGGTGATGCGTACTTCCACTTCGTGCTCGGTTAGCCAATGGCTAACGGTGGGCACAAATGCCGGAGGCATGTATCTGGCCAGTGCATTTTGCAGTGGAGAAACTCCCATGTTATGCAAAAATCTGAAAAACCAGCCAGCTTGACACGTAAGCAAGAGCCGTCATGAAAACAAGCTGTATCACCGGCCATTTCCAGCCTTGGGTTTCGCGGTAAACTACCGCCAGGGTACTCATGCACTGCATGGCAAAAGCATAAAACAGGAGCAGGGAAAGCCCGGTAGCCAGCGTATACACCGGCTGGTTGGTGCCTGGATATACATCGCTCTGCATTTGCTCTTTTAGAGATTGGGTATTTTCCTCGTCTCCTACCGAATAGATGGTGGCCATGGTGCCTACAAATACTTCTCTGGCGGCAAAAGAGGCAATAAGCCCAATGCCGATTTTCCAATCGTAGCCCAGTGGGGCAATGCTAGGTTCGATAAACTTACCCAGGTGCCCGATATAAGAAGCTTCTAACCGTTTGGCATTTAGGTCGTTGATTTCTCCTTCCGACAATTCAAGGCCACCTGCTTCTACTTCTGCCAGCTGTTCTTCAATTTGAGCCATTTGATTCCCCGGACCGTAAGAGGCCAACACCCACAAAATGATAGAAATGGCTACAATCACTTTGCCTGCATCCCAAACAAATACCCGCACTTTTTCAAAGATGGTGTAGGTCACATCTTTCCATTGGGGAGCTCGGTAATGCGGCATTTCCATTAGGAAATAGCTTTTTTCTCGGGCCTTTAAAAGGAATTTCATCACAACGGCCGAGCCAATGGCCGCAACAAAGCCGATAAGGTAGAGCCCCATCATCACCAATCCCTGAAGGTCGATGACTCCAAGAAGGCGTTCGTTGGGAATGACCAAGGCAATGAGCAAGGTATAGACCGGTAGACGTGCCGAACAACTCATTAAAGGGGTGACAATAATGGTAATCAGCCGTTCTTTCCAGTTGCCGATGGATCGTGCACTCATAATGGCCGGAATTGCACAAGCCATTCCACTGATCAGTGGGATGACAGATCGGCCATTCAATCCAAATTTTCGCAGCAAGCGATCCATCAAAAAACTTACTCTGGCCATGTAGCCGCTGTCTTCCAGCAATGCGAGGAGGAAAAATAAGATGACAATCTGAGGGATGAAGACCAACACTCCGGCTAAACCAGGGATGATGCCACTGGTGAGGAGTGTGTTGATGGGACCTTCGGGTAAAAGACTGTGAAGCGAATCTGCCAACCACCCCAAGCTTTGCTCAATCCAGTCCATAGGAGTTTCAGAAAGGGAAAAAACGCTTTGAAAGATGAGAAACAGTATGGTGAGAAAAATAGCAAAGCCCCACACGCGGTGCAACAGGATTTTGTCTAACCTTCGGGTGAAAGAATTCTTGGAGCGATCCTGCTGCTGCACGGCCGGAGCTATGGCCTCGGCAATTTTTTGATACCGTTTTAAAATGCTTTGTTGCCGAGGTAACGCGTTGACTTCCTGTACAAAAGTTATAGGTTCAGGAGCCGGTTTTTGCAGGATTTGTTTTAATTCCGAAACGCCAGCACCACTTCGTCCATTCAACATAATTACCGGCACCTGAAAGGCATCCTCCAATTGTTGACCATCCACATCAATTCCCTGCTTCTGGGCCACGTCCAACATGTTGATCACCAGCACCAAAGGCAGTTCCAGGTCCTTCAGTTGAGTAAATAGAAAAAGGCTGCGTTTCAGGTTGGAAGCATCGGCCACATACACCACCTGCTCGGGGTGGTCGGGATGGTCTTTTTGGGTGAGTATTTGAGCGGCCAACTTTTCGTCCAAGGCATCGGGCCGCAGGCTGTAGGTACCGGGCAGATCGATAATTTCCAGGTGTGAACCATTCTCAAGTCGGCATTTGCCACTTTTCTTTTCTACTGTTACACCGGCATAGTTGCCCACTTTTTGCTTTAGCCCGGTCAACAGGTTAAACAGGGTAGATTTTCCACTGTTGGGGTTGCCGGCCAAAATTACCTTACGACCGAGTACTGGTTTCGGCACTTCCATTTCTGTCGTGTTCTCCATCACTCGGCAACAATTTCAGTGACGGAAATGCAAGCGGCCTCAGCTTTGCGGAGGCTCAACATAGTGCCTTGAACGGATATCAGGAGAGGATCACCCAGCGGGGCGCGTTGTTCCATGCGAACTTCTGATCCGGGAAGCACGCCCATTTCCATTAATTTTTCAGACAGAAATTCATCTGAAAAACCAACGATGGTTGCGCTTTGACCAGGGACCAGTACAGCTAAATTGGGATGTGCTGAAGCTGTCAATCTTTTTTGGTCTAAGACCCACTAAAGTACCAAATTGTTTTCGGGGAGGCATGCCGTGGTTCGGCACGAGGGCGGAGTAAGCTTAGGAGTCTTTATTCTCCGGTGCAGGTTCTTCGGGTGCCGGAGAGTTACTCCAAGAGGGGCAAGTGTCGCAACGGTTCTTTTTTCTGAAAATAAAGCAACCGCTCAACAAGCACATTGAAATCAAGACAACGGAGAACAAACGAAGTCCACTCAGGAAATTAGTCCGGCTAATGTTCATACCCCAAAGTTAGAAATTCCTGAAAGGGCTAAGGGCAAGTCGCGATGTGATGCAAGCAAATAATCGCTAATTTTACCCGCATTCAAGCCGTTTTGCGGGTCTTTTATCATATCGGGAGGTATTTTCTCATGCTACGGCAGGTCTTCACCCGTCCGGAAAAGGTGGTGGTCTTTCGCCGGCAGCTATTGCTTGAGATAGAGTCTCTTGGAATCGATTCCCTGGGCATTATTGCCATTATCTCCATTTTCATGGGAATGGTCATCACCATTCAAACCGCCTCCAACATCGATAGCGTTTGGATTCCCAAATACACGGTTGGTTTCACCACGCGCCAATCGGTCATTCTCGAATTTTCGCCTACCATCATTGCGCTTATTCTTGCAGGAAAAGTGGGTTCGAACATCGCTTCCGAAATCGGCACCATGCGGGTGACCGAGCAAATAGATGCTTTGAAAATTATGGGCATCAACCCGGCGGGTTACCTCATCTTGCCTAAGATTACCGCTGGAGTCATCATCAATCCCTTTTTGATCATCATCAGCATGTTTTTAGGAGTAGGAGCTGGTTACGCCATTTGTGCGCTTACCGGCTTAGTGCCCATTGGAGATTATATCTACGGCATCCAGCTCGACTTTCGATCGTTTGACGTGGCCTACGCCCTGATAAAAACGGTGATTTTCGCTTTTCTGATCACTTCCGTTTCGGCCTATCATGGCTACCACACCTCCGGTGGGGCTTTGGAAGTGGGGCGTTCCAGTACCCGAGCGGTGGTATACAGCAGCATTACGATCCTCATTTTCAACTACATCATTACCCAACTCTTGTTGATATGATTGAGGTGCGCAACATTCACAAGTCTTTTGGAGACAAAGAAGTGTTGCACGACATTTCCATGGTCCTTGAAAAAGGCAAGGCCAACCTCATCATTGGGGCCAGCGGATCGGGGAAAACCACCTTGGTGAAATGCATGGTGGGGCTGCACGAGGCCAGCCAGGGTGAAATACTTTACAACGATCGGTCGTTCACCCAAATGAAAGACCGCGATCGGACCCAAATCCGGAAAGAAATTGGTTTTCTTTTTCAGGCCAGTGCTTTGTTTGATTCTATGACGGTAGAAGAAAACGTCATGTTTCCGCTGACCATGTTTACCGACCAGAGCAAAGAAGAGCGTTTGGAAAGGGCTAATTTTTGTCTGGAACGAGTAGGCCTTCAAAATGCCAACAAGCTCTTTCCTTCAGAGTTAAGTGGAGGAATGAAAAAACGGGTGGGTATTGCGCGGGCCATTGCCCTCAAGCCCAGCTATTTGTTTTGCGATGAACCCAACTCCGGCCTCGATCCCTTAACTTCCATTCTGATTGACAACCTCATCAAAGAAATAACCGAAGAATTTGGCATCACTACCGTTGTCATCACCCACGACATGAATTCGGTGTTGGAGATTGGCGACAAGGTCTTTTTCTTGTGGCAGGGCCAAAATTGGTGGCAAGGCAGCCGCCAGGATATTTTACAAACCGACAATAAAGAATTGATCGACTTTGTATATGCTTCCGAATTCATGAAGATGATTCGGAAAAAAGGCCAATAAAAAAGGGCCATTTCTTTCGAAATGACCCTCTTCATTATCAATTTCTAAAAATCCTTATTGCACAATCACCCTTCGGGTACTAGTACCCTCACGGCTGGTAACATTTAGGAAGTATACTCCCTTAGCATACCCGCTGAGGTTGAGGGTTTCCAAATGCGCACCTTGTAAACCCAAGGTCTGGCTATGGGTTACTTCACCCAACAGGTTGATCAATTCGATGGTGTAACTTCCAGTCTCCAGATTTTCGAAGTTCAGGAACAGTTCGTCTTTAGCTGGATTTGGATACACACTAAACTGAATGAGCTGAGCCGCCAATTCATCTACACTTACACCAATAACCACATAATCAGCGGTGAAAGTACAACCGGAACCATCGGTAACGGTTACCGTGTAGGTGCCATTCACCACCAGGCCGGAGATATCTTCCTGACCACTGGTATAACCATTAGGGCCAGTCCAGAAAAAGCCATAGGGAGGGTTCCCACCCGACACATCAATGTTGATGGAGCCAGCAGGCTGGTTGTCCACCACAATGGAGTTGGTGATTTGAATGGCGGAAGGCTCATTCACTACGGTTTGGCTGGAAATCATACAACCGTTAGCATCGGTAATGTTGGCCGTGTAGGCTCCCGCAGGACGGTTGTTGAGTTGAGTGCCGATTCCTCCAAGAGGGCCACTCCACAAAACAGTATAAGGAGAAACGCCTCCCACAATGTTCACTGTTACGGAACCGTCAGAAACACCGTTGCAATTCGCATCGGTAGAATCAGCTGTACCGATAAGTACCGGAGGATCTACCAAAGTAGTATCCAGGAAACCAAGGCAACCCTGGGTATCCGATACGGTCAGTTGATAGTTACCTGAACTCAAACCAGTGAGGTTTTGCGAAGAAGCGGTAAAACCGCCCGGTCCGCTCCAGTTAAAGGTGTAGGCTCCGTTTCCACCGGTTAGGCTCAAGGTGATAAAACCGTTGTTATCGCCATTACACGTGGGAGTAGAGGCAAACAGCGCAGTAGCTTCCGGTGAATTTTGATTCACCATGTTGATCATGTACTCTTCGGTACAAGCGTTGGCATCGGTAATGGTAGCGGTGTATGAACCTACAGGTAATCCGGTGGGAGAAGCGGTGTTGCCAATGCCCACAGGTCCTGACCATGTGTAGTTATAAGGAGCCGTACCCGAAGTAACATTCAAGTTGATGGTTCCGTCACTGCTACCACAGGTAACGAAAGACTGCGTAGTAGAAGCCACCACTCCGGGTGTGCCAGCAATGGTCACATTGTTGGTAGAAGTACACCCGTTCAAGTCCGTAACGGTCACAGTATAGTTTCCTGCGTTGAGGTTAACCGCAGTGCCTCCGGTTTGTCCGTTGCTCCAGGCGTACTGATATGGTGTAACACCACCAGTTGGGGAAGAAACCGCGGTTCCGTTTCCACTGCCACAGGTTTCAGGGTTACCCGAAACTGAAGAGTTCAGTAAAGAGTTCGGTTGTGAGATGGTGAATGCCCCGTTCCAGGTACATCCGCCACCAGTGGCGGTTACATTGTAAGTTCCAGCCACAAGGTTGCTGATACTGGCTCCGCTTTGTCCATTGCTCCAGGTGAAGTTGGTTGCACCAGGAATGTTGAGTGAGATACTTCCATCCGATTGACCCAGGCAGGTAATGTTGCTCACGGATTGGTTGATGGGAGCATTACAAGGGTCCACTGATCCAGTGGTCCGCATGCGAATGTGTGGTTGGAAGCCAGTGGTATAGCCCCAAGTACCGCTGTTCACATTTACGAAAACAGTAAGCGGAGGCGTGTTGTCATTGTAATCATTGTCTGAAGAAGCTCCAATCAGACAGGTGTCTACACTAATGGTAGAATATCCGAAAATGTATTCCCCGGCAGGCAATGGAGTGTCAGGCACATCCACAGTAAACCAACTGCCAATATCACCTGCATTAAGGGTAATAAAGTTGGTGGTACTCAGTAAACCACCAGCACCGAGGTTGTTCAAATCCCAGACTTGCGGAATGATGATGGTACCTACCCGAGTGTTACCCTGAAATAAGTATTGTATTTCATCCAGTGTGTCAGGATTGTGAAACTCGTAAAACAAACCCAACTCATAATCAGTACTGGCTCCATACCAAAACCCTTGTCCGTTATAGTCGTTCAGGTCGCGGGCGTAAGTATTGGAGGTCACTGAAAAGGGCTCCTGAATGTTGTTATCAGCAATAGTAGCGTCTACAGAATCAGAAGTCACTAAAAAGCTGGCATTGTAGCTCCCTTGGTTCCAGGGAATAAAGTAGTTGGAAGGCGCACTGCCCGTTACTTCAGCACCCGCAAAAACATATTGGTTGACGTTGGTAGGAACACTCGATTCGTTGAAGAACGTTGAGGGCCCGGTGACGTTCATCGTCAATTTTGAGTTCGGCTGTGGGGTAGCACCCAGGTTAATGAAAGAAGCCGCAAACCGGTTGGTATCTCCCGTAGTTTGGTTTTGTGGGATTTGGGTGTAATGACGGTCCCGGGTAGAATCGAGCAGGGTGTTGTAAAACACTTGCTCTAAGCGAAGGTCGTTGTTGGGAGCAGGACAAATGCGCACATCGTCTATCATCCAGAAGTAATGCGTACCACCGAGCCAATGAAAGCGAATCTTGGCGGTCGAAGAGCCGCCAGCAATTTGGCTAATGTAGATGGTCTCCAAAATGGAGTTGGTAGAAGCCTGATTGGTAGCTTGCCCGTTACGCACGTCAAACTGGGTCCAGGTAATACCGTCATCGCCACTTACCTCTACCAGCATTTCGGTGTCGGCGAAAGGACGGAAATAATGATTGAACTGAAGCACGACATCGGGATGAGTACTCAGGTCGATGGTCGGGGAGGTAATGTACGATTCTACTACGGTAAAAGTGTTGGCGTTACCGGGCGTGTTGTGTGCATCGGCATCAAGAATCATAAAACCATTAAGGGCTGATTGGGAGTTGATAATCCCAATGTTGGTAGAAAATTGCCCTTGTGGGGATTGTGTGGTCCATGCCCAACCACCCTGACCGGTGATATCTACCTCTGTCCAGGTGTTGGGAAAACCGCCAGCAAAGTCTTCAGACCAAATAATGGCGCCTGCGCTTCGGTTAGCATCGTGATTATAATCTCCCAGCTGATCGGGGGTAGCGGTTGTGGGAGGCATGTGTAGGGACTGGGCCGGGATGTGTGGAAAGTTGGTGGAGGTATTTTGGCCAAGGGCCAAATTTCCCACTGCCAGCACAGCCAATAGGGTAATTGTTTTCTTCATAGTCGGATTTTTAGTGAATGAGAACAACCTCGTATTAACAAATTTAATCTTTTTTCTACGTAGCGTTTATTGATGACTGCGCATCAATTGTATAAATAGACAGAGGGAAGAAACAATAAGCGAACTGCTTACTGTACGATAATCCGGTGGATGCTGAGACCTTGCTCGTTATGAAAACGAAGGAGGTAAACGCCAGGTTGGGGGCCAACCAAATCAAACCTGGTGAATTTGCCATCCGAAGAGTCGATGATGGTATTTTCGACAACAACTTTACCGGTAATTGTAATCATGGATACTTGAACCGGAAAAATGGTTGCATCGGCCCACTCGATATTTATGAAATTACCACTTGGGTTGGGAAACACCCGTTGAGCGATGGATGGTATTTGATTCTCCAAGATAGAAGTTGGATAGGGTACAAAGAAGTTGACCGTATCGGTCATGCATCCTTCTGCATCGGTGATAATGACCCAATAGCCTCCTCCGCTTAAGTTAAATAAGTCCTCACCAAAAGAATTGTTGGACCAAAAATAACTGTAGGGCTGAGAACCTCCCGATACGGTAATATCAATGGAACCATTGCCCCCTGTAAGTGTATCTTCTCCGGTTACCGATGCCGCCACTTGAATGGAGTCGGGTTGAGGAATGAGCACCGGAAGTTGCACTTCACATCCTTGGTTATCCGTAACCGTGACCGTGTAATTGCCTCCTGAAACATTCAACAGGCTGTCGCTACTGGAACCATTGCTCCAGGAATAACTGTAACCTGGGGTTCCTCCACTTGCAGTAGCTACTGCCAAGCCGGAATTGTCTCCAAAACACAAAGCTCGTTCCGCAGTGAAGCTGGCAGAAAGCATTTCTGGTTCCAGAATGGTGTCGAGGTGAAAACTCTGACAGCCGTTGGCATCGGTTACGGTTACCCGGTAAATTCCCGCTGTGGCATTGCTTAAATTCTGTGTAGTGGTAGCATTAGGATCACTCCATAAATACGTGTAAGGGGTGCTGCCGCCACTAACGTTGAGATCAATACCTCCCGTATTGGCACCAAAGCAATCAACATTGGTCACTTGGGAAGTACTCAAAGCGGCACTACCCTGATTGTTGAGAAACAAGGTAAAGGGTGCGGTACATCCGTTGCCATCAGAAACGGTTACCGTGTAGCTTCCCGCAGAAAGGCTGGTCGCTGCAGAATCGGTTAAACTCACATCGTGGCTCCATGCAAAGCTGTAGGGAGCAGGACCACTAGTAGGCGTTACAATCAGGTCACCATTGGATTGACCGCATCCGGGAGGTACATCAGAACTATTGATGACCACCCCAGGAGTCCCGGAAACGGAGGTAGTGCCTTGTACATTACATCCATTGACATCAGTAACCGTAACTGTATAAGTTCCAATTGAAATTCCTTGCAACAGTACAACAGAATCGCCAGTAGTCCATTGGTAAGCCAGTGGGGGAGTGCCTCCACTAACCAAGGCATTGGCGGAACCTCCTTCATCTCCACAAGTTTCCATGCCCGTGGCAAATTGTACTTGTAAGCTATCTGGGCCGAAAACAGAAAAACTGCTTTGTTGGCTACAGGCACCGCTGTCGTAACTCACTGTGAGTTGATAAATGCCAGGTGTGAGGCTTCCAATTGAGTCTCCTGAACCACCGTTGGACCATTGGTAGACAAACGGACTACTTCCTGAATTGGGTGTTATTTTAATGGACCCGTCGTTGGCGCCAAAGCAACTCACTGGAGTAATGTTGGGAGCAAAAACCACCGGACAAGGGTCGTTGAAGGGTTGCATTTCCAAACGGATAAAAGGGATAGGACCATCGTGTGAACTCCAGTTTCCTCCTACAAAACGCATAGTAGTTTGTGGAGGAGCAAGTGGGGCTGAAGGGTCTGCAGCCATAAAAACCTGCCCGGAAAGCACTTCTACTACCGCGACATAATCTCCGGGTGCCAATTGTGTGGGGCTCAATGGAAAGTTTACCCACGATCCGATGTCTGAAGTAGAAAGGGTCGCACTCAAAACAGAGGCTATGGGATTGGTTAAACCGCCATCATACAAGCGTACGTGAACCGTAGACCCAGGCGTTGTATTTTCCTGAAAGAAGACTGCGATGCCAGTGAGGGTATCGAGGGTGTGAATTTCAAAGCGGTTGCCCACTCGATAGTTGCCGGGGCCATACCAGAAGCCATTTCCATTGTAAGTACCGTTGTCTCGGGCATACGAAGTAGGCGTCACATCAAAAGTGGCCTCAACCTGATTGTCTTCCGCCTCTTGGTCGGTTTCATTGGACAAGGCTTGAAAGGTAACATCGTAAGTTCCAATTCCTGCAGGCGTGAAACCGGGAAAGTTGAGGTTGATGGGAAGTGAATTTCCGGGTGCCAAACCTCCAACAATAATTTGATCGGCGTATGTACCTGGCCCGGAAACGGTAACTCCCAAACTTACATTTTGCTGATTGACCACACCACGATTCGAAATATCGGCCGCAAAGTTCAGCTCTTCGGCCTTGGCCTGTCGAACCGGTACCTGGGTGTAATAGGTGGTTTGCCCCGGATCGTTGGTTTGATTGTAGAAAACCTCTTCAATGCGTAGGTTGTGGTCTGGAATGGGATCAATTTCAACATCGTCGATGGCCAACCCGGTGGTTGCATTCAACTGGTCGTTGTAGTGAAATCGAAGTAGAACATTGCTTTCGTTGTCGGTTCCGGTCAAAGGAATATGGCGAAAGCGCTGCCATATCCCTGCTCTGGCGGGAATTGGAAAAAGGAGCGTCCAGTTGGCACCTCCATTGGTACTTACCTCCACGATAGCCGTGCTGCCGGCATTGCCATCGAAATATGCTTCAAAAGAAATCCCCATGTTGGTTTCTCCCGAGAAGTCGAGCGGAGGCAAATTGAGGTAGTCCACTGTTTTGTTGCAGGAGCAAACATCATCGTTGGTCATGGCAAAAATGGTATGGCCGGGAACCGGCCAAAAACCACCTTCGTTGGCTTGTCCAACATTGGTACCTGCAGTACCCGTATAAAAATCTGTGGGACCTAAACCAGAGGTGGTCCAGCCATTGGGCAACGCAGGTGTAGTAACCGCCTGAAAATTTTCAGAGAAAAAAAGCGACCGTGAGGCAGCCTTAGCAGAATAAGTGGCAGTTATCGGATGCACCCATTGCCAGGTATCTCCTGCTGTGGGATTAGATGCATTGTTTTGCTGTTGGGAAAATCCATTGGTACAACAAAAAAGGACAAACAGGGCGTACAGGTAGCGCATAGGCATTCCGGTTGAAATCGGGTAATGGGAAAATCCCATTAACCCGAAAAACCGGACAATATTATGAAAAAACGAGTTTTTCTTTGGCCGCTACTTTAGGCAAGCACAGGCTCTTCATAGCTCTCCATCGGAGGGCAAGTACAAACCAGGTTGCGATCACCAAAGGCATTGTCGATGCGCGACACACTCGGCCAAAACTTCGATTGGCGGGTCCAATTGAGTGGGAACACCGCTTTCTCACGAGAATAGGGACGATCCCATTCGCTGGAAATCACTACTTCAGAAGTATGCGGAGCATGCTTCAATACATTGTTATCCTGTGAGAATTCTTCCTTTTCTATTTCGCGAATCTCCTGACGGATACTCAACAGAGCTTCACAAAAACGATCCAATTCTTGCAGAGCTTCACTCTCGGTAGGTTCGATCATCATCGTACCCGCTACCGGGAAAGAAACCGTAGGAGCGTGGAAACCATAGTCCATCAAGCGCTTGGCAATGTCTTCTACTTCAATACCGGCGGTTTGTTTGAAACCACGGCAATCGATGATCATTTCATGCGCAATTCGACCGCCTTCGCCAACATACAACACGGGATAATCATTTTCCAGGCGCGCTTTCATGTAGTTGGCATTGAGGATGGCTATACGCGTACTTTCAGTCACTCCGTGGCTGCCCAACATTTTGATGTAGCCATAACTAATCAGAAGAATCAGAGCACTGCCCCAGGGAGCTCCTGAGATAGCAGGGATGGCTTTTTCACCACCCGTGGGTATGGTCGGGTTGGTGGGCAAAAAGGGAGCCAGATGTTTGACAGATCGGAAGAGCGTCGTGTAGGGGAAAGAGTGTAGATATAGGTGGTCGCCGTATCATTAAAAAAAAAATGAGGGGGGGGGG
>CALCCE010000072.1 GCA_937899835.1 uncultured Flavobacteriales bacterium | reverse complement strand
GCCCGGAACATTAAAATCAAGGCAAAGGTCTTTGACCAGTTGGGTGGACGAAAGCGTTATTGCTAAAGTGTTGTTCTTCGCAGCCAATTGCACCACGGGAAATACCACTGCGGGCAATGCCAATTCTTTCGGCTCAACAGCATATACCGCTACTTCGTGCGCCACTTGTTGGCCTTGCCAAAGTTGCACCACTACTACGGCCGCATTTACTTGAGTGGCCTTAGAAAACAGGGTGGTTTTCGGCCATGATTTTAAAGGTTTAGTGGTGTTTGCGGCTATTTGCCAATTCAATTGCTCTTGAAACAATGTATCGCCATTAAAGGTGAGGGTGAAGATTTTCAAACGTCCTTTTTGGTCGGTGAGAAGGTCGTTTGCCAGGTGAAATTGCCAATCGGTTTTTCTTTTCTCGGGCACGATGGCCAAGGGTTGGTAGCTTTCTTTCACCTGGTAGTGGGCGGCTTTCCAATTGCCGGCCGCATCGATGGTAGACCATGTGGGGGCAGCCCATACATCGTTGAATTGCCAATAGAGGGTTCCACTGCATCTGGCGCGGTTTTTCCGCTGCGCACGAATGGCCATTTCCATGGCCAACCGTTGGTTGAGCTGGCTGAGGTAGGCAAAAGTGGCATAGTCGCGGCTATTGGGATAGTGCTGCTCCAAATGGCGCTCCAATTCAAAGGTGGTTTTATAGCTTTTTTGGCGGTATTGCACCAGTGGGTCCAGCTTGTTGAGGTATACTTCTTCCAACTCGCCGGTATACGCCGATGGAGCTGGAAAGGATTGAAATCCGTATTCACTCATGAACCGCGGTACGTAGCGTTCCATGCCGTCGAAGTTGTCGGTTCCGTGCCACACGCCCCAATAGTGCATGTTGTGGTGGTTGAAGTTTTCATCTTTGCCCCAGTTGCTCAGTGGAGAGCTGTGAATGTAGGGTGTGCCCGGAGCCATTGCTGCTACTGCATTGGGCAGGCATTTCTCAAATAAGGCTTGATAGCCTTTGTAAATCTCTTTTTGTTGTGCCCGGCTGTATTCAAACTGTTTCTGCCAGCCCCAATTGAGCCAGGCTACATTTACTTCGTTGTTGCCACACCATAAGGCCAGGCAAGGGTGCGAAACGAGTCGTCCTACTTGCTCTTCGGCTTCGGCCGCCACGTTGGCCAGGTAGCTCTCGTCCCAGGGATACATAGAGCAGGCAAACATAAAGTCTTGCCAAACCAGCAGGCCAAGGCTGTCGCAAAGGGAGTAAAATTGCTCGGATTCGTAATGGCCCCCTCCCCACAACCGCAACATGTTGAAATGGGCGGCATGGGCCTGTAGCAATAAGGTTTGGGATTGTGTTGTTGCTTCAGCTGCCGGAAAAATATTTTGCGGAACATAGTTGGCCCCTTTGACAAAGAGGGGTTGGCCATTTACCCAAAACTCGAAGGCGGTGCCGATCGCGTCTTTGCTTTGGCGAAGTTCTACGGTGCGAAATCCAAAGCGTTTGCGCTTTTCCTCCACGTGCTTTTCAGCTTCTACCCGAGCGGTACAGGCATAAAGGTGAGGATTTCCCCAGCCGTTGGGCCACCACCACTTGGGGTTCACCAATTCAAACGGGAGGGCATATTCGTGAAGACCGGGTTGCAGTTGTACTGTTTTTTGCCAGGTTTGGTCGCCAAATGCTCCGTTGAGTGTAGCGGTTTTGGGTGCTTTTGCGGCTATGGTAAAAATAAGCTGACCAACGGCCTTAGTCTCGGTCAGGTCGGTTTGTAAAATGCGAAAGGATTCAAAACGGTACTGATCCCAAACTTCGATGTAGGGCGTTTTCCAGATGCCGCAAGTAACTACGCGCGGGGCCCAATCCCAGCCAAATTGGTAAGGTGCTTTGCGCACAAATGAGCTCACTTTTTGTGCCCCAGCATCGTTGGAGGCGGGTAGCGGATAGCCCAATGCCTGCTGGGCTTCCAACCCTTTTTTGATGGGTGAATGAAAATAAATCCGCAACTGGTTTTCAGCACGCAATTGATTTCTGGGCCATGTTACCTGCCATGCGCGAAACATGTTGTTGGCCGAAAAGAGCAATGAATCGTTTAGGTATACCTCTGCATAGGTATCGAGGCCCGGGAAACGAAAAGTGACCATCTCGCCTTGGGGTAAGTTGGCCAAAGCAAACGATTTCCTAAACTCCCAATCACTTTGAGCCACCCACTCTCCTTCGGTTTCCTGGTCTCCAACGCGAGGATCCCCCAACAAACCCTGGTGAATCAAGTCCTGCTGTACGCTCCCGGGAACGGTGGCAGACCACCACTTTGTGCTGTTGGCCTGGCGGCATTGCCAACCTTCGTTGAGCATTTGCTTCTGGCTGTTGGTGCCAAATGCGAATTGTGCGACACAACTTAACAACCCACACAAAAGCCACCCGCTTAATTTCATTTTCGCCCTAATTGTTGGTTTACCTGCCGCACTTTGTCGGCATCGAAATATTGAACCCCGTCGGTACCCATGCGATGGGCCGTAAAATGGAACTGTTGAATGCCTGTGGCCGCTAAATCAGAAACATTGGTGCCGTTTACACCACTTCCCGCCATGATGCCCATGCTCTTACATTCCTTTTGTAAGGTTTGCAACAAGGCGATTCCCTGAATGGCCTTGGGCCGTTGTCCTGAGCTTAGGAGACGTTGAACGCCTACCGCCTCTAACCGTCGGGCTACTTTTATGGGAGACCGGCAAACATCGAAGGCGCGGTGGAAAGTAAAAGACAAATCGCCGGTGGCCTCTAGCAACCGCACCAGGGTGTCTTCATCCAGATTCCCTTCGGGTGTCAGGCATCCCGCTACTATGCCATCAGCACCCAAGCTATAGGCTTGATGGATTTGCTGCAACATGACCTGCACTTCTGCCGCTGCATAATGAAAATGGCCTTCGCGTGGACGGATCATGACGAAGACACCGATGTCAACAGCGCTTCTAACGGCCTTTAACAGCTCTTCGGAAGGCGTTAAACCGTCTTTTTCTAATTGGGAACACAACTCCACCCGATCGGCTCCCATTTGTTGGGCACCCTTAGCCGCAGCGAGGGTTTCGATACAGATTTCTATTTCATAGGGATTCACTGCGCCACTATTTCGTCAATGAACAACCATGCCGGACTCCCGGCGGCATCGTGCCAATCGGGGCACTTGCCCAAATTGCGGGCGACTAACTTGATGTAGCGCACCTGCTGCGCCTCCCCATTTACCCGCAAAGTTTCAATAAACTGGCCGCTTTCGCGGATATCAGCTTCCGGAGTTACTGCTCCAAACACCTGAAATTGCTCTCCATCCGCTGACACCCAAACTTCTAACTTTGTAGGTGCAAAAATCCAGGCATTGATGTATTGGTAAAATTGGGCGGAAACGGATTGAATGGTTTTCACCGAATCCAGCGATAGCACAATTTCCAGATCGTGTTCCTGATAGCCTTGCCAGTGGCCATCCCTAAAATCGAGGCTTCCCCTTATGCCATCGGTGAGGGCCTTTTCGCCTCCAGCGGTATAATAGGGACTGAATGCTAAGTTGGTCGAATAGTCATTTCCAAGGGCCTGATGCACGGAGAGCGGAAGAAAAAAGATGCGCTCAAATTCCCGACCTTCCTGCCAAACCCCAACCTCAAAATCGGTCGACTGCCTCACCAGCGTATCGCGCTTCCACAAAGGTGAGTTTTGTGAGGGGGCACTACCGGTGGTTTCAAAGTACGCTTGCAGGTTGGCCTGTGCCCGCTGTAGTTTTACGTGTATTCCTCCTTCTTTTACCTGGGTTTCGAAGGCTATGGGCACGGTGGCAAAACCATAATTGAGTCCCATGGCTTTCCAGCGGAGATGTTGGGTTTGAATGCGGGCTTCGAAATCCGAATAATTTAAGCGGGAGGCATCGGTCCAGAGCACTTCGGCCAGGCCGACCATTCGGGGCAATACTTTTTGCCCAAGGGTTGCTACATTGGGTACGTGCTCGGTCCACATGTTGCATTCTCCACCGAGAATATACTGTTGCGCCTCTGGCGCCAGCCCTTCGGGAATTGGTTCAAAGTGGTAAATTTTTTCCAGGTCGATAGCATCTAATCCATAGTCCAGGTAACAATGGCTGGTGGGCGACATGATGGCGTAATGTCCTGCTTCGGCGGCTTGTTTTCCACCTTCCATACCCCGCCAGCTTTGCACGGTGGCACCTTCGGCCAATCCGCCTTCCAAAATTTCGTCCCAGCCGATGAGGTGCCGGTCGTGTTGCGCCAAAAACTTTCCGATTCTTTGAATAAAATACGACTGCAATTCGTGGGCATCGCGCAGTTGCTCCATTTCCATGCGGAGAAGGCATTTCTCACAGTGCTCCCAGCGGTATTTGGGGCATTCATCGCCTCCAATGTGGATGTATTTACCAGGAAACAAGTCCATGACTTCCAGCAGTACATCTTGCAAAAACTGAAAGGTTTGCTCATTGCCTGCACAGTATACTTCTTTGAAAACACCCCACTCTGGCGTTACGCTATAGGGCCCTCCGGTGCAGCCCAACTCCGGATATGCGGCCAGGGCGGCCAACGAATGACCGGGCATTTCAATTTCGGGAATGATCGTTACGTGTCGGTTTTGAGCATAGGCTACTACTTCCCGCACTTCTTCCTGGGTATAGTATCCACCATAGCGTTGGCCATCGGCCTCGGTTCGCCAGGCTCCTACTTCGGTGAGTCGGGGGTACTTTTTGATTTCGATGCGCCAGCCTTGATCTTCGGTGAGGTGCCAATGCAACACATTCATCTTGTAGCTGGCCAAAAGATCAATGTATTGTTTCACTACCGCTGTGGACCAAAAATGCCGGCTACAGTCCAACAACATGCCGCGGTGTGCAAACCGAGGGGCATCTTGAAGGTAATGTCCTTTGAGGACCACGGGTCCCGCCTGAGCAGGAAACATCTGCAACAAGGTTTGCAGGCCATAAAAAGCACCGGATTTTGTTCCGGCTCGCAGCCGAATGCGCTGGTCGGCAATCAATAAATCGTAGCTGCCTTCCTTTTTTAGTTGAGGGGCAAATTGGAGGGCAATGGTGTTGGAAGAGTCGCGCAGGGCCTCTTTTTCCTCCTTTAGGGCGAATCCCGTATTGGCCCGAAAAGCTTCTTGAAAAAACTGTCCTTCGGATGTAAAGTGGTTATCCACCAAAATAGCTGTTCCTTTTCGAATCTCTATTCCGGTTTCCAATTCCAAAATCGAATCGGGCAAGGGTATCACTTGATGGATATCGCCCGGGATTGCCGGAGGTGGCTGCTGGCAAGCTCCAAGTACACCGAACAGGAACAGGGGCAGTAAGACCCGGAGCATACGATGGAGGATGTTTGGCATTATGCCGGGCAAGATAGGATTTCTGATCCTGCTAAGGGTGGACGAATGAAATCGCCGGTTGGTATTCCTAAGGATTGGGCTCAAAAAGTGTCTAAATCACCATAGGTGAAGCGCAAGCGGTGCAAAGGAAGACCAGATCCATAGTCTTTGTAACCAATGGCCCACGAATCGTATGCGGGATAATGTGATTTCAAAAGGTGGTCTAAGGGTGCTCCTGGACTTACTTGAAAGGTGATTTTTGGAATACCTAACCAAAATGCTTTTCGGCGAAGGGCTTTTAAGAATTGGCTGAATTCTTCGGAGTTGCATTGCTCTACATCGCCAATTAGCAAACCGCCTTCGGCTTTTAGCCAAACGAGCTTACCTCCTATTCGGGACAATCGACTGTGGAGGAAGAATTTGTACTTGAAAAAAGCGGTGTCGCGTGCCGTGCCGCCATATGTTCCTTCGATAACGGAGTTGGACAATTCGGTTTCGGGGGCTTTGGGCAAGCAGCGGTTTACCCAAAGTTCGTAGGGTTTCCTCAAAAAGGACAAAGCGCGGCTCACGGCTTCTAATGGCAGGGTGGCAACCGGGATGGTGTAGCGCTGCATCAACTCTTCGTGCTGCCAATGTAGCTTTTTGGTGTAGCCGTAGTGCGAGTTTTGGTTGGGAAAACCATAAACAAAGGCGAGCTGTTCTGCTTCTAGCAAGCGGTCGGTTGCCTCACCCAAGCGGGTAAACAAACCTTGGCCGTTGTGTCCGGGGAGGGTCATTGCATCGCCCGATTGTGCAGCTATCACCCGTTTACCCTCAATTTCTAAAGCAAAGGGCACTGCTCCATAATACGCTACTGGTCGATCTTTTTGGTCGTAAGCCAAATGGCCATACCACGCCTTACCCAAATAGCGGGTATCGTATTTGGCCTGTAGAAATTCGGAGGTCACGGTTTTGCCGAATACCCCTTTGTAGAGCGGGATTAAATCCAGCACGTTGTGTGGCCCAATGCGTTCTAAACGATAAGTGTTTTGAGACATGGCCACACAAAAAAAGCAATTTCAATGAATCAAGGGCCTTAGTAGTAACTTCCCTTGAGGATAATGGCTACCTGGTTGTTCCAGCTTAGGAAGGGATGGAGGCCGAGTCGGGTGCGCAAAGCGGGGTCTTTTTGATCTTCCGGATATTTGAAATCCACCGCCAATTGTTGTTCAAAACCCATTTCCCGAGCCGTTTCTACTACTTCTCGCGTGTAGGAGCCATCGGGAAAAGCCAGTGCTGTAATCGATTTGCTCAGCACCGTTTCCAGGTAATTTTTAGAGGCTAACATTTCCTCACGGGCGTTGTCAATCGGAATTTCTCCCAGACTGGTGTGGAGAAAACTGTGTGAGCCCATTGTTACCAAAGGCGAAGCCGCCAATTCGCGTAATTCGGCTGCCGTCATTTGCCGCCAGTAATCTTCCCACTCGGTCTTTTCACGTGGGTCTGCTTCCATCGGAAAAGCGTTTAACATCTTCAGAATAAACAGGTAATCCGACTCTTTGGCCAGGTGTTTCAGCTTTTTTCTGCTGCTTCTGGCTACCAATTCTCCGCGTTTGTCTTTCACAAAGGTCTCCCCGTCTACCACCAGAGGGCGTTGGAGCAAGGGAGTGGCTAAATCGAGAAAATCGGGCCACAGGATGTTTTGCCCCGTATGACGAATACCGGTAACGAAAAATGCTGCTGGAACCTCATATTTTTCCAGCACGGGCAGGGCATACTTTAGGTTGTTGGCATATCCATCATCAAACGTGAGGGCAACGGTAAGTCGATCTTTGGCAAATGCACCGGCATAATAGGCATCCAGAGAAACAAGATGAAAATGGGTTTTCATCCAAGCTACCTGCTGATCAAACTCTTGTTGGCTGATGAAACGGGTGTTGAATTCTCGGCTCCCGTGCTGGTCAATTCCGTGATAGACCAAGATACGTCCTCCAGGCCGGTTGCGCAGGAGGTGTTTTCCCATGCCGTTTTGGAACAGGAAATCGTTGTATTTCCAACGAAGGCGTTGACGGATTTTTAGCAGGCGTGCGTTCACTGGTGCGGTGCAGTTCCGCAAAGAAAATGATTTCCTACCAAGCGTGATTAGTCTTCGTCGAGATCGAGATCGTTCGAAAACACGGAGCTCAGCAAATCTTTGAATGCCAAACCGCGTTCGAGCACACTTTTGTTGAGCAAGCTGTATTCAGCCAATCCGTGCAACACAAACTCCATCAACAAATTACGCTCGGTGTTGGATACACCCGCATGGTAATGATCTACCAACTCCGCCAAGCCGGTAACCCGACTCAATTGAGTTTCGTAGGCTTCATCCGAAAGGTCGTCGAGCAGATCGAGTTCATGGCGACTAAACCAGTTAATTATACCTTCAAAAGGATTTTCGAGCCGTTTGCGTTTGATCTTTTCCGGATCGGGGAAAAAATCGGGAAACACTTTCCGAATGGATTTGCCCACCAGGTTGTGGGCCACATTGCTGGCTCCCTCTTGCTCTCCTTCATACACCAATTCTACCTTACCGGTAATGGAGGGAATCACACCAAACAAATCACCCATACGGGCCACGGTTTGGGTGTCTCCTGCCAAGATTGCCCGACGTTCTGCAGCACTCACCATGTTTTCGTAGGCGGTGATCGTCAAGCGGGTTGAAACGCCACTTTTCTGATCGATGAATTCACTTTCGCGCGCTTGAAAGGCAATGTTTTCCACTAAATCTTCCAACAGTGGCAGGATGGTTACGGCATCGGATTGTGCAGGGGTGAGGCGCGCCTCCTGACGGGTGATTTGCCTTGAAATTTCTACCGATTTAGGATAGTGCGTAATAATTTGGCTTTGTATCCGGTCTTTGAGTGGTGTAATGATGGAACCGCGATTGGTGTAGTCTTCGGGGTTGGCGGTAAACACAAATAAAATATCAAGGGGCAAGCGCAGTTTGAACCCTCGAATTTGGATATCTCCTTCTTGCAGAATGTTGAAGAGTGCTACCTGAATCCGAGGCTGCAAGTCGGGTAATTCGTTGATGACGAAAATTCCCCGATTGGAATTGGGCACCAATCCAAAGTGGATGACCCGCTCATCGGAGTAACTTAGCTTTAAGCTGGCTGCTTTGATGGGATCTACGTCACCAATCAGATCAGCAACCGACACGTCTGGAGTTGCCAGTTTTTCGGTGTAACGCTCATCCCGGCTCATCCACTCAATGGGTGTTGCGTCTCCGTGTTGCGCTACCAAATCACGACCGTAGCGGGAAAGCGGCTGAAAAGGATCGTCATTCAGTTCTGATCCGGCAATGCGGGGCACATACTCGTCCAGCAAATGCGTCATGGCCCGGGCCAAACTGGTTTTGGCCTGGCCGCGCAGTCCCAGTAAATTCATGTTGTGCCGCGATAGCAACGCGCGCTCTACATCAGGAATGACGGTATGCTCATACCCTAAGATACCTTCAAACACCGGCTGCTTGGTTTTGAGCTTGAGAATCAGATTATCGCGAACCTCATCTTTGATACTGCGGGTTTGATAACCGGCTGCGTTGAGTTCACCAAGGGTGCCGATTTGCCGCCACTCCTCCATTGTTAATTTTTTCATCGGTATTGGGTTGTCCGGGGCTTAGTTGACGTTTCGCCTCCGGTTCGATTCGTAATCTTCAAAAATGTAATTGCCTAAGCCCTTCAAGCTGGTATAAAAAGCCCTACCGTGGTTGGCCTCAGTAAAATCTTCCACAAATTTTTGCAGGTAGGGATCGCGGGCAATCATAAATGTGGTGACCGGAATCCGCAATTTGCGACAGCGGGAGGCCAAATTTAAGGTTCGGTTCACGATCTTGGGATCGAGTCCGAAGCTGTTCATGTAATACTCGCCGTTTTCTTTGATACAGGACGGTTTTCCATCAGTAATCATGAAAATTTGCTTGTTGGCATTCTTGCGTCTGCGCAACAAATCAAGGCTCAATTCCAGCCCGGCCACTGTATTGGTATGGAAAGGGCCTACCCTCAAATAGGGCAAGTCTTTGATGCTCACCTGCCACGCATCATCCCCAAACACCACAATGTCCAAGGTGTCTTTGGGATAGCGGGTGGTAATCAATTCTGCTAAGGCCATCGCCACCTTCTTAGCAGGCGTAATCCGGTCTTCACCATAGAGAATCATGGAATGGCTAATGTCAATCATTAGTACTGTGGAGGTCAGGGCTTTGTATTCCTGTTCCACAATTTCCAGGTCATCTTCTGTAAGGCTAAAGTTGTTGATGCCGTGATTTACCTGTGCATTGCGTAGCGATTCGGTGAGATCGATTCGGTCGGCCCGATCGCCAAATTGAAACTTCCGTCGGTCGGCCGAAGGTTCGTCTCCCAAGCCGGAATAAGGTGTTTTATGATCCCCTTTTCCCGCTTTTTTGAGCTTACCAAAAATCTGTTCAAGCGAACGTTGCCGAATAATCCGTTCCGTCTTACCGGTCATGCGACCTCCCGAACCGGGTAAACCTTCGAGATAACCTTTTTTCTTGAGGTCTTCCTCAAAATCATCGATGGTGTAGTTGTCGTCGGTTAGTCCATGTTCCTTATCCAATTCCCGCATCCAGTTCAATGCTTCGTCCACCTCTCCACTGGTGTAAACCAACAATTCTAAGAATAGCTCCAAAAGCCGTTCAAAGGGAGATTGGAAAGTAGGGGTTGGTACAAACTCGGAAAATCGAAAGCCTATCATGACAGCGTTAAAAGTACCTAATGAACCCCAAAAAAACAGGCGGAGTTAGTGAATTGTTTTGATGACTGGATCAAAGATTTTTCAAAAAAAATTTCAGTTTGTTTAGCGTTCAGGTATATATAATGTCTACAATCTGTTAACAACAGAAAATAAATGCCTGATTTACAGCTTATTAAAAACTTTCACCGTTTAACATTTTTTATGATTGATTAAACAAAACGAACTATAGGTTGTTAGTGTGCTGAATTATCAACTAATCAACCACCTTATGGAACTCTTAAGCGTACTAACAATACCAAAAGATGATGCGGTAGCCTTTACCTTCTTTACCGGCTACATGGCTATGATGGCTGCATCTGTTTTCTTCTTCTTTGAGAGAGGCCGGGTAGAAGGCAAGTGGAAACTGTCCTTGCTTGTATCAGGTCTTATTACCTTTATCGCTGCTGTGCACTACTATTACATGCGCGATTATTACCTGGCAACAGGTGAAAACCCAACTGCTTTACGTTACATTGACTGGACACTTACTGTTCCACTGATGTGTGTAGAGTTCTACCTGTTGACCAAAGCTGCAGGTGCAAAGGTTGGTTTGTTGTGGAAGCTCATCATCGCTTCTGTCTGGATGCTCGTATTCGGATACATCGGTGAAGCTTTCAACCCCGAAGGCGGTAGTACAACTCACTCTGTGATTTACGGTGTACTCTCTACCTTGGGTTATATCTACATTCTCTATACCGCTTGGGTAGGAGAAGTGGCGCAACTCGCAAAAGCTTCTGGTAATGCAGCAGTGGAGCGCAGTGTTCGTATTCTTGCTTGGTTTGTATTGGTAGGATGGGCTATCTATCCTATTGGTTACATGTGTATGCCAGGAGGTTGGTTGAATGCTGGTCTTGGTTGGGAAGCCACCAATGTGGACCTGTTCTACAACATTGCAGATGCCATTAACAAAATTGGATTTGGTTTGGTTGTTTACGCTTTAGCTACCAGCCAATCTTCCAATTCAGCTGCTACTGCCTAATTCATAACTTCTGAATTCTGCGGGAATAGACGGATCAAAGATCGTCTATTCCCGCTTTCTCTGTTTTAAGAGGTATGAACAAGGTGGTGTTTTATTTCATTGCTCTAATCATTCTGCTTCTTCCCCTGGAGCAGTTGGAAGGCAATAGTGTTGAAATAATTAAAGCGATCACCTGTTCATTTTTTATACTTACCCTTGGAGTAGCGCATGGTGCCATCGACAACGTGTTGTATGGCATAAAAGGTAAAACCGCCAACATTAGGTTCATTGCCATCTACGTTTTCATTGCGCTTCTCAATGCCCTGCTTTGGGTTCTATTCCCAAGTTTGGGCCTCATCTCTTTTCTTGTTTTGTCTGCTTATCATTTTGGGCAATCTCAATTGATCGATTGCAACCTGGAAGGCAAATGGCAAAACCGCATTCTCTTCTTTTCCTGGGGTGCTCTTTTGCTTAGTGGGCTCCTATTTCTCAACGGGGAAGAAATTGCACACCTAAATATTGATTCACCCCTCACCCTTGCGGTATTAGAGCCACTAATAAGCGCCTCCCTTTGGCTTACTCTTTTATTTGCCGTACCAACCCTTGGAATTCTTGGGTATCAAACCCACAGGGGAGCGATCTCGCTAAACCGCTTTCTGTTAGAGATATACTTGTTGTTGCTCACCGCCATAGCTTTTTACCTGTTCTCACTCCTACTTGGCTTCACCCTTTACTTTATCCTACTGCATTCCACTAAAGTGTTGATTCAAGAATTCGATTTCTTGAAAAAATCAGATTTGCTCAAAAGCAAAAAGCAATTCATTAAGATGTTGCTCCCTTTTACGCTCTTGGCGCTGGTGGGTGCTGGACTAACGGTTGCGCTACTGGCCCTTCTCAACGTTGATTTCTTCTCTCCGGTTTGGGCACTGGTTTTCACTTCCAGTATTACTTTGCCACATGCCTTTGTGATGGATGCTTTTTACAAGAAAGCATCTTAACGCCACATCCTATTTAGCTTTCCATTTTAATTCCGTACGGGACAGATTCATCATAATTGGTGGATTGACCATTTTGTTGGGGCCAACAAAACGGTCTGGAGAAATGATAAAAACAAGGCCAAACGATCGCCTAAGCGTCATTAGCGTATGGTGCTTTCTGCTTGTTCAAAGCTTCCGCCCGTTAGTTAGCGGTATCCGGTTTTCTTCAAAACATCCCCCTCCCCTACCTTTGCCACATGGAAGCTCAACCTAAAGTTGCTAATTGGCTGGAAAGCCTGCTCATCGATTGGCATGTTTTATCAGCACCCAGCCCATATCTCGTGGCAGGGGTGCTCCTGGTGCTTGCTCTTGTAGCTGCATTGCTTATCGACCAACTGGCAAGTCGCCTTTTTCTCTCGGTGGTAGACCGGTTGGCGGCTCGAACGAAGACTACCATAGATGACTTATTAGTAGAACACCGTGTCTTTAGCCATCTGGCGCATCTGTTGCCGGTTTATTTTATAGAAGCTGCTATTCCTTACGTTTTCGCGGAGTTTCCCGGATGGATACCCTTCACCATTAAGTTGTTGAAACTGCTCCTGGTGTTGCTGGGCATACGTTTGCTGAATGCACTAATAACTGCTTTGGGTAAAATATTGGGCAGTACACGTTTTTTTCGCAACAAACCTATTGACAGCTATACCCAACTGGCCCGTATTATCGTCTATCTGGTAGCCGGCATTTTCTTGTTTTCCATCGCCTTTGATAAATCACCCGTTTATCTTTTCAGCGCTCTGGGGGCCATGACTGCCGTGTTGCTGCTCATTTTCAAAGACACTATCCTCGGTTTTGTGGCAAGTATTCAGTTGGCCTCCAACGACATGGTTCGCATTGGAGATTGGGTCACCATGCAACAGTACGGTGCTGATGGCGATGTGTTTGAGATCAACCTTACCACGATCAAAGTGCGCAATTTCGATAATACCATTTCTACTATCCCCACTTATCGGTTTACCACAGATTCGTTTAAAAACTGGAGAGGCATGTCAGAATCTGGTGGGCGCAGGATTAAACGTTCACTTTCCATTGACGTGCGCACCGTTCGTTTTTTAACATCCAAGGATATTGAGGATCTAAAGAAAATTGCACTGTTACACGATTTTTTGAAAAGCCGCCAGCAGGATGTAGAGCAGTTCAATCAAAGAAATACGGTCGACAAATCAGAACTCATCAATGGCCGCAACCTCACCAATCTTGGCGTTTATCGGGCCTATCTGGAAGCTTATCTTCGAGAAAACAGCGCACTCAATCTTGAAATGACTTGCATGGTACGGCAACTCGCTGCTGGTGAGCATGGTGTACCGCTGGAAATTTATGCCTTTAGCGCCAATAAAGACTGGGTGGCCTATGAAGGCATTATGGCAGATATTTTTGACCATGCTCTGGCTGCTGTCGACCGCTTTGAACTGGCTATTTTCCAATCGCCATCGGGCCAGGACCTCGAACATCTTTCACAGGGTTTGGGTGAGTAAAATGCATTTGTACAATAAAGGTTACCACTCATACAATCAATTATATAATTGGTTCAGCATCCTGTCATCGCTTCGATGTTGCCGGGTAATTCTGTACTTTCATACTTTACAAACAACCCCAAAACTTCATGAAAAAGGTGCTATATGGCCTTTCAGGCATTATTGGATTGCTTTTAGTTGGTGTAGCGATTCTTTTCTTTAGTAGTCTCAATCCCGATAGCGATGCTACTTCACTTAGAGACTTGAAAATTCAAGGCAATAAAGTTTTCCTCCACGATTCCATTACTCCGTTCACTGGAAGGGTAGTTTTGCACGATACCGCGGTATTGGGCTTGTTTTCACACATGGTGCCCATGCAATACATTGCACGGTTCTCCAAAATCAGCCTCACACAACAAGACGTTTATGGCTTGGTGGTAAAAGTGGATGTAGAAGAAGGTACACCAAGCGGCAAGGCGGAAGTATTCATCGACCTCGATATTGCAGAGGCCAACCGAAACCTCAACGATTTTTACAACAAAAGTGCCCTTTTAGGAGTAGCGCGCGCCCTTTCACCGAGAGTGAAGGTAGGCGAAGCCACTATAAAAGAAGGCAAACTGGAAGGCCCGGTTAAGTTATTTTATCCCAACCCCAGCAATCCATTTAGTGCCCGCCTTATTGTAGAAGGCCAGGTCAAAAACAACCAACCCGACGGCCTTTGTGCACTATACCACAAGAACGGAAATAAACGCGCAGAAGCCTTTTTTAAGGAAGGAAAGCCCACTGGATTGATTACCGAGTGGTACGACTCAGGCAATAAAAAGCGGGAGTTGAGCACGAATGAAGACGGCACAGGTGGCTCTGAAACAAAATGGTACGAAAATGGCCAAAAAGCTTTTGAACAAACCGTTGCCAACGGAAGACGGACCAACCGTACGGAGTGGTACAATACGGGTCAGTTAAAAACATCCACCGAAAACAACCTTACTACCTGGTGGTATCCCGATGGCAGCCCTCAACGAGAACGCAACAACGACACGGGCATAGAAACTTCTTATTATAGTGATGGTAGTATCCGAAGTAAGATCGGACCAGGTGTAAACGAAAGCAATCCACGCAACGGCACCTTGAAGGAATTCCATCCCAACGGGGCCGTTTTTTCTGAAGTTACTTACGTAGATGATACGCCTAACGGTGCGTACAAATTGTGGTACAACAATGGTCAATTGTGGGAGGAAGGAACCTACGACATGGGCACCAATACGGGAAAATTCAAAAAATGGTGGCGCAACGGAGAATTGGCAGAAGAACACGAACGTGAAAACGGGCAAATTGAAGGCCTACAGCGTAAATGGTACGACAACGGCATCACCTGGGAAAAGGTCGAATTCCGAAATGGGAAAAAAGTAGGGGCACACATCAAAAACTGGAACAACGGCAACAATGCGTTGGACTGTTCTTATAATGATAATGGACAATTGGTAGGTGAGTACAAACGTTGGTACGCCAACGGCGTACTGTGGGAAGACGCCATCTATGTGGATGGCACTCGAAATGGCGCATACAAAAAGTGGTACAACAACGATCAAATTGCCTATCAGTATACCTACGAAAACGGCAAAATAGCGGGAGAATACCTAAAATGGTATCCCAACGGGACTTTGAGAATCAAGACTACTTACGTGGACGGAAAAATCCATGGAAAATTTGAGAACTGGAAGGAAAATGGAGAACTCTACGAAGAAGCGACCTATGCAATGGGAAAGAAAACCCAAAGCAGCTTGAAAAAATGATTTCCTCTAAGGCAACGGTATAAGGGTATGGTAAAACCCTCTGAACGCTTGAAAGAAGAGCTTATCGACATTGGCTTCGATGCTCCTAAAAAATATACCCCTGCCAGCCGAATGGTGCGGCTCAGGGCAAGTGCCATCGATCACGCCATTCTGATCCTTGTTTTAACTTTGTTGATCAAGCTTAAAATCACTTACCTACGGTACTCGGTGGTACCTACTTTCCTGGAACAATCGTTGGACAATTTGATCCTTGCTCTGGTATCTTATTTCAGTTTTTTCTTTTTTTTAGAACTTATCTGGAACCGTACTCCTGGCAATTGGGCTTTGGGAACCAAGGTTTGCAATCAAGTTCTGGCTCCACCTTCGGTTGGGCAACTCTTATTTAGGAACCTGTTTCGGTTTTTGCCCTTTGGATATTTCACCATGTTTTTCGATGATCAAAACCGGACCTCATACGATGGTCTATCCAACACCCTAGTGGTTAGCACAAGATGATGGACGACGACTTGGAGAATTTTGACGATTGGGAAATTGCAGGACAATTGCTCGACGATGATCAAGCCGAACGGCAAGTGGAATACCCAGATTGGACCAAACGCTTCTCCCACCTCTTAATAGACGGTCTGCTTGTCATCACTGTCCTTTGGTTGTTGAACTCATTCCTGCCCTTTCCCCTCAGCGGTTTAAACAACCTGGGGCGGGCTTCACTGTTTTTTGTAGTTGCCTTATATTTCTTTCTAACGGAATTACTTTGGGGAAAAACAGTAGGAAAAATGATTACCAGGTGTTCCGTAGTAAGCGATAAACCGACACTCGGTGCAGACCAGGTACTTATCCGAACCGTTATAAAATTGCTGATTCCTTTTTCCTTCGTTACCCTCTTTACCGATCCTCAAAAACGAACATTACACGATCGCTTGTCCGGCACTACCGTACAGAAAGACCCACCAGCTTTTTGAAATAAAATCGGATCAATAGGCACCTTGCCGCTTCCGCAGAAACCACTCGAGGCCTAAAAATAAAAGCAGAAAAAAGAAGATCCAGCGCTCGTTAATGAGGTCTACCAACGTTTTGCGGCTGTAGGAGATGGCCGCTACGTCTTCACTGGAAGCCAGAAGTGCGGGCAGCTGGGCCAATTCATTGGCTTGCAACATACTGCCACCGGTACGCTCACTCAAACTAAAAAGTACCTGATGGTCGGCAATCGAGTTCACTTGCTCAACCTGAACCGGGCTTACCGTAAACTCTCCTGCTTCTACATACACCTTTCCATCCAGCGAAACCTGTGCTTCGTAGGTGTACAGTCCAACCGGAAAAGTACCCGCATCTAAACGATACCCTTTACCAGAACGGCTGAAGGTAAAGGGAAAGCTCAATCCTTCTTCGTTGCGGATTTCCATGCTAACCTCCGGTTCGGTGATCAACTCATAGCTCTTGTTGTACACCTCTGCATCGAAACGAATGGTTTCGTTCTCCAAAAAGTAATTGTTGGAATTGACCCGGAAATAACTTTTATCGGCCTTTACCGACAGGTATTGTGCCGTTTTGGAGATCAACTCTTGAAATGCCGTAGCGTTTCCGTTGGCCTGATAATCCGCCAGCCGCCACCGCCAGATACCCTCCCCGCAGATTAAGCCAATCTTACGCTCTCCCTGGTTAAAAAAGGTCCACAAAGGTTGTTTGGTTTCTACCAAACCAATACGTTGATAAAACAAGGGAACACTGGCGTTGGCCAATTGGTAATTGCCAAAAGGCGTATTCAAGGGCGGAGCTTGAGCAAATTGCTGCTGGGTAGAAGGTTGAAGGTTAAACAGCGAAAAGTTCGTGTTGGTCAAGGCCTGACTTTCATTCATTTGACCCCTGCCAACGGTAATCTGTAACCCAAGGCCCAACTGGTTGAAGCGACCGATCTCGGTCATACTGCCCAATACAAACAAGCTGGGGAGGTTTTGCTGTTCGGCTTCGGCCAACAACTTTTCAATGTTGATCCCACGTGCGGGTAATTGGTGAAAAACCACCAGGTTAAACTCCGACAGTGTTCCGGTAAACTCAGATGCTAAGCTCGTAACGACCTCATAATTGTCGTTGGAAGCTATAGCATTGCGCAGGGCTGCCACATCTGGATGAGGCGCTCGGGAAAGAACCAAGATTTTTTGGCGGCCATCGAGCACATCAATAAAAATGTCCTCGCTGTTGTTTTCGGTAGTTACTTCTCCTTGTACTTCGCTTACCCTAATGGTATAACGCTGCATCCCGGTAGCCGTAGCTTTTACCAGCAAAGGTACCGTAGTCGTAAAATTTTCTCCCGCAATGCCGATGCGCTTTACCAGCAGTGTTTGTCCCCCTTTGGCAACCGTGAGGTTCACCGAATCGGTATTGCACCTGCGGGCATTGATCAACACCTCTAATGGAAACTCGTTGCCAAGATAGGCAAGCCGGTTGTGCGCCACTTTGCTCAACACCAGATCCTTTTTCACGGAGGTATCTCCCAAAGCAACCGTATAAACCGGTACATTCCAACCACCAGTAGCATACAAAGGGCTTGCACCACGATTCACAATCCCGTCAGTACCCAAAAGTACAGCCCCAACATTCCGGTTACTGTACCGCGTATAAAGCTCTGTGAACAGCTGAGAAACGTCCGTTTGCTTATCTCCGAAATCAAGGTCTAAGCCTTCTTCTACCGATTCGCCGAAATGGAAGGTGGCCACTTCATACTTTTCTCCCAACTCTTGGGTTAACTTTTGCAATTCCTGGAGGTAATTCTCCTTCAAGGCAGTGGAATCTTCGGTATTCAGTAGGCTTTCTGAATTGTCCTGCCCGATCAGAATTACGGGTTTCTCTACCTCTCGAACCACCGTTTTCAGTAGCGGATGCAACAAGAAAAACGCAATCAAAGTAAGAGCCAGCCAACGCAATCCAGACATGCCCGTGCGCAGCCACACCGGCGTATGCTCCAAGCGCTTATCCCGCCAATAGAGCCATGCTGTTACTGCTGCTGCCAAAGCAGCACACAACAACAAGTACCAGAGAGGATATTCAGTAATGAGGCTCATAGTAAAAACAACAAGGCGGTCAACTTGCCTTAGAAACGGTTTCTCTTCTTTTTTCGGGTGCCAATGACTAAAAATTTCAAGTCACCATACCACCGTCCACGTGCAGCACCTGCCCGGTTACGTAGGCCGACAGGTCGGAAGCGAGAAATAATGCCATGTTGGCAACATCGTCTGGGGTACCTCCTCGCTTGAGCGGAATGGCATCGCGCCAACCTTGAACAGTATCTTGATTGAGGGCGGCTGTCATTTCTGTTTCAATAAAACCAGGAGCAATCGCATTGCTACGAATGCTGCGAGAACCCAACTCCAAGGCAACTGATTTGGTAAATCCAATGATGCCTGCTTTGGAAGCTGCATAGTTGGCTTGTCCGCCGTTACCTTTTACCCCCACCACCGAAGTGAGGTTGATGATAGAGCCCGATCGCGCCTTCAGCATCGTACGCTGTACTGCTTTGGTAAGGTTAAACACCGATTTCATATTGGTATTGACCACGATGTCCCATTGCTCCTCAGTCATCCGCATGAGCAAACCATCTCGGGTAATGCCTGCGTTATTCACCACGATATCCACCGTACCAAAAGCCTCATTCGTTGCGGCCACCAACTTTTCAGCAGAAGCATAATCGGCAGCATCAGAACGCATAGGAAGGGCTTTTACTCCCAAGGCTTCTAGTTCTTCAGTCAAAGCCTTGGCTTTTTCTTCCGAGCTCATGTAGGTAAAGGCAACGTTTGCACCGTGCTCCGCAAATGTTTTTACAATTCCCCGTCCAATACCGCGGGTACCTCCGGTCACAATGGCCGATTTTCCATCCAATAGCTTCATTCCAGATTTGATGTTTTGATTTGGAAAAGTTTCCAAATATAGAGAGAATACTTGGTCCGGAGAGGGCTATAAACGGATCAAGGGAAGGCTGTAATGGTCATCTGTCGAATGAACGGTCAACCAATAAGTACCGGCCGGCAAATCAGGTATCGGAAGTGTCCAAGGAGTCCCCCTTTGTGCCACTGCCCTAAAGCGTTGGAGCAGCTGACCATCCGCACTTCTCAGCTCCAACCACAGGGGGCCTTGGAAATCACTTTTGAGGAACACTTCGCCCCGTCCCGGATTCGGAAACACTGCAAAGGGGGGCGCTTTCCTTCCTAACTCTTCCACGCCTACACAAGGGTCTTCTATCAAGCGTAAAGTGTCTGCATTGCGGCATCCGTTTCCATCAGTTACTTCAACCCAATAAATGCCTTCCGATCCTACCTGAATATTACTATCGGTTTGCCCGGTGCTCCACTGATACGTCACGCCGGTAAGGCCAGCAACTGCCAACTCGTATTGATAGGGTACACAAATGGTATCCACATCGGGGCCAAGATCAACCATTGGTTGGGGAACTGCTGTGACCGTTAAAGAGTCCGTATAGTGGCACCCATTGGTATCATTTAAGATTACGCTGTAGGTTCCTCCAATAAACACTTGTAAAGAGTCAGCGGTGCTGCCATTACTCCAAAGAAGTGTACCACTGGAAACTCCTGCGTTGAGCATCAAGGTATCTCCCTCACAAAGGAGTTGATCGCTGCCGAGGTCCAAACCAGGATCGGGAAAAGCACTGAGTTGTACCGTGTCTCGATTGCGACAAAGGTTAAAATCAGTTACTTCCAGCCAAAGCAATCCGGGTGAGGTAACAACAATAGAATCGATAGAGCTGTTATCTGACCACAGGTATTGAAATCCATTGTTGCCGTAATATATCAAGGTATCTCCAATACAAAAGGTGGTATCGTTCCCCAGTTGCACCGTGGGCAAGGATAATTCACTTAAAAAGACAGAATCGCTGCCTGTGCAACCGTTGGTATCGGTCACTGTTACCGTTATCCCCATGGGAGCCCGTGCCATGAAACTGGGCGAACTGCCTCCCCCCGACCAGGAATAACTGATAAACGTTCCTGGTGATAAGAGCAAGGAGTCACCCGAACAAATTGCGGTATCTCCCCCTAATGTGGGTTGAGCAGCAGGAAAGGTGAATCCGACCGTGACCGAGTCAAAAGCAAGGCACTGATTGGCATCGGTTACTGATACCTGGTACTGGCCTGGGCTTAGTTGAACAGCCGTGTCCTGCGCTTGTCCAGCCGGGTCGTTCCACAAGTAGGTGAAAGGAGCCACACCCCCAACCACCACTGCACTTGCACTGCCGTTGGTTCCATTGGGGCAATCGGCAGGAAATCCTGACATGATCAAAGTATGGGCCCCGCCATTGGCAAGCACCACATTGGTATCGTGGATACACCCCAAACTATCGGTCACCTGTAAACCGTAAATGCCAGCTGCCAGCGAATCGCTGGTCGTTCCAGTATCACCATTGCTCCAAAGCACTGGAAAAGGCCCACTGTTGGTAAAACTTACCGTGAGCGCCCCATCGGTTAACCCGCAAGTGGCCAACATGCTGGAAAAGGTCATGGCAGGAGCTGAAAAGTTATTTACTACAATGGTATCCCTATTGGAACAACCATTGGAATCGGTTACTTCCACCCAATAACTTCCGGCCGTAGGTGCTGTAAACTGCATACCTGAGGAGTTGTCTATCCAGGAGTAGGCGGCATACCCTACTCCGGGAGCAAGCACTACAGAATCACAAACCAAAGTATCGTTTCCGAGAAAAACTCCTGGCAAAGGATGTTGCGCCAGAAGGATAGAAGAATCGGAAACCTGACAACCCAAAGAATCGGTTACGGTAACGAAATATGCGCCCGCCGGTAACCCTAAAATTCCAGCGATAGAATCGCCATTAGACCAGCTAAAACTGAAAGGAGCTACTCCCCCACTGAGGTTGGTAGCCAAGGCACCCGTAGAATCGCCGGTACAATTGGGAGGAGTTTCCGATAATGTTAACTGAAGATCGGTTACTTCAACCGTAAAACTGGCACAAGTGCTGCTTAAAATTCCAGCAGCCTGATTGGCTACATAATAAGTAGTGGTGGTATTGGGTTGTACCCAGATACTCATACCCGTGTCTACTACCGTTCCGTTGCAACCATTCACAAACCAAATTGGATCACCAAGATCACCGGTAGCGGTAAGCTGCACACTATCGCCCTTACAAATCTTCGACGGAGCGCTTATTGCAGTAGGAGCATTAGGAACAAGTGTAATCTGAAGGTTGGGCCGTTCATTGATCACGTTGAAGGAGTTGAGCCCACAACCCGTGGCGCCATCCGCAAAGGCATAGCGGTTGCAAGGATAGCCCTCGTTTGAAAAACGTACTCCTGCATTGTTGGAGAAAGAGGTGTTGTCGAAGCACACTTCCAATAAAATACTTGTACCACTATTCCAAACAATAGGCGTTGGAAGCGGAAAAGCGTACCACCCTGTAGTGTTGGCAGAAACGGTATCGCTAAAGATGGTTGAAAAACCCGTCTCAAAAGTGCTACTGCTCAATCCAAGAACCGAAACAGGTTTGTAACTGATTTGAAAAGCAGGAGTTTGGTGCGAATGGGCTATGGCTACATCAAAAGCAATTTGAGTAATGGTACCGGATACCAATCCTGTATTGTTTAATTCTACCCAAGAATAAAGGTACTGATGTCGGGAATCTTCAAAAAAGTTGGCAAAAGGAGTAGTTTGCTGGTTGGTAGACACCAGTTGCCCTTGACCAATCACCAACTGGGTGCGTGCAGCCTTTGGCACCAACACACCAAGCCAAAGTACAAGCACCAGGCCTATCCAATTTTTTGGGCGTAACATCTTCTGTCTTACTTCGCGATCACTCAACCCTACGTGTAGGAGCTATCAAAGTTAATGGATTCCGACCGACAGTTGGTTTTTACCGATAGAACAACAAAAAGAAAGAGGTCGAACCCAAGGGCACAACCTCTTTCTGGAGTAAGCAAACCCTGAAGGTTCACTTGATGGAACAGTAGGAATCGAGGTGATTCCTGAATGCTTTTAATAACGTGTCAAATGTAATAAAAACAAAGGGCAGTAACACTTTGCTACTGCCCTTTGTACGATCAATTGTTGGTTAGCGAAACCATTATTTCACCGATACTCGATGAACTGTTTGCTGGCCATCAGCAATGAGACGAATAAAATACATTCCTTGGGCTTGCTCTGAAAGGTCGAGTTGATCTACCATATCTCCCGGTACATTCCGGAAGGTACGGCTCATCACCAACTGTCCTTGTGCATTGAGCACCATCATGTTTAGATCCTTACCTTCCAAACCTTCAATGCGGAAGTTGAGGATTCCATCAGTAGGATTCGGGAAGTAAGCAATAGTAGCATTGTTGCCCAACTCTGGCAATCCGACACAAGGATCAACCGTGAGGTCAATTGATCCGATGTTGGAACAACCGTTGGCATCGGTTACGGTAACGGTATAAGTACCGGCCGTAGAAACACTAATGGTTGAAGTGGTAGCCACGGTACTCCAGAAATAGCTGGTCAAGCCTTGCGTTGGAGTGATGATGTACTCATTTCCTTCACAAATGGTATCTAAAGCAGGCAAACCTACGGTTGGCAGCGGGTTGAAAGTTACCGTAATGTCATCGGAACTTGAACATCCGTTGCCATCGGTTACCGTCACCATACAGTTGATGTCGGCAGTGACATCGAGGTTTTGGGCAGTAGAACCATCACACCAGGTATAAGTAAATCCACCCGGGGCAGAAAGCGTAACGGTGTCACCATCACAAGCACTTTGGTCAGGACCTAAGTTTACTACAGGCAATGCATTGGTAAATCCAACATTACCTACCGCTGTTTTGATACAACCGTTGGTATCGGTTACCTGCACGGTGTAAGCACCTGCCATCAAACCGCTAATGGAAGCAGTAGTAGAACCACCTGGAGTCCAGGCATAAGCATAGGGCATCGTACCACCGGTTGCGGCAACGGAAGCCATTCCATCGCTACCACCTTCACATACCGCATCAGTTGTGGAAACATTCAAGGAAATAGAATCGGGTTGTCCGATATTCACCGTTTCCACAATGTTACACCCGTTGCTATCAGTGACGGTCACATCATAGCTTCCGGCAGTGAGGTTGGATTGCATGCCGCCCATATTTCCACCGGGCCACATGTAGGCATAACTCGGAGTACCACCCGCAGCAGTCACCATACCAGAACCATCAGCACCGCCAAAGCAGTTGGGCTCAGTGGCCGAAGAGCTGGCAGTAAGCGCAGGCGGACTAGTAATAGGCACAGTACTGACATCGGTACATCCGTTGGCATCAGTAACTGTCAACAGGAAGTTACCAGCGGATAATCCGGTATCGGTAGAAGTGGTCACCAACGAATCGATTAAGCCTGTAGACCAATTAAAAGTATAAGGTAAAGTTCCACCCGTGAGGGAGGCAGAAGCAGTTCCATTGTTATCGGTAGAACAGAGCAACGAAGTGGTGGTTAAGGATACCCCAATGGTATCTGGCTCCAGAATGGTTATGGAGTCCACCACTGAACAGCCGTTCTGATCGGAGACTGTAACCACATACAAACCTCCACCTAAGCTATCCAAAGATCCAATGGTATCTCCATTACTCCAGGCATAAGCATAGGTACTGCCCCCTGAGAAGTTGAGGGAGAGCCCTGTATTGGTAGTACCTTTAGAAACGGGAGCACAAGTCCAGTCAGTACCATCATCATTATCCGCGCTGCCAGTACGCTGCATGGTACTGCCACTTGCACAAGTAATACCTGCGCCCGACCATGCAGTTCCTGGTGAGAGCGCAAATCCATTTACAGTAATGGCCATACCCGCAATTTGGGTAGCGTTCCAGTCGAAAATCACAAAATCCTGGATATTTCCAAGGTTGTCAACCAAAATCACCCAACCTGGACTTCCTGGATTCCAGAACAGGTTGTTGCCCCAGTAGTTGGCACCGGTTACATCTTCCCAAAACTGAATTTGTCCAGGCATCCACATACCACTAAGGGTCACTGTATTGGTGTTGGTGTTGTTGATGTCGGTATAACTGTTGCTTACTGCAATGGTCCAACCGGTCACGTCAACTGGTGTATTGGTGACGTTTTGTATCTCCAGGAAGTCTGGACTCCCAGCATCTACTTCAGTAATCAGCACTAATCCACTGTTAGAGGCGGTGCCTCCTGATGGAGTGGCCAAAATGGTTCCGTTATCGTCTCCGTTACAGGTGACATCGGTACCGGCCAACATCACAGAAACGGCGGTTGGTTCATTTACTGTGTCAGAAGCGACACCGGTACAACCGTTGGCATCGGTCACAGTTACGGTGTATACTCCTACTCCCAAACCACTGATCAATTGGGTGGTGCCTCCGTTGCTCCAGGCATAAGAGTAAGGTGTAGTACCTCCGGTAGCAGCACCGTCCGCAGTACCATCAGTCAAACCATTACAGGTAATATCGGTAATGGTGACACTCGCTACCACAGGTGCAGGGCTACCTACATTTACAGAATCTACGTAGGTACATCCTACTGCATCGGTTACTGTCACGGTGTAAGTTCCAACGGCTAAACCACTAATGGTATCGGTAGTACCCCCATTAGACCATGATAAACTGTAAGGAGGTGGTGTTTCAGCACACCAGTTGAACCTTACGTTAGGTCGGTTACTGCTGGTTCCGGTAATAGAGGTGGTATTGCTACAAACGGTAGAAATGTCAGCCCGGTAATAACGCACAGAAGTGTAGCTGGTGGCGGTATAATGGGTGGGCGCATTTCTGGTAAATCCTACATTGTTGAAACAGAAGGTAACTACAATATTGCTGGTTCCATCCCAAACAAAGTTATTGGCGAAGTTGATGGTATTCCATCCGAGAGCAATGGTCATATTGTGACCTGTCAACACAGGATTCATACTGGTGTTGACGTATCCACCTGTTAAATTGGTGTCGGTGGTACAAGCCATTTCGATGTTGATATTCGTATAGTTGGTAGTAGCACCACCCACAATATTATCCACATCAAAGGCGATGGAGGAGATCATCCCAGCAGTGACGCCCGCAGCGGTCAGTTCACTGGCACGCCACATCATTTGATGACGGGCTCCCCAGTACCAGTTTCCAAAAGGGGCAGGATAGGAAGTGTTGCCTAATACCAGCGAATCGGTGCCAATGGTGGCCAGGTTAGAAGATGAACAAGAAACCACACTTGGAGCAGTAATACAAGGACCAGATGGCGTGCCCCCACTAATGGAACCAATAGTGGCCATCCCATCGGCAGATCCCACACAATTTTCATCTATTCCTGAGGCTGAGGCTGTAATAGGAGTTTGCGCACTGGTGATGGTAACCGTTGCCGTGTCGGCTTGACCGCCAGAATCCGACACAATGACCGTGTAAGTCCCAGACGTTAATCCAGTTGCCGTATCGGTGGCGGTGACGCCACCTGACCAATTGTAAGTAAGTGAACCAAGTTGGCCAGAAGTGGTAACTGCAATAGCTCCATTAGCATCGGCAGCACAAAAGTTATTACTTAGGGTAGTAGCTGTAATAGTTAAAGATGTTTGGAGAATGCTAAAATCATCCAAGGCGAGGTCGTGTTCAAAGCTTGTATTGCTATTGTTTCCAATAAACCGAAACTGAACGGTATCTCCTAAATAAGGTAGCAGGCTGATGTCACGCAATACCCAGGCATTGTTAGGGGACAACTCTCCAAAACTGTCGATCTGGGTCCAGGTTTGCGTAGAAGAACGCCACAATTCTACTAGCATATAGTTTTGGCCTGTTGTTGAAGACTGGCTATGAATCCAATAGTTGACCCGCCAGTTTCCAGTAAGGCCCTGAAGCGCGAATTTTGGTGATTCCAAGGTAATATCCGTGGAATTACTGAAGCCATCCTCTATAAAGATATAGCGGCCGCCACCGGTGTGGTCAGCGGTAGGACCTGTATTAGAGGAACCCGTTGCAGAAGAGCGGCCATACCAATCCTGAGTTGCAACATCAGTTTGAGAGTTTTGCCAGTTGTTAACAAACAAACCGTTTGTAGCAACTGGAAACGGTTCCGCTCCAGGAGCAAATGAGGTATTGTCAAAAGCAATCGAGTCGAAAGTTTCAGTGTAGGGGAATGTTGAGATGGTGACCTGGGCAAAGGTGGCCATGCTACAACAACACACTAAAAGCAGTGTAAATAGTCTATTCATAAACGAAGATTTAGGTTAAACAATAGAAGAATATCCGGGTGAAAAAATGAACCAAACCCTTAAACGGTTCGAAATAAAATGCAATCCAGTTTGATGTCTATCCAGTACAGTCAGACGACCGTTCATCACCTAAAGGTAATAAAACAGTCGACACATAATCAATAATTGTCGACAAAATGACAATTACTGAAGATGAAAGCAAAAAATGTTGAAAAATGATGGAATTTGTTGGGAACTACTTAGCGATGAGTAGCATCTTAGAGTAGGAAACAAGATATAACTTTCCCATGAATGAACTAAATAAATCGACCAACGATCCAATTATGGGCATAAAAAAGACACCCGATTGGGTGCCTTCTCAAAAACGTATGTTTCTGGATGCCTTAAGCAGAAACGCCTTGCAGCGCTTCAGCCATCGTTTTGCCAATGTGCGCAGGTGATTCTACCACGTGCAAACCGCACTCCCGCATGATCTGCATTTTAGCTTCGGCAGTATCGTCTTTTCCACCGATAATAGCACCAGCGTGACCCATCTTACGACCTTTAGGGGCGGTTTGTCCGGCAATAAAACCCACTACAGGTTTGGTTCCATGATCGCGCACGTAGCGGGCAGCTTCCGCTTCCATGCTACCACCAATTTCACCAATCATAATGATACCATCGGTATCAGGGTCGTTCATCAAAAGTTCTACGGCATCCTTGGTAGTGGTTCCAATAATGGGATCACCACCAATACCAATACAAGTGCTCTGCCCCATTCCCGCTTTGGTCACCTGATCTACTGCTTCGTAGGTGAGGGTACCGGAGCGAGATACAATTCCGATACGTCCGGGATTGTGTATAAATCCAGGCATGATGCCCACTTTAGCTTCCCCGGGAGTGATGATTCCAGGACAGTTTGGTCCAATGAGGCGGCAATCGCGATCGCTTAGGTAAGCTTTCACCTGAATCATGTCTTTGGTAGGAATGCCTTCTGTAATGCAGATGATGACTTTAATTCCTGCTTCAGCGGCTTCCATAACTGCATCAGCGGCAAAGGCTGGAGGAACAAAAATGAGGGAAACATCAGCACCGGTTTTTTCTACTGCTTCAGATACAGAGTTGAACACCGGACGGTCCAAATGGGTTTGACCACCTTTTCCAGGAGTAACTCCCCCTACTACATTGGTGCCATATTCGATCATTTGTCCGGCATGAAAAGTTCCTTCACCTCCGGTGAATCCTTGGACAATGATTTTGGAGTCTTTGTTGACCAGTACGCTCATGTTGATGTATTCGTTGATTTCGTGTTTGGAGTGTCCAAAAATAGCAGATTTCATGTTGCCCACCAACGAGAGAGAATAGTTTCTATAACCTCCACAATCAACTTGTGGGGACGCCTTGTTTTTTCAACAATCGGCCACTACATGCAGGGTTCTCGCGCCAACGAAAGGGCCTCTCCAGCCTCTAAAAAATGATACACCCCAATACGTTTATCCTCGATAGTATGGTCTCCCATGCGCTTGCTCGGTGGTGGAATGTGATAAGGGTCCCACACAAACAGCAACCGGTTGCAATGAGGGGAGCAGATTTGAGGTAAACAATGTGATTCGATCCAATCCATAATGAGTGGTCCCCGATCTGCCATTTTGCTCACGTCGAACAATACGTTGAGACAATTTTTGTTGAGTACAACCTGACCTACCTTTTGCATGTCTCTGGCAAAATCATCAAAGTCGATAAAACCATTGAAAGAGGCGATCAGGATTGGAACAGAATCATCATACACCAGCCGGAGCCGGTGATTTTCTGATACAAGCATAACCTTAAACTGAAAATGAGTAGCAAAAACATTACGCAATTGGGTTACCTTTTGTTCCGTTGGGTATTCACAATAAAACAACTGCTCCCTCGTTCCATGAAGCGTATTATTATTTCTTCTTACCGCAAGCCCCCTATTCATCGCCTCAGGGGCACCTTCCATTTTTCTAACCTCAACAAAAAAGTTATGTTTTCAACCAGGACATTTCTCATGGGTATTTTAGTGGCCTTGGCCCTAAGCCTATACCAATGCTCTCCTTCCAATCCGGTTTCGCAAACCGAAACCATTCGGCCTCCCTTTTCCTCTTTTTCGGTACCTGTACAAGAGCACCAGGTCGATCCCAAAGTAGGTGCCACCCTTGAATTCGAAACCGGGTCAAGAATAACGATCGGGTCTAACAGTTTGGTAGATGCCGAGGGCAATACCATTACAGCACCCGTTACAATTGCCTTTCGCGAATTTCACACCCTGGCCGATGTTTTGGCCAGTGGCATCCCCATGCGGTACGACTCCGCAGGAGCAGAAGGCCATATGGTTACTGCTGGCATGTTTGAGTTGCAAGCCACCACCGCCAGCGGTCAGGAAGTCTTCATCGATGCGGATCATCCGGTAGATGTTCAACTGGCCTCTTTTCAAGAAGGACCTCAATACAATACTTATTGCCTCAATGAAGAAAAGGGCGAATGGCAATACCTTGAAACCACTGCTCCGAGTAAAAATGAAGCCAAAATCGTAGCCTTGGATACCTTAGCAAAGCGCGACACCTTGGTCGCTCCCAAAGCTCCGATTGCCTTTGCAAAAGGCACCCCGGTATTGGATTTGAAACCTAACTACGAACGGCTTCCCGAATTAAAACCGTTTCATGGGGTTGTTTGGCAACACGGGGGCGAAGGTCCCAATTACCTGGAAACCGAATGGTTTTACGAACTCCCCTGGGCCAACGTTGATTTAGAACGCCAGGGCCAGGATTTCACGTACAAAGCCACTTTTAAATCAAAAGATACCACCTTGACCATGGTACTTCAGCCCGTATTCAGTGAAGCCGACTATGAAAAAGCACTGACCCGTTTCGAAACCCTGGAAACCGCTTACAGCAGCAACAAAGAAGCCATCCGCGGGGAGCGCTCTCGGCTCGAAAATCAAGCTGATCTGATGCGCTCTATGCAGGTCAGCAATTTCGGATTCTACAATTATGATCGCATCTACAAGCAAAAGTCAACGGTGCATTTAGCCGCCAACTTTGATTTTGGCAAACACGTGGACCCTGACATCAGCAAAATCAATGTGTTTCTGGTAGTAGAATCGGCCAATGCTGTCATCAATTTTCCAACCTCACAATGGTCACTTTTCAATTTTGACCCCAACGAGGAGCACAAAATCCTGGCGGTATTGCCGGGAGATAAAATTGCCTACCTGTCAGCCCGTGATTTTCGGGCATTGAGCATCAACAAGGCTCAACACGACAATACCGATTATACCTTTAAAATGAATCTTGCCGATGGTGCCATTTCATCGGTAGATGACCTGCAGCAATTTCTCGATCAGATATAAGTGACCTTAATGCGCGGAAGATGAAAAAAGCATGGTGCCTTTGGGCCACCTTCCTCCTCCCTTGCTTGTTGTGGGCACAATCTGATTTTCCCAGCTTACTTCCCGTAAAGTCCAACAACAGTTGGGGTTATGTGGATACACTGGGCAATTGGGTGGTTTCTCCTCAGTTTGAGACCGCCTCTCAGGCAAAATTTGGCCTTTCCCTTGTTCAGAAAAACGGCTTTGTAGGCATCATGGGTCCTGTGGGCGAACTGCTCCTTCCCATTGAATACGATCGCCTGGAACTTATTTCAGACAGCATGGTACTCTACTTTGAGCAGCAAAAAGCAGGTATCATTCACTTGCCCAGTCAAAACCGGAGTAGAGCTGAATGGGATATGCTTCAACCGATACACCGCTTTTTTGTGGGCATTCAGGGCCAATCTTATGGATTGATCAGCTACGATGGCCGCGTGGTGCTCCCGCCTCGTTTCGATAAAATATCCCCTATGTCAGGCAAGCGGGTGCTTGCGCAATGCGACTCCGGATATCAGGTCGTTACCAATGAAGGTCAGGTGTTGTTTCCTGCCAGTGCTGATTCTGTAAGAAGCTTGCCAAACCTGAATGTGGCCTACCGCATCAACAACCGGTGGAACATTGCCCGAAGAGATGGCTCGAAAGTGCTTCCGCAACCAGCAGATTCCATTCAGATCGGCCGCAGCCTGATCGTTCGCCTGTGCCTAAAGGATTCCTGCATTGGCTTTTCGCCTTTTTCCAACCAGATCATTCTCGATAATAGCTCGAGCTTATCGGCTACCAACCTGCGTGCCATGGGCAACAACCGCTACCTGGTACAATCGGAAGACAAGTATGGCATCATGGATCAAAATGGAAAGATGGTGGTGCCAACGAATTATGATAAAATACTTAGAGGAATTGGTGGAAATTACATTACCTGGAAAAATGGGAAAGTAGGCTTACTCAGCACGAATGGAGTTCTTCTCTACCCTCCTTTCCTGAATCACCTGAAAGCCATCAACAACAACTATTATCAAGCCTATCAAAACGGTAAAACCGGCTTGTTGTCTCCAACGGGGGAAGTACTTGTACCGATCGAATTCGTTGCACTGAGTTTACAACCCACCAGTGCCAAAGCTTATTTATCCAAAGGAGGAATCCGTATCTATGATATAGATGAACAAGGCCAGTTTTCTGAGCAACAGCAATACGAACAAGTGAAGGTATTGGTACTGACCGGCCAGCAAATCGACCAGCCGGCGATGGCCATACCGACCGCCTCATCTGCCTCAGCCGTTGACACCACCATGAAATATGCGTGGTTTTTAGATCCGGAAAACCTGAAGTGGGGCCTTAGAGGCTTGCTTGAAGGGGATACGGTAATCACCGCCCGGTATGATCATGTGGATGAAGATGCACGCACCCAATTGGCTTTGGTAAGTAAGAACAGTGACATGGATCGTCCTATCAAAGGTTTGGTCGATGTGCGGCTTGGAATTGAAATTGTAAAACGCCAATACGCCAAAATCTTTTTTCGGAGGTTACGAAACACACGGAAGGAAGAGGCCCGGTACATTACCAAAACC
>CALCCE010000071.1 GCA_937899835.1 uncultured Flavobacteriales bacterium | reverse complement strand
TGGCTTACTGCTTGCGATGGATAGCGGATCGTAGTTGCAAACTACGATCAGGCTTTTGGGTTTCGTGCCTTCTGTGGCTCAAACACTTCCGAAGCAACCCGCAGTCCGCTATAAGGTGTTAGAATTAAGAGTTGCCTTTTCCCCAACCACCGAAAGGAAAAATCCGAAAGCCATTCTGTGTGGCATTGGTGGGCCGGTCGGGCTCGGGAATGGTGCTCTCATTGCCATCGCGCACCGCATGAAAGTGGGGCGATAAGATCTCAATACCGGCAGCATTGCAATGGTCTTGCACACTGGCATTCAGATCAGAAAGAATGCGGGCCATGCGCTCCGGCTGGTTGGTGTACACGTTGAGCTCATAGGCGACATTAAAATCGTTGAGTGCCGTTTGCAACACAAAGGGAGCGGGTTTTTCTTTGATGCTTTCAATGCCCTTGGCCGATTCGAGCAGTACTTCGTGCACCTGTCGCCAGGGCACATCGTAGCCCAGAGTAATGGTGGTGGTGAGAAAAATACCCTTGCTCACTTCTTTGGAGCTGTAGTTGAGAATTTGATTGGAACTCACCGCCAGGTTCGGAATGGTGATGTCCACATTCTTGGGCGTACTCAGGCGCGTCACCAACAAGTTCTTCTCCACCACTTTTCCGGTAGTACCGGCAATTTGCACCACATCGCCCACTACGAAGGGCCGCATGTAGATGAGCATGAAGCCGCCTACTGCGTTGCCCACCACCGAGGTGGAGCCCAACGACAAGAGCACGCCGAGAAAAATAGAAATGCCTTGAAAGGCGGGCGAGTCGGAACCTGGCAGGTAGGGAAAAACGATCACCAACGCAAATAGGTAGATCAACACCCGCAGGAGGTTGAAGGTAGGGGTGGCCCACTCGCGGTGAAAGCCCGAAAGCCGTAAACGGTTGTTGGCCACTTCTTTGGAAAAGAAGCGCAACACCCGCACCAGGCGAGAGGTGAGAAAAAAAGTAACGATGATGAAAAACAGACTCGGCAGGTAGGCCAAAAACGACAACCCCAATTGCTTGAGGGGATTCAATATGAGCCCCAAAAGGGTGTGGGTGATGTCTCTGCTCCATGGGAAAACGCTGAAGAGCAACGGCAGCCACAACGCTACAATTCCCAGTTGTATCAAAATTCGGATAACCTTCACCACCCAATCGATGGCATCTACCGCATGTTTGGCCGACATCACTTCGTACTTCTTCACCGAGAAGCCTTTGATGCGGGTGCCTTCCCAAGTGCGCAGTTGTTTTCTGATGCGTTTAAAAAGGCGCCTTACCAAGGTGAGCACCACTACCAGGCCCAACACGACGGCAATGGCCATCAGCGCAGTGGTCACGGTGCTGTTGGATAAAATGCGGTCCAACCATTCGGTTTGAAGCAGGAGGGAAACGAAGGTAGATTTGATCATAAGCAGATACCCGGTTATTCAAACATAAAAAATGCCGGGCGCGCAGGCAATGGTCCTTCGATTGGTGGCGGAGATTACTGGCCAAATGACGCTTTCTCAGGGATCAAACGCGGGGGGTAAATGGAAGTCCAACCCACCTTTCGTTTTACCATTGGTAGGGTGGCATCATCTATTTAGATACTGCTCTTGGTGTTCAACTTTGTCCTTATAAGCAGGACAGAAAGCTTTCACCATTCGCCATTTTTCCATTGGATTTTTCAATCGGGAATTCTATTTGTCGATAGACTTTACCGAATGGTAATTGTAGCCCCCTACAATTAACTAACCCACCACGGAAACTTTCTCCCCCCCCAATAAAAGTTCCCGGGTAGAACATTTTTACGGATGAATCACATTCTGCTGTCGAGAGCATTGCTCTTGACGGGTAGCTGCTTGTTGTTGGCTACCACCTGGTGCCACGGACAAGCGTGGCGCTACCAAATGCTAACGCAAGACACTTCCTATGCCGCCATTTGCACCATGGCCGACGACTATTTTCAAACCCACACCGAGCACCA
>CALCCE010000070.1 GCA_937899835.1 uncultured Flavobacteriales bacterium | reverse complement strand
AAACCGTTTTCGAAAACAACTTGATTTCCGCAGTAACATTTTGACTTGGGGGGGATACAGGCCTTGGACCGGAAGGAAGACAGGTGCCCACCCCAATACCCCGTAATCGCTACCGTAGAACTACGCAAGTTCTTTCCTCCTGTCATATCGGTCATGGCGATTGGCTGCACAGGTCCGTATTTTCAGGCTTTCAAGCACGAGAAGCATGGAAGACGGAACACCACAAGAGACAACACCTTTGACCCTTGAAGACCTGCTTAGCATTGAAGCAAATCGAGAACGGTGGGAGTCGTTATTGAAGGCAGAGGCCCTGGTGCCTTTCATTGGTGCCGGTTTATCCAGGTTTCAAGAGGATGCACAAGGCAAGTATGTTTATCCGGGATGGGGGGCTTTTCTTAGAGGCTTCCGCTATAAAAGGGCGGAAAAACAAGCATTGGAAAAGTTGTTGGCAGCTAACCAATACGAAGCGGCTGCCAGCTTTGCACACAGCACTTTGGGCGAGACTGTTTTTAGAAAAGGAGTGCAGAACACCTTTCGGCCGGAGAGGTTGGAAGGAATCGACCTGAAAGAAGTACACCGGCTGTTACCGCAACGCTTCGCCCATTTGATTCTCACTACCAACCTGGATGAGGTATTGGAAAAGACCTGGAAAGAAGCCAATATAGAGTTACCGCGAATTACACCCAACCACGCCGATGAATACCAAAAAGCCCTATCGAAAAAAGGAAACACGCTGGTAAAGCTACATGGGACGGTAAGTGAGTCTACTCAATGGGTGCTCACCCAAGAACAGTATACCGATTTATACGGATCGGCTGGACAACCCGACATGGACAAAATCTTCCCCAAGCAGTTGGGGCAAGCTCTGCAATCCAAGACCTTGTTTTTCATAGGGGCCAGTCTTGACAAAGATCGCACCCTTGAAGTCTTGCATGAGATTGTTTTAAAACACAAATACACAGAGCATTTTGCCATCTTGCATTTGCCCGAAATGGAAACCGAGGAGCAAAAGGAAGCTTGGCTTGATCGGGATCGAGAATTGGAAAATGATTACGGTATCAGTACCCTGTGGTTCCCCAAAGGCCGCTACGAAAGCATTGCCCTCTTCCTTCAAGCCTTGCCTTTAGCCAACCGACCCGACCCCAAAATCTACGCGTTTGGCCAAGTCTTTGAGAAACTGCCCAAACCTAAGGCAGACACCAATACCTCCACCAAATCTGCCATGCGGTTTTGGTACAAGGCCGGCACGGTACAATACGTGCCCCGGGAAGAGGAAGAAGCCCGACTTCGGGATTTTTGCGAAGAAGAAAGCAACACCCGGTGGATGGGCATCACTGGCCCGGGAGGCAGTGGCAAAAGCCGCCTGGCTTGGGAGTTCATTCAGCAACAAGACAAAAAAAGCGATTGGACTTGCCGCTTCCTGGATTGGAAACACTTCGAAATAAAAACGCTCGGTCCCTGGCAACACGACAAAAATACATTGGTGGTGATCGATTATGTCAACAGTATTGCCGAAGAAGTAGGGGCTTGGCTCCGTGAGTTGGTGGAGACCGAAGGGCAACGCGAACACAAGTTTCGGGTACTGCTGCTGGAACGGGAAGGCAACAAAAAGAGCACTACCGGTGGAATAGAAGCGCCACAGTGGTATGAGCGAATGATGGTGGGCTCCGACAGGAGCCAGGAGGTGGCCAACAAAGAGTACCACAAAGGTTTATTGGAGTTGGAGGCCATGCCTCAAAAACGTTCGCGGAGAGTGGCGGGCAATTACCTGCAACAACAATACGGCACCTCGTTGAGCGATGAAGCTTGGGACATCATTTACAAGTTGTTGGTAGAAGTTGACCGCGAGAAACAGCGGCCCATTTTCATCTTGTTTGTGACCGATGCCTGGAAGGCAGACCCCGCAAACCTCAAAAATTGGGATAAAACCATGCTACACGAATGGATTAACCAACAAGAGGTAAAAAAAATCGGAAAGTATTTCAATGAACAACCCGCAATAACCAAAGACTACATGGACCTGTTGGCGGTGGCCACAATGGTGGGAGACCTGGATTTAAGTATAGACCTGCCAGCTGGATTTAAGACAAAAGTGGACCGAATCAATGCCTTCATCAAAGGCAAGCACCGTCCATTGAAACAACTCTTGTTAGACTTGGGCTGGACAAATGCTGGTTATGAAGCCATTATAAGTAGCGTGGTTCCCGATTTATTAGGAGAGTATTTTGCCCTTCAACGGGTTGAAGCTTGGGCTGGTGATCCTGGTAGCTCGCTGATTGAGCAATTAAGAGATTGGGCCTGGGAGCAACAAACAAAGAACTACTTCAGCTTCCTTTTTCGGATGATTCAAGGGTATCCAGAGCATCTTTTATTAAACGACTTGGTAGGATGGGATGGTGATTGGAATGAAAAGTTGGACCGCAGAAAATCCTTCTTGCTCATTAATTTTTCAGCATACAACCAACCGGTTAAATCAAAGAAGGTTTTGTATGGATACACTGATAAAGTTGGGCACAAGAATCCCTCTATCGAGGTAGATGAAAATTTAGCCCAAGCCTTGTTGAATCTAGCCATCCAACAAAATCTTGAAGGTATAGAGCAGACTATTTCCCAAATGCAAAAATTGAGTGATCGCCACAACTATCACCTGGGGATCGATCAGGAGTTGGCCAAAGTCTTGGTTTTCCTGACCTCCAAACAAAATCTTGGCGGTATAGAGCAGACCATTTCCGAATTGCAGAAATTGAGTGATGGCCACGACAATAGTCTAGAAATTGATTTGGAATTTGCCAGAGCCCTATGCAACTTGACCAACAAACAAGAGCTTGAAGGCATAGAGCAGACCATTTCTCAATTGCAAAAATTAAGTGATCGTCACAGCTCTCATCAAAAAATTGAACTGGTACTGGCCAAAGCTCTGGTCAATAAGACTGTTAAACAAGACCTTGACAGTATAGAACAGACCATTTACCAATTACAAATATTGAGTAATCGCCACGACTGTGACCCGGAAATCGATCTAAGGTTAGCCGAAGCTTTGTTCAACAAGACTATCGAACAGGATATTGGAGCCATAGAGCAGACCATTTCCCGATTGAAAAAATTGAGTGCTCACCACGACTCTTACCCAAAAATTGATCTACGTTTAGCAAAAGCAATGGTTAACAAAACCATCAAACAAGATCCAAGTGGTATTAGGCAAACCGTTTCCCAATTGCAAAAATTGAGTAGTCGTTATCAAAATCAATATAGGTTTGAGATAGAGGTTATGATTGGATTGTGGAATCTAAGCGAACAACAAAATCCAAAGGACGTAATCAAAACCGCAAATCGATTAAATGACCGTATTCAAGAAATCAAAACTGGCAAAGAAGCATTGATCTTACTACTTGAGGAGGAAGATAAATATATAGCAGCTATGAAAACCGTAGAAGAAAAACAACGCGCCCTCCTCATCTTCACCAAACTCTTCGAAATCAACCCCGAACTTACCGAGGTAAAAGACTTTTTAGACCGCCATTTGCCTCCAAAGCAATAAGTCCATTGCAAGCCTATTATATATAATAGGTACATCCACCAACCGTACAGCGGTGGGCAACAAGCCTCCATTCGCAGCTTCCCACGCCAAAATCTTGGCAAGTAGTACTAAATAATGGGCTGCTTCTGTCTCCGTTTTTGCTTGGAAACCCGCCAACGGCCTCCCCTCGGGAGGGGAGAAGTGAAAAATATTTCCCCTTTTTTACCCCCACTTTTTGGGCCTTAGCATCACACGTTTCAGAGAAAATGCTGAAAAGGGTACCGTTATACTGTCAAAATTTTCAAGATCGCAAGGGTAATACTGCCTGGAATAAATGGCGGTCGCTCCTGAATGTGTAAACGGTCGGCTTGGAAGGCTAAACGGTAGCTCGGGGATCTCGAATGCCCGTTGATATGGGTGTTTTAGGGGTGAAAGCAATGATTTCAATCCTGACGAATTTGCCCGGTCGCTCGTCCAAGAATCCCGGCGGAAGGCTGGGGAAAGCATGTAACAAACCCACAACAAGCGCAGTTTTTATTAGCGAGTCCCACGGAATGAAATTTCGCTACCTGCCCCGGCAGCTTTACTAATTCCAAAACAAGAATCGATATGAAACACAAAAAAATGGGCAACGTGATCAAGAACATTCGCCTGCACCACCACGCCACCATTCGGCAGTTTGCCTACCGGCTGGGGATTCATTCTTCCACCTTGCACCGCTACGAAAGCGGCAGCAAGGCGCCCTCCCGCCGGGTGTTGGAAAAGGTGCAACGGATTGCCGGGGTCGACTCCATTCAAGAACTGGTACGAGTAGCGCTCAATTAGTTTCCGCAGTGACGACTGCACATTGTTGAACCACTAAAACCAATACGCCTATGAAACAACACGGGGAGACAGCGGTGTCATCCGGCTTGCCTTCAAGGATGTAAAACAAGAACAAGGGAACCCTTAAATAAAAATCTACTGATTATGATTAAATCATTGAATGAATTGACTACGGGTCAATTAGGAGAATTGAAATTCACTTACCAATACATTGTTCGCGCCCAAATTGCCGACATCGAACGCCGAAAAGATCGTTTGGACAACACCCTCGATCGGGCAGATGTAGATACAGGTTATCTCGATCAGGCCAAAGACGAGTTGGATCGAGCGATTCAAAACCGCGACAATGCCCAAGCTACCGGCAGCGCTGTCGATGCCATTGCCGATGCCGATGCGATTTTGGCCAAGGCACAAGCGAAGTACGACGAAGAGCTGAAGGGTGTGACCGTTGTAGACGAGATCAAACTCCAGGTACAACAAGCCGAAATCGATGAGTTGCAACTCGGTTTGCAAGACAAGCTCGATAAGATCGCGGCCATTGACGCCTTGTTAGCGGCCTAAGCGCACACCGCCCCCCGGCCCTGCACCGCAGGGCCAAACGAAGCGGCTACCCAAAGCGGGTAGCCGCTTTTTTTATGTCCTATCGGGTGGTTTTGGTCGGCCCACCGCCGGTAGTGGCTACCCGAAAATCGGGTAGTGGTGCGTTGGGGCATTGGGGATGCTAAAATCTGGGCTCTTTTTCATTGTTCATCCCGGGCCCCGCGACTCAGCCAAAGGGCCGACACCGTCCGCTCGGGGACCGGGCATAGTGGAGGACCGGGCATAGTTAAAGACCGGATATCGCGGGAACCGCGTCAAAAGAACCCCGGTCCCTGAGCGGACGTGTCCGCCGACCGGCGGAGT
>CALCCE010000069.1 GCA_937899835.1 uncultured Flavobacteriales bacterium | reverse complement strand
TTGAAATCTCATCAGTCAATACCCCACTATCATTACATTTGCAGAGAAAATGAATTTTCAATATGGGATGAAAGTTTTGGCCACAGCTGACCTGCAGCTCTTAACTGAATTTGCTTCATAAAAACTGAAATGACTTGGAATATGCTCTCAATATTTTGATCTATGCATCTATAGATTCAATCAAACACCCATGAAAGTCCTCCCCTACTTCGTGCTGTCTTTAATCCTACTGCTCTCCGCAACTTCTTGTAAAAGGTTTCAAAAGGAAGAGGCAACCCTCGGTAACTTGAAATTTAGCGTTTCGTCCTACGCCTCAGGAATTGCCTACATAGACCAGCCCATTGCTAAACATATTGAAATCCACAATCAAGCGAGCGGGACGAGCCTCTCAATATCCATAGAGAGTATTGAACCCGATATCTATTTCTACCTTTTTGGTGACAGCATCCTCATCGCTGATGCGTATCTGGGCTTCAATGTCTACCATTCGAAAACCTTTGAGTGGGGGCGATCAAGTGGAAACGTTGACTGCCTTCAACAAGCAAACTGCGGAGGATTAAGCCAAGACGGGATCGAAGCCCTTGGCGAGCCCACATTGTTATATGATGGGGAACACCTTTTCCTCAATAGTCCTTCATCATTTCAAGACAGCATGCTTTAACTCCCGTTGTGCAAGTAAATCACCTGGCTTTCTTCTTATTGGAATCCCCCTACCATGTACTCTAAAATTAGCATAGAGGGCAACAGCCTGATCTACGAAGGAGATGAAAAAAAGCCTCTTGGTGATCGTTCTTGGAAGATTCATAGTTCAGAAATCAAAGTCATTGCAATCGTCAATGAAATGGTTTTTGACGACGACATAGACATACTTGTTTTCGTTTTGCACACTGCTGAGAAAAAATACATTTCAAGCTATCAGGACGTTGATGGCTTAGCGCAATTACTACACTTTTTCGAGCACGAACTGCATATAAAGTTTGATTCGGAACGATTTTCTGGCATCTATGATACTTCATACATCCTCTATCCCGAGACCCATTATATGGAGCAGTTGTACACCCGTAGATCGTTCTTTCTGTCCCTTCAGCAAACTTTTGGGAGTAGACACCATGGAGATGGAAAGTTCACTTTCCGAATACAAGATCTTTTAAGAAACTATTCGTCGGTTAAAATCGGGAAGCGGAAGTAAATGAATATTGCTTTTTACGGAAGCGCCCCCAGCCCATAGGCTCAGTGAATGGAACAAAACAAGGAACCAGCACCACAATCGAATAGCATGAAAGACCAGGAATTTTTAGATAGAGTCTTTTATAATTTAAATCACGATATCACCCAAGCCATTTCTAGCAACACCAACGACTATCATTCTTACGAGGCCTTTTGGGAAGGTTTTTTCATGGCGGTGAAACTAACCAAGGGAATTGTATTGGAGCGAGAACTCTCCCGATGGTATCAAGGGCAGGCGTATGCCCAATTCAGCGCGCCCAACATGTACTGGTTTGGCCAATTTCGATTGCAATGCAAGGAAATGAACGATCAGGAAAAAATTCATCTCCTCCTCCAAATTTTATCAGATTTCTTTCTCCAATGTGATCCGTTTGGATTTAAGAATAGCAGCGAGGCCCCAAGCACTACAACGGAGGTTTCTTGAAAAAGACTATCTGAGGCAATCCTATACAAAGAAGTCGGATTCATAGTTAAACAACAGCCTTGAAAAAAGCCGCCCTAAGCCTATCAATTGCAATTGCCTGCCAAGTTGGATGCGCCAACCAAAACTCAGACCACAGGATTAACAATATAGATGGAGAAATACCACACGAACAACACTCAAATTCAAACTTGGGGATTGAAAGAACCAATTCCGACAACGATGATAGCAGTGACATCGATAGTAATCTTATTATTTACGCAACCAACAATGACAAACCTCCACCCTATCAAGACCCTGAACACTGTCTTAAAGCAATTGAAAAAACACTAAGCGGATTTCTTCTCAATCAGCGAGTAGAACAAATCGAATTGGATAGCTTGTTAAGTTTCCTTTTTTCGGAAATAGACGGGAGTTACGGTGAAGAGTCTACAGAGTTGGTTTTGCAGTTCATCATGGATCATCCTGGGCTTTTTGGTCCGGGAAACACGCCTTCAAAAGAAAATTTTAAACTGCTTTGTTTCGTCCTGAAAGAGTGGCATGGAAAAGAATGCAACACATATTTTTTACCCCAATAGGATTAAGCGAGAGTGATTGAAAGCAATACGTTTGATACGATTTACAATGCAACACCCGACAGGTTAAACCTCATGCAGAAATATGGATTCATGAGCTATTTAAAGGTAAAAGAAATCAATTTGAAGCAAGAGATCACTTACGACATACTAAATTTTGACCTGTCTGGCTCCACCACCCTGATAAGCACCCAGCTTGCAGAAGGGCTGCGCAATCAACAAATCACTGGAATCCAAATCAGCCAAACGACCTTCCAGTATGAAATTACGAAGTAGGGCATCAAAAAAACACCCTTTCCCCCACCCTCACGGAATGTCATAGTGCAAATCCTGCTCCTCTTGCGTGAAGAAATAGGCGTAGTTCTTTTGTAGGTCTTGCCAGCCGGCTTCGGTTTTGAATTTTTCATGCATCACGTCTTCCCAGGCGATGCGCATCTGACGGGCGCACAACAAAGGTGGCACCTGCCCTACTCCGGTACCCAAACCCGGGATGGCGATGGATTGAATTTTTTCGCGAATGGGCGAACCATCATCGAAAGTGCCGTACTTCCACAAAGTGAAAATGGCTTTGGTGGCCAGGTAAATGTTGGGCGTGCGCAAAATGGTCATTGGGGTGCGCATGGTAGGAGCTGCAATCAGGTAAGGGAATTGCTGATGATCGGTTTCTACAACGGTGGCCTGCCCTACCAACAACTCGCCAAAAAATTGCTCCCGCAAGCGTTGCTGCAATCGTTTTTCGATGTGCCAGCCCAGGTGCTTGGAAATGGCGAAATCAATACCGCCATTCATGTAGCCAAAACTGTTGGCCGGACTCACCAAAGCATCACAAGACAAATCAAAAATCGATTGGTGGGTTGCAACCACCTGCTCCACATCGGCAAATACACGCTTCCACGCGTCTGTCAACGCGGGGTTGATGTCAACAAAATGAAAAATCATAAGGATTAGGAATTGGCCCTAAAGGTAAATTCTTCAAGCGACAAAACGCGCCAACGCCCCACAACTTGAAAAATCCATGGAAGCAAGGAGTTATCCGGTGCGCCAATCAACGCAACTCTACCCGATCCACTCTATAATAGGACCGATCGCTGAGTACCATTTTAGCCGAATAAATCAGGCAAAGGTCATTATTTTGTCCTTGAGGCTGGCAGAAAGTACTGCTCTCCAAGGTGGCCGCTTCGGTTAAGGTAAAAATCTTGATGCCTACTGTAAACGCCGAACCTGCAATTACCACCTTGGCGGCAAAATTTTCGTTGGCATCCGGACCGAATTCTTCCAAGGTGCCGCGGTCCACATTGTCAATCGCGATCACCGTATAGTTGCCCAAGTCGTCCATTTCACTGCGCCAGGTGCCACGGTAGATGGGATCGAGGGGTTCATTTTGATCGTCGTCTTCCCGGCAAGAACTGCCAAGAAGCACCAGGGTCATCATCAAGCAAGAAAGAACAATGCGCATTTAATACCGATGTGTTGGCGTTTGTGTAGGTGGTGGAGCTGGTTCATGCCTTGTCGGAATATCGGGACAATACACATCGCCTCCAACCGAAGCAGGCAACACCACAAAAAATCCGACCCACAAAGCTACCTCTAAAACCGATCCGAGTACTTGTCCGGTAACGGTTTGCCCAAACCGTGGGGCAACGGGCACATTTGAAGGACTATCTTCCTGCGGATTGATCAGCACAAAGCCGCCTCGTTTCCAAACCATATCCGCTTTCCGGTTGCCGTAGTAAACCGTGTAGGTGCCGCGTTTCAGGTCACTAATATCAACCGCACTTCCCACTGTATCTTTTTTAGGCACGGAGGAGTTCACCCAATACACCTGGCAATCCAGGGGTTGACTGAAACGGAGCATACCATCCTCCAGCTTTGCGGTTGGCGCCAGTTCCATGATATCGTACATCACTTCTTGGAATTCGCTGGCCTGGTTGGGACGCATTTCACCGATACGGAAGTAGTTGGTTCCCGGAGCTAAATTCACTTTTACTTCATGCCGCACCTCTTGTGCTGCCTCTCCTACTTTGGGTACCGCAATGGTGCGCCACGTGCCGGCATTCCACTGTTGAGCTACAAAAGGCAATCGGTTGGTGCCCACACCATAAGTAGCGGTCCATACCAGCAGACCATCGTCTCGAACGTACATCGAATCGATGTGGGCCTGGCTAAACTTGGGGGTTTCTACCTTCACCAGGGGGGTGCACCAGGATTCGTGCTCAATGTCTACCGAAAGGGCTTCTCCCATGCCTATACGGTCAGGAAGGTCCAACAAAATGGTATCTGCTTTCGCATCGTAATAAACGTACCGGTTGTTCAACCAAATTTTGGAGATGCACCGCTTATTGCCGATGCCCACTTTGGGGTTGGGAATTTTGTAAGTAGACCCGTTGTGGGTCCCGTTCCATTTGAATACTTCCGCTGAGTGCGCAGGACTGGTGAAAGCTCCGGCAAGGAGGAGTAAAGCAATGATTTTTTGCAACATGGGCTGGGGTTATAGTCTATTCGAAGATACCAAATAAAGGCATAAGTGCTCCCCAATGGCACTTTATCGAATTCGATTGGACTTGGAGTCCTGTTGGTTTGCTCGTCAAAAGAAGCCGACAAATCCTGCAAAAGGCGCATTGAATCAATTAAAACCGGTAGCTGAGCGCTGGACAACTGCGCACCACCCCACCAGCATTCAGAAAAGTGTTGCGTGAAAATTAACCACGCAACAAACACCAAAGAAAAACCAAGACAACAGCTCAGAAAAATAAT
>CALCCE010000068.1 GCA_937899835.1 uncultured Flavobacteriales bacterium | reverse complement strand
CGAGAAGCCCGGTATTAGCAAATGCCACAAAAAAAGCCCCGAAGCAAAAGCTCCGAGGCCTGGAAAGTATGTGGTACTTGCCTGGTTTACTTGGTTACATACATCACTTCTTTCACTGCGCGAATCACATCGGCAGCGTGCGGCAGGGCCGCCTCAATGAGTGAAGTAGCGAATGGGAAAGGTGTGTCCGACTGCGTGAGTCGAATGATCGGGGCATCGAGGTGATCGAAGGCCCGTTTTTGCACCATGTAGGTCAATTCGGTAGAGATGGAACTCAATGGCCACGACTCTTCCAAAATCACCATGCGGTTGGTTTTCTTCACCGACTCGATGAGGGTATCGTAATCGATGGGGCGAATGGTGCGCAAATCGATGATCTCGGCAGAAATCCCTTCTTTTTGCAATTCATCGGCCGCTTTGTAGGCTTCTTTGATGATCTTGCCAAAAGAAACAATGGTGACGTCAGTTCCTTCCCGCTTCACATCGGCTTTGCCAATGGGGAGGAGGTATTCTCCTTCGGGTACTTCACCCTTGTCTCCATACATCTTTTCTGATTCGAGGAAAACCACCGGATCGTTGTCGCGAATGGCTGCTTTCAGCAAACCTTTTGCATCGTAAGGGTTGGAGGGAGTGATGACTTTAAGGCCTGGAACGTGGGCATAAAAACTTTCAAAACTTTGGGAGTGGGTAGCGGCCAATTGACCAGCCTGCCCGTTGCCACCGCGGAAAACGATGGGCACATTGTATTGGCCGCCGGACATTTGCAACATTTTGGCTGCACTGTTGATGATCTGATCGGCGGCCAGAATGGCAAAGTTCCAGGTCATGAATTCTACGATGGGACGCAAACCGTTCATGGCGGCTCCTACACCAATTCCGGCAAAGCCCAACTCGGCGATCGGAGTATCGATTACCCGTTTTTCGCCAAACTCATCCAACATTCCCTGGCTCACCTTGTAGGCGCCATTGTATTCAGCTACTTCTTCGCCCATCAGGAATACGCTTTCGTCCCTGCGCATCTCTTCATTCATGGCTTCCCGAAGGGCTTCTCTGAACTGTATTTCTCTCATTTTCGTCGTGTTGAGTGAGGGGCAAAAATAGGAAAAACCACAAAGTAGAAACAGGGGATTGCAGCATGTTTTAACCCGTGGAATTTAGGCTCCCTAAAACCCTAAAGGATTTTCCATTTGCGGCCTTTTTCATAGATTTGCACTCCTATAATTTAAAGCTTTTTCTACCTATATAACGATATGAAAATTCTTGTTTTAATCAGCAAGGCACCAGATACTACAACGAAAATCTCGTTTACGGATGGTGACACCAAGTTTAACGACCAGGGAGTGCAGTTTGTCGTCAATCCTTACGACGAATGGTATGCTTTGGTTCGTGCTTTGGAATTGAAAGAGGCCAACGGTGGTTCGGTAACCATCCTCACCGTGGGTGATGCCACCAATGATCCGGTAATCCGGAAAGCGTTGGCCATTGGAGCCGATGGAGCTGTGCGTATAGACGCACAACCTGATGACGCTTATCAGGTGGCTTATCAAATTGCAGAATACGCTAAAGATCAGAACTACGACCTCATTTTAGGCGGAAAAGAAACCATTGATTACAATGGGGGTCAGGTACCGGGCATGGTTGCTTCATTGCTCAACCTTCCTTTCGTTTCCAATGCCAGTAAACTCGATATGAGTGGCAATACTGCTACTATGGAGCGCGATATCCAAGGCGGTGTAGAACTGGTGGAGGTTGATACTCCATTTGTACTGAGTGCCGCTAAGGGAATGGCTGAGCAACGGATTCCAAACATGCGGGGCATCATGGCTGCCCGTAGCAAGCCACTTCAAGTAGTGCCTGCCGCAGCAGTTGACGGCCTCACTTCGGTGAGCAGCTACGAACTGCCTCCGGCCAAAGCCGAAGTGCGTATTGTAGACGCCGACAACCCGGAAGAACTCATCGATTTGTTACACAACGAAGCCAAAATGATTTAAGAGATGTCAGTACTTGTATTTGCCGATTCAAACGACGGAAAAGTGGTTAAATCCGCTTTCGAAGCCGTGACTTACGGAAGCAAAGTGGCTTCTTCAACGGGTGGCCACTGCGAGGTGGTAACCTACGGAAATGTAGACAACGATCAACTCACTGCTCTGGGCAATTATGGCGCTACCAAAGTGTCTGTAGACCGCTCGGTTTCCGATTTCGATCCGAACCGATTGGCGCGTCTGGTTGGTAGCCAGGCCGAAGCACTGGGCAGCGATACTATTGTTATTTTCTCGCACGACTACACCGGCAAGTCAGTAGCGCCTATGGCAGCTGCTCACCTGAAAGCCGGATTGGTAGCGGGAGCAATAGACTACCCGAACACCGATGGTGGTTTTACGGTGAAGAAAGCCGTCTTCTCAGGAGAAGCCTTTGCGCGTTTCTCCATCACCACGGGTATTGAAGTAATCTCTTTGTTGCCCAACTCTATTTCGGTAGAAAAAGGCGATGGTGCTGCTGAAGTAGCTGAGATTTCTCCCGACTTGGGCGATAGCCGCCTGCGGGTGAAAGAGGTGCGTACTAAAGGTGGTGATGGCATTCTCTTGACCGAAGCCGAATTGGTAGTTTCTGCCGGTCGCGGTTTGAAAGGTCCTGAAAACTGGGGCATGATCGAAGAGTTAGCTCAAGAATTGGGTGCCGCCACTGCATGCTCTCGTCCGGTATCGGATATTGGCTGGCGTCCTCACCACGAGCACGTTGGACAAACCGGGATTGCGATTCGCCCTAACCTCTACATTGCCGTAGGAATTTCGGGTGCTATTCAGCACCTGGCCGGGGTAAACGGTTCGAAAACCATTGTGGTGATCAACACCGATCCGGAAGCACCTTTCTTTAAAGCTGCCGATTACGGAATTGTTGGGGATGCTTTTGAAGTAGTACCCAAATTGCTGAGCGCAGTACGGAACCACAAAGCCGCATTGAATTAAGCCGGTTTTATATCTGCTTAAATTCCTTTAATTTTATCGGGATGCCCTGATGGAAAAGATCAAGCTCGAAATAATCGGCCTTTCTTATAGCCAAACCCAAACCGGAGCGTATGCTCTGGTTTTGGGGGAGGAAAAGGGCAAGCGCAGGCTACCGATCATCATCGGAAACTTCGAGGCTCAGGCTATTGCCATTGAGTTGGAGAAGATGAAGCCAAGCCGACCACTCACCCACGATGTATTCAAAACCTTTGCGGAAACTTTTGACATCCGCATTGTACAGGTGATCATCTACAACCTGGTAGAGGGCATTTTCTTTGCCAAACTCATTTGCCACCGGGGCAACCAGGAAGTAGAGATTGATGCACGTACTTCAGACGCTATTGCCTTGGCAGTGCGTTTCAATTGTCCGATCTATACCTACGAGTTTGTTTTGTCTACCGCAGGTATTGTGTTGGAAGACGATACGTTTTCCGACGAAGAGCAGGACGAGAATCCTGAAGGAGTGAAGGTGAGCGTTAGTTCCGAAAAAGAGGGCAGCCGCTTTGGCGACCTCACGTTAGAGGAGTTGAACACTTTGTTGGAGGAGGCTATCGAAGAAGAAGATTACGAGAAAGCGTCAAAAATTCGGGACGAAATCAACCGCCGTAAATAACCGGTTTGGCCTGAGCGTTCCGATCACATGAGCTTTCTCCTCTCCATTTCCTTTTTTTCTATCCTTCGGGGATTGATAGGCATGGTCACCCTCATTGGGTTGGCATGGCTGTTGAGTTCCAATCGTAAAAAAATTGATTGGCGACTGGTAGGGGCTGGTTTGGGCCTTCAACTGGTATTGGCCTTTCTGGTGCTCAAGGTTTCTTGGGTGACGATCGGGGTAGAGTGGTTGAGCAAAGCGTTTTTGCGGATTACTCAATTTACCTCGGCGGGTACCGACTTTTTGTTTGCACCTTTTGGGCAACCCGCGCTGGATCAGGCATTGACCAACTTTGCCTTCACAATCCTCCCTACCATTGTTTTCTTTTCGGCCCTCACCAGCATGCTCTATTACTTTGGCGTGTTGCAGTGGATTGTCTACGCTTTTGCCAAAGTGATGAAATACCTCATGCGCCTCTCGGGAGCTGAGAGTTTGGCGGCTGCCGGCAATATGTTTTTAGGGCAAACCGAAGCTCCGTTGCTCATTCGGCCTTATTTGGATCGAATGACCCGCTCGGAGATCATGAGCCTGATGACGGGTGGCATGGCCACCATTGCAGGAGGCGTGCTTGCTTCTTACGTAGGCTTTTTGGGAGGAGACGATCCAGAGCAAAAACTGTTGTTTACCAAACACCTCCTTACGGCTTCGGTGATGTCGGCTCCTGCGGCCATTGTGGCGGCCAAAATTCTGGTGCCCGAAACCGAAACTTTCGACCGCTCGATGCAGGTATCGAAAGACAAAATTGGAACCAATGTGCTGGAAGCATTGGCTAACGGTACTTCAGACGGTTTAAAATTGGCCATCAACGTAGGAGCCATGCTTTTGGTGTTTACCGCACTGATGGCTCTGGGCAACTACCTGCTGGGACAAATTGGCGGAGTGACGGGCTTGAACGAATGGATTGCAGCGACTACCGATGGTCGATACTCTGCTTTGTCGTTTCAGTTTTTGGTGGGCTACGGTTGTGCGCCCATCGCGTGGTTGCTGGGCGTGAATTCTGCCGACATGGTGTTGGTGGGGCAACTGCTGGGTGAAAAGACGATTCTCAACGAATTCATCGGTTACATCTCTTTGGGCGACATGAAAGCCAGGGGCGCTTTCGCGGAAGAGAAATCGGTGGTGATGGCCACTTACATCCTTTGTGGTTTTGCTAATTTTGCTTCTATCGGTATCCAGATCGGTGGCATTGGAGCACTGGTTCCCCATCGAAAAGGATTACTTTCTCAACTTGGCCTCAAAGCCCTCATTGGAGGCACCATGGCCTGTTTGTTCACTGCCGTGATTGTCGGCATGTTTTACTGATTTATTCCATGCAACAATACCACGACCTGCTCGAACGTATCCTCAACACCGGAACCCGCAAAGAAGATCGAACGGGAACGGGCACCTTGAGCATCTTTGGGCATCAAATGCGGTTTAATCTGGAGGAGACCTTTCCGGTGCTCACCACCAAAAAGCTGCACCTGCGTTCTATCATTCACGAATTGCTTTGGTTTTTGCAGGGCGATACCAACATTGCTTACCTGAAAGAAAACAAGGTGCGCATTTGGGACGAATGGGCGGACGAAAACGGTAATCTGGGTCCGGTGTATGGGCACCAATGGCGCTCATGGCCCACGCCTGACGGTGGACACATCGATCAAATCGGCCGTGTGGTGGAGCAGTTGAAAAACTCACCCGATTCCCGGCGGATCATTGTGAGTGCCTGGAATGTGTCGGACATTGAGAACATGGCGTTGCCTCCCTGTCATTGCTTGTTTCAGTTTTATGTGGCCGATGGCAAACTGAGTTGTCAACTCTACCAGCGCAGTGCCGATACTTTTTTAGGTGTGCCGTTCAACATCGCGAGTTATGCGCTGTTGACCCTCATGTTGGCGCAGGTATGCGACCTGAAGCCCGGTGAGTTCATCCACACGTTTGGAGATGCCCACCTTTACCTCAATCACTTGGATCAGGCCCGATTGCAACTCTCGCGTTCGCCGAGGCCCTTGCCGGTAATGAAAATTAATCCGGAGGTGAAAGATATTTTCGGCTTCCGATACGAGGATTTTGAATTGCTCAATTACGATCCTCATCCTCATATTAAAGCAGAAGTTTCCGTTTAAGATGTTGATTTCTTCCATTGCGGCTGTTGCCCAAAACCGGGTGATTGGAGCCGGTAACGATTTGATATGGCGCCTGCCAACCGATATGCGTTGGTTTCGGCAGTGTACGACTGGCCACTGTGTAATCATGGGGCGAAAAAGCTGGGAAGCCATGCCCAAAGCACTGCCCAACCGCACCAACATTGTGATTACCCGCCAACCAGGTTATCAGGCCGAAGGTGGTTTTGTGGTGAATTCACTTGATGCCGCCCTGGAAATGGCGCGGGAAAAAGAGGAGACAGAAGCTTTCATAATTGGGGGCGGCCAAATCTATTCGCTTTCGCAAAACTTGTGGGATAAGCTCTATTATACGCACGTGTTGGCCAGCCCGGAGGGAGATGCCTATTTTCCTGCTGTAGACTGGACGCAGTGGCGTGAAGTACAACGCGAAGCCCACCCGCAAGACGAGAAACACGACCATCCTTTTGAAATTGCGGTTTACGAAAAAAGGGGCTCACTTGAATAATAGGGAAGTATCCTTATCTTTACCCGTGATCCTTACCCCAACTATTGTATGAGAAAAGCCTGCCATTATTTTTCGATTAGCCTTTTGATAGGTTTGATCGTAATAGGCTTTGGGGCTTGCCGCGACTCTGAGCGCGACCTGGACGATGAAACTGAGTCTTCCCGCGACTTCGCTACCATGCAGAATCTCCTCAACGATGCTTTCAAGCAAGTGCATCGGGTGGCGCTCTACGATAGTGTATTGAACGATACAGGCATCGTGCAACTGATCGATACCAATTGCCTGGATACTTTTTACACCACCACTGGACTCAACCAGTTTCCTACTACCTTGGTGTTGAACTACGGTACCGGATATGGCCCTGCCTGTTTGGACGGTCGCTACCGAAAAGGGGAGATTCGTGCCCGGTTCACCAGCAAGTACACCAACCCGAATGCCATCATTACGTTTACTTTCGACAATTACTGGGTAGACCTCTACAAGCTGGATGGTACGATGGTTATGACGGGACTTGGCAACGGCAACTATACCGTTTCGGTGACCGATGGCAGTGTTTTTTGGACGCCTTCTGTCCTGGAGTTTACGGTAACCTATGACGGAAGCTATACCCTTGAAAGGGAAGATGGTACGGCGACCCTCGACCCGGAAGACGATATTTTCAGAATCTCCTCCGGCGTTGGCAGCGGGGTCAATTCCCGTGGCAATACCTATACGGCCAATGTTACCGATCCCTTGCGGGTGGCACTGAGTTGTTCCTGGATGATTGACGGTGGCGTACGCTTGAAGCCTTCCAACCTGCAAACCCGCGACCTGGACTTTGGCTCCGGTGCTTGCGATAGTCGGTTGATGATCACCATCAACAACCGGGAGTTTGAAGCCACGATTCCCGGCTACAACGATTGATTCCAACTCTTTTTTGTTGCGCCTTTACTACCTTATCCCACTGGGGTAGTTTCCTTTGGTTTTATCCCCTGCTGTCGTTGTAAACGATAGTGTTGCACGTCCCTGGGAAGGTGCAACGCGCGTAAAAGACGGAGCGGTGCAACAAGTTTGGATGGACTGCCGAAGCGTTGCACGGTAGAAACGTCATGCAACGTTGCCCAAAAGAGTGAAGGGGCAAACGTTTGCAAAGCCTCAAAAAGAAGTGTTGCACACGGTGGCCGTCGTGCAACGTTCCAAACGGTGGTTAAGGGCAACAAGGAATTGAAAGGAGATGGGCAACACCAATGCTTATGATCGCTGGCGTTAGCAGAAAAAGCTTACCAACTTTTTTTTACCAACTTGGAGGAGTAGTTGACCGAAGGTACACGTATGAGATATACCCCCGTTTGGAGTCCTTGCAAAGAAAAACCTTGCGCAGCATCTTCAGCAATCCAGCTGCGCACTTGCCGACCGGTTAGGTCGTAGACCTGCACCAAACTCCCTTTTGCTAAATCTTCTAAGAAAAATTGGTCTTGGGCCGGCTGGGGAAAGAGCCGGATACCGTGAGTTGATCCCAACTCACTAACTGAAACCATGGTACCACAAGCAGCCGGAGGTGTCAGGTCTAATTTAGCGATGCCTTTGAGGGTATCGGTGTTGCGGTAGTACCATCCTTGGGTGTCCACGATGATGTCTCCCTGATAAACCGCCATGTCTCCCAGTGGACGGGCAAGGGTATCGTTAGAGGGAGCACACCAACGCACGCCGTCATAATATGCGATGCGACTGGCGGGCAATCGGTTGGCAAAATGAAAGGCTCCGGAAACGTACAACCGGTTGTTGAGGACTTCCATTCCGGAAACTTCTGAAAAACCGTGCGCATTTTGCAGGTAGGTGAGGCCCAAGCCCAAAGGCTGCATCACTCCGTTTTGGAGCACGACTACATTGTTCCCTGGATTGCCATCCGAATCGTAAAATCCACCACCGACATAGAGTTGACCCTTGTAGGTAGCAAAGTCGTTTACCCAGGAAACGCTGCCGGTCAGGCCATTTCCTATAGGACTAAATGCGGTACCGTTCCATTTGGCGATGGACTGGTAGTTGCCTGCGCTAAAATCACCACCAATGTAGAGCTCATCGTTGAATTCGTGTCCACAGTGAAAGTGAGCACCAGGTATACTGCTCAAACCAATAGAAGGTAGTGCTACCCAACCGCTGGCGGTTTTGCGGGCTATTTTTTCGGTGTTGAGGCCCAAAAATTGCGTGAAAGCCCCCAAGGCATAAATTTCGCCCCGGTAGGTGGTAAAGTCTTCGATGCGGGCATTGGTTACATTGGAATCGTGCAGAACCGACCAATTGCCCGGCGTACCCGAAAGTCGGGTAATGCCATAAGTACCATCATCGTAAGCCCTGGAAATCCATAGGGTGTCTTGGAACCAATGCAGGCCAACTACCGTCTCGCAAGGTCCTTGGCAAGAATCGATCAGTCCGGGAACGGCCTGCAAGGCCACACCGTCATAGTAGGCCAGGCCCCGAAGGTCTACCCCATTGGCCGAAAACTGAAAGGCCCCACTGATGAACAACAAGTCGTTGTTAGTGTCGTAGGCAAAATCCCAGATTTCGTCCTGGTTGGCAAAACCGTCCATAAGGGGTTCAATGGGAGCTTGTGCCCGGAGGTGGTGGAGCCACGCAAAGCATACCAACAGCCCAACCATCCATACGCTGAGACAGCGTCTTTTGAGCGCAACCGCTTTCCTACAACTCAGCCGATGGTATTTCTGATGCATGGTACGTTTCCTCGGTTACTTGTAGCAACCCCGTGGCGAAAGCTTTGTTCATAGCGTAGAGGAGAGAAGTATAGGGTGATGCAGGAAAGCGACTTTACGACTACCAGAACAGCGCCCTGTTGCACACGAGCCCAGCCATGGGGCCTCACCGCTATATGAGCTAAAGGGCGTCTTTCAGTAGCTTGGCTGAATAATTTTCTGAAGGAACACGCACCAGATATACTCCGGCACGAAGTCCAGCTAATGAAAAGCCTTCCCAAGGCGCTCCTGAAATCCACGAACGGACCTGCCGCCCGGTTAGGTCGTACACTTC
>CALCCE010000067.1 GCA_937899835.1 uncultured Flavobacteriales bacterium | reverse complement strand
TCCAGGAATTCTCGTTCGATTCGGGTATCAAACCGTTTTTGTTTGCGGAGAATTTTGCGCGCCTGCTTTTTTACCAATATTTCCAATTGTTTTTTAAAATCTTCGAGTTGAGGCTTTGTCAACTCATTTGGTTCTTTTAACACAATTTCAAGAATTGAATGATCAATTCCTCAGTTGTGTTTCTCATCCTTGGAGGATGCCTAGTAGTGAAGCAGGATATGAAAGAATACCTTCAAGATTTCAATTTAACATATACGAAGAGCCATCGAAAGTCAACTCATTGCTGGCTGTTATTTAACATAATAATTTAAAGGTGAAAGGAATCGATCCCGAATCCAACTACCGATAGGAGCGATCCATGATACACAAACCTTATAGGGTTGATTAATTATTAAACAGCTAATGGCGCTGTTCTTACGATGCCTGTCGGACAAATAGTCTTTTCAACCCAATCCCCAAACCCGCCCAGTAACGATTCAAACCCATCCGTTATAAATCGCCCTTAAAACGCCATAAAGTCACATCACTCAAAACACTTCGACAAGCATTTCCGTTCCCAGTCAAAACTCAACCACTTATCCGAAAAACGAAGCCACCTATTAGCGCGTATTTTCGAGCAACCTGAGCCATGGGCCGAAATACGCCAAAATAGAGCATTAGGGAAAAAGCCTGAAAGGGTTGATGAATAAGATCGGTTGTAGCAAAGCACCAAGGAAGCAGTTGTGCCAACCGGAAGCTGATGAATTCGAAACGCAACGGGGAAGTGACCACTGACAAACTCGTGCATCGGTTGACCGACATACGAAGCGATCGACACCCAAACTTTCCAAAACAGTTCGTGGAGCTCAGCCAAAGGTTGGGCCATGAGTAGCAATTGTCTGGGAGCATCTTTGTTCGGTGAAATTTGGTGTCGTTATTCAAGTTTACATTGTAGGTTGTGAACGGATAAAAGTGAAATGTGGGCCTGGATTCAATAAAACCACTTTATACTTATAATGTTTAAAGCGTTATGTTACTTTGCTTTGGTTAAATGGGCGTTTCCTTCCGACCGAAGGGAGTGGGGGAGAAAGCCCATTTACTCAGCGCAGCGTAATGTCGCTTTTCTTTTTTGTTCAAGGGAGCGCAAGGGCGCGCGACCAATAGGGGAAGAGAAAAAATATTCTGTCTTTTAAATATAAGCAAGTAGTTATACGTGAATTATATAGGCGTTTACCTGTATTATGAAAAATACGTGAATTCACTCTTTTGCTTTATCAGTTCTAACAATAATTTTAAGTCTGTGATTATTAACTTAAAATGCATTACTATGAACAGTATTTCAGTGGGATCGCTTAGATCAAACTCCAATCTTAGTGTACATGGTTCAATCCTTGGAAGCAAGGGAACAACCTTTACACTGACCAAAGACACAAAGCATAAGGCAAAAGAGAGCACTCTCACTCTCAAACTTGATATAAACGGAGGATCCGAAGGCAACCTTGAACCGATACCGTTTCACTATATCGAGATGGGTGAGATCGCATCTCAATATGACAAAGTAGAAATTCAAACTAATCAAGAGAAACACATTCTGATTGATGTTGAAGAATTTCAGGATGACGCGGAACCCGCTGTATTCGATACCAGAAAGCAACGTCTGTCAAGTGTGGAAAACAAGTTGGCAGAGATTGGATCGGTTGCAGTAATGAGCAAAAAGGGAAGCAAAACCAAGGATAGATAATGTTGGACGTAGCGACCAAACTCAAACCATCAAGAGAGGAATTTATTGAAGACCATAGAATCTTGGTTTTCGATGATCTTGTAGACCGAAAGAAAATTGTTCACTACAATGACCTTTTCTGCCTATCAGATTACACATTTTTACACTCTTCAAGGTTTGATACAAAAAAGTATCGCGAATGGATGGCTGATTTTGACGTTTCTGATTTCGTTCAACATGAACTTTATCAGGTCGCTCTGTTAGCCGCCTCTCAATTCTCTGAGACTCCACTTAACTGTTACTCTGCGTTTTGTAATGCCATAACATACGGTGATCAAACGTTTGCCCACTACGATTCAGAAAACTTTGAAAACATTTCCGTTCTATACTATGCCAATGAAAGTTGGAAGAATGAATGGAATGGTGAAACGGTATTCTATTCAGAGGATATGGAACCCAAAGTTGCTATTGGGGTTAAACCAGGACGTGTAATAGTATTTGGAGGAGGTGTTTATCATCGCGCAGGCGTACCAAGCAGGTTATGTCCAGATGTTAGACTGACTCTCAGTGTTCGATTTGAGCCAAAACAAGCGTAGATACGAAACATAAAATAGTGAAAGCCCGACCGATTTGGCCGGGCTTTCTTTTTTAATCCATCCGCGTAAAGTGGATACCTCGTTGCTTGCAATACACTTCAAGCAGTCGCTCTTTCAGAGCCATGATAGCACCTACAACGTTGTGCTTGTCTTTTGAAGAGAAATTCTCTTCTTCAGGAATAAAGTGGAACAAGTAAACGGCTCGATCGAGCCATTTGGTAAGCGATAGGAGATTACCGCCATACATTTCGTTCACGTAGTCGGCCAAAGGAGCCAACTCTTTTGCTTCGGTCTTTGAAACCATAATCTATTGATTTTAGGAATTAAAAGAGCCCGCCTTAGCGCTCCTCTACGCAATAGATCACGTAGTGTCGGTCGTTTCCTCTCGACAACGCATAGCGGGTTTATCTTGAAATAAAGTGGATTGTAATACGGCATGATCTATTGTTTTTAGGAAGTACTAAGATACAAAAGAGAAACTGAATATAGAATACGTGTTTTACCGTATAGCGATATAGGTCTTTTCACTTACTTTTTGATACCGTATTTATACTCTTTCAAATTTTCGGCTAAAATGGTTCTTTTACTATTTCAACCAAATTTGGAAAGATTATATGTCTGGAACTTTTTCGAGAGGATCAGTTTGGTCAAAGTGGGATATGCATGTTCATAGCCCATTTAGCCATCTTAACAACCATTACAACTGTACGTCTAAAGAACTTGCAGAAAAAATCGTGGAAGAAAATATTTCCGTGGTGGGCCTGACAAATTACTTTGTTGTGGATGAACAAGAAATTGTTGAACTAAGAGATGCATTGGCAGGCAGAGCCTTGGTTATTCCAAATTTTGAGTTTAGAACGAATGACAAGAACAAGGACAATGAGTTTATCAATATACATGTCCTATTCAACCCTGATTTAGCTTTAGAACGAGTTTATGGATGTCTTCAGAGGGTAAAGCTGAATAACCTCTCTGAAGACATACCTTATTACTGTACTCTTGAAAATATAAAGAAGTTCGGAGCAGACACAATTACTGTTTCTTTTGATGAATTGGTTGCTGAATTGAACATCGATTTCGACAGAAATGACGATTTCTTGATCGTTGGAGTTAACAGAGGGTATGGAGGTTTTTACCCAGATAATAAGCCGCGAAACACTCAGTTGGCGAAAAAACTGGATAAGTCAAGCGATTTCATTTTTGGAAAAATTGATGATCGAAATTTTTTTCTGAATAAGACTCCCGGTAGGGAAGCCCTTGGCCTGAAACCAAAAGTAGTTGTTCATGCTTCTGATGCGCACACACTGAGCAAAGTTGGAGAGAATTTTACTTGGATCAAGGCAGTACCTTCTTGGGACGGGTTGCAGCAGATAATTTTCGAGCCGGAACAAAGAGTCCAAATTCAAGTGGAGATACCCGATAATAAAGACAAAGATTTGATCATAGACGAGGTGAAATTCAGTTCGACTAAAAGTTCTCTATTCCCAAACGAAAGTATCAAGCTCAACCCGAATCTAAATGTAATTATAGGAGGAAAGTCTTCCGGATAGTCCTTATTGCTTTTTTACATAGCAAAAACACTAGAAAAGGATCTAGAAGTTACTAATACCGATGACGAGGGAAGCAAATATGATTTTGTGAAAAGCATCGATGACAAGTTTGACTTTCATGTTAAGTCAGCAGCTGGCGTTATCCAAAGCTTGAGCAGTAGAATTGAGGAAAGCAGTATTCTTCCTGATATAAAATATCTACCCCAAAACAAACTGACGAGATTGGCAGAGCCAGAGGTTTACAAGGAATCGGCAAGTCTTCTGCAACTGGTGAGAGACTTATTACTTGAAGAAGAAAGTTGTAAGGAAAGTTACAGTGCATTCATTAAAAAGATCAAGGAAAATGATATTTCAAGACCTGCAATAATTGAAAAATTATTTAACACTAAAGATGATATTTCGGTTAAGGAAACAGAATTGCGGGGATATGGTAATGTGTCGGTTCTTAAAAACAGTATAAAAATTGCAGAACAGGAAATAGCATCCTTAAAGCAAAAAAGTGGCCTCTCTGCCGAAAGAATGGTAGAATATGACGAATTGCAACAGCAAATCAAGTCAACCAATGCTGAAATACTTCGCTTGCAAGATGATCATGAGCAAATTTTGAATTTACTCAGTGAATCGTTAGCTGAACTCAACCAAATGACCCTTTTAAAGAACAATCTGAGACAAGTCTTGCTCACGGATGAAGGGAAAGCGCTATTGGATTCGGAATATGGAGTTATTGATGACGCCATTGTTAAGTTGGAAGAGTTTGTGGATCGAAATGATCAAGAAGTTGATAAGTCCGAAGCAGAAAAACTCTCATTAGGAAGTTCTTTGTCAATAAAAGTTGATGACCTTAAGAAGACTAAAACGCAACTTGAAGGGAGATTAGTTCCATTCATTCAAAATGAGAATTTGAAGAAGGAAATTGCGACTCTTGAGCAGAAAATCCTAAAGGATAAGCAGAAGCAGCAAAGAATTGAGAAACAGAAGGAAGTAATCCAAGGTTTAAAAGATGAATTAGAAAAAATAGAAAGCGAGCTTTGGGAGGACTATAAAGCAAATTTTGATCTGTACCCAGAAATAATCAAGAAGCTTCAAAAGAGGACGGAGTCCTTGGTTGGGGATAAGTTAGAAATCACGGGAAGTGTAAAATTCAATCATCATAAGTTTAAGAAAGAGTTTCTGCACATGATGGATGGAAGGAGGGCGTACACCAGTGAACTTTCCTTGGTGAATCAGTCGGAAAATATGATGGATATAGAATGGAGTGATTTATTGCAAGAGGTTAAGTCACTCTATGATCAGATTACCCGTGGGGACTTCCCTTTAATAAGTCGATTTCCAAAAAAAGAGGCGATAAAAAAGCTTTTAGATGACTATTTCGTTGACTATTGGGAAGTGACCTACCGCAACGATACACTCGGGGAAATGTCAACTGGAAAAGCAAGTTTTGTAATTCTCATGTTGATAATAGGACTGAGTGACTCAAAAGCCCCTATTTTGATCGATCAGCCCGAAGACAATTTGGACAACCGATCAATTACTCGTGACCTTGTTGCCTACCTGAGAGAGAAAAAGTTAGATAGGCAAATTATTCTCGTTACCCACAACCCCAATATTGTTGTTAACGCTGACTCAGAAAACATCATTGTAGCTAATCAAAGAGGACAGAATGATCGAGAATCGAGCAGTCCCTTCCGATTTGACTACGTTAATGGTGCGATTGAAAATAGCAAGCCAATTGATTCAACTGAAACTGATTTGCTAAAAAGTATGGGGATTAGGCAACACATAGCAGAGGTTGTTGAAGGAGGTGAAGAGGCATTTAAGAAAAGAAGAGAAAAGTATCGCTTTGGTGAGTAAATATGAGAAAAGAAGATTTCATATTAATTCTCGATAAGGGAGTCGCTTATTGGAACCAGTGGAGGCGGGAAAATCCTAAAGTGATCCCTGATTTATCCAAATGCGAGATAAGTGATACGAGGCCCGCTTTCCCTAAAGAAGGTGTCGAGTATAAAAAACGGAATTTAGAAGGTATCAACTTTCAGTTTGTTGACTTGAGCCAGTCCACCCTAAGGGGGGTAAACTTAAGAAAGGCTAATCTGACGCATTGCAATTTTTATAGAGCAGATCTTAGAAAGGCAAATCTCAGTTTATGCGACCTATCTAATGCAAAACTCAACTTAGCAAACCTGACATTGGCGAACTTGAAAAGGGCAACCCTTAGCGGGACTCTTTTTTGGGAGACAAACATGAGTAGGACAAATTTCAATGGTGCTACCGGTTTGGAAAGTTGCAAACATGGAGGGCCGAGCCTCATTGATATCAAGACTATCCATAAATCCAATGGATTGCCCGACAGTTTCCTCAAAGGAATTGGATTGCCCCAAGACTTAGCCAAAATGATGAATAATGTGAAAAGGAACTTTTTTTCCTGTTTTATAAGTTACAGCCACAAGGATGAAGAGTTTGTATTGAAGTTATGGAACGATCTGCAAAACTCAGGAGTCAGGTGTTGGTATGCTCCTGAAAGCTTAGATATAGGAGATAAGTTTAGAGAGAAAATTGAAGATGCGATCCAGAGTTTTGACAAGCTAATCATTGTGTTGTCAAAGAACTCCATTGCAAGTGGTTGGGTTGAAGATGAAATTGAAACTGTAATGGAAAAAGAATATGGAATGCATGAGCCTCTTGTGTTACCTATAAGGTTAGACAATTCAATTTGGGAATCACATAAGGCTTGGAGTAAGAAAATAGGAAGGAGTCGAAACATAGGTGATTTCTCGGATTGGTCGAATCCAAGCAGTTACCAAGTTTCATTTCACAAGCTTCTGAAAGCCATAATGAGATAGAACGTCATTTTAAAAAGCCGAATTCACGGCCCCCAAGTCTTTAGTACCGCTTTCCACCAAATAGCATGCTTGCAATAACGCTTCATTGCGAGCTTACGAGCCGAGTAAGGATTACTCGCGCAAATCTCGAATGATTTGAGACATTCCGGAAACGGAAGAATAGGGAAGTGGAGGACGACAAGATAAGTGTACATAACAGAAAGGATTTAGAGATTAAAGAATGAAAGGCCCCCTAATAAGGGAGCCTTGAAAAGCCGACCTCGAACCAGAGGACGCGGATATAATGATCGAAATACCAAGCATTGGACTGACTGACCAGCTTGAAAGAGCAGGTAGGGTAGTAGCCCAAATAGAACCAGCAATGAAGCTGCTGAAGCGGGACATTGAAAACATAGCGCATAGCGATAAGAATTAGATGAGCCCCCGGCACCGCGCCAAGGAAAACCCTTGCCCATGGATGGACTGAGCCAAACTCAAGGGGCCAGCCGCCGGAGGCGGTTGGATTTACTTGCCCTTGAATTTGCCGAAGGCCATTCCATAGCTTTGGTGAACCTTGGTGTGATGCCATCAGACAACAGGTAACCACTAAGCACATTTCCGTTTTTCCTTTTTCTCCCCACAATCCTCGCTCAAATGTCCTCCGGACATTTGCCGTCTTTTCAATCAGGAGCTGGCGCAGCCAGATCAACTACAGCCAATGAGAATGATAGAGCAAACGGAGTAGAGAAGAAGCCACCAGAACCACAGGTGATTCAATTCTTAAATTCCGAACCCACGAACGCTGGCCCGAACAGATGAACCTGACCAGGACACCTGGCTAACTGGTAGCACTGGCCAAGAAATTCAAAATCCTTTTGATCCCGAAACCTTTAAAAGCCCAGATTCCAGAATATACCGACTGCTTAATATTATGTTAAATAGAGTTCTGGAGAGCGAGGGCCAGAAGAAAATGCGGGCGTGCGGTGGGGTGAATGCGCGAATGCAGCAAAAAGCTGTCGTCCCAGTTTTTGATGCGGTGGCGCGAAGCGGCACCAGCATTGCCGCAGGCAAAGCAATTCGCGCAGAGCGCGGGGATAGCTTATTTTCTTCTTGATTTTTCTTTGGTTCGTTTCTTTTCATCCAAGGAAAAGAAATGAACGTCCACTAAGTTGGCTGACCAACCAGCCGTTGGATCAGAATTCAAGTCGCTGAGATTTGCTCAGAATTTCTCAACCTGAGTATTCGTTCGAATACGCCGAAAATTCTAATCGCTGAGAATCGCGTAAAATTTTCGAATCTGAACATTGGTTCAGATAACGCCTGAATTTTAAGTCTCTGAGAATCGCTCAGATTTTTTCATCCTGTACAATTTATCGTACAGACGAAATTTGAAGAATATTTTTTTCTCGTGCGAGGGCCAAAAAAGAAATGCGGCATGTGTGATTGCCTAAGGGCTGGTAAGCGGAAAGAATTGGGTAGCGAACTTTTGCGCAGCAAAAAGGTGTTCGCGAACCAAGGCTTGCAGCTGTGCGGCAATTTAGCATAACGTCCAATTATAGGACAAAACGATTTACGCACCCGAAGGGTACCGCTTAAAAAGGCGTTGGCATGTGTGAGCTATTTACCTGCGTGCATTAACGCAGGCTCGACATAATGTACATTATAATTGACCAAACGATTCCTTAAACATCTATAAATAGATTTCATCGTTTTGTCTTATAATTAATATTATGTTAAATTGTATTTATTGATTCTCGCCTCTCAGGGTGTTTTTTTGGTTTCCATCCCTCGCCTGCTTATGCTTCCGTCCATTGCAATCACCCAAGTTTTGCCGTAAGTGCTTTGAAAATGGCAAGGTGTTTTTGGCCTGTCATCATCTTTGGATGAAGCGCTCCATTCCTTCGAAGACTCTTCCGTCAAAACGATCGATTTGGCAAGGATCGGTTATTGTTTTTTTGGAAGATCAACGTGTTCTGAAACGGGATTCGTTCCATCTGGATTTGCTTGGATGAGTTGCTACCCTATCGAATGTTTTCAGGATTTCTTCGATGGTTGTCGAGGATTCATATCGACCTACATAAACCTACCCCAAACACACAATACTCAATCCAACCCATTCGGTTCCAAAGGAATCCACCTTCTGGCATAAGCGCGAACTTGTACGCCAGCCTGAGTGGCGGAACTAAGCAATTGGCCAACCTTCAACATTCCGCAAGGGAATCCTTGAAGCACAGCCGTGCAAGATTCAGAAGGCATTTGTCCCTCCTACATAGTTTCAGGTGCTCCCAAAGTCACAGGGCTTGGGTTTCCGAATCGTAGGGAAAGCATTACCTAATCCAGAGCAGCCCCGTTCCGGCACTTAACCACAAACATTTTATTGCCGAAAGCGAAGGCTCCAAGCCCAGGTTCGCGGTTCAGCCTTGCGTTTTGCCATACTTTTAGGCAAGAAAAAGTAAGACCAAACCATTCGGAGGCACTCACCGCAGCCTCAATGATAGAGGCGTTTGCATCCCCACCTTTCACCCGTTGTGGCGAAACCACTATTCGAAGCAGCGCCACTACCTCAAAAATCCGCATACATAAAACTCACCGCCTCATAGGCTTTATCAGCCAACAGGTAAACCAGCACCACAGCGGCAACCAGCACCAAAACGATTCTACGGAAGAGCTTAGCGGTTTTCATAATAACGTTTGATTTCCTGGTAAATTCGATAGCCACCATAGTGGCTGTGGTGCTGCACATCACGGAAAGTGTGGTTCTCGTGCGACAAATGCCCCAAATCGATGTAAGGCTGTTGATGGCTTTCAAACAAGGTCCGCAACTCCTGCATCAGGTGCTCGTAGTCGCGCTGCAGTTCGGGACTGCCCCCTGCTTTGGCTAAAGTGCCGTTGTAAGGACCCAACAAAAAGGTGGTTTGAATGCCGTACTCCCGGCTCAGTTGGATCATACCTTCCAGGGCCTGCATCCGAAAAGTGGAAACCGTATCCAAAGCCGGCATTTTCGGTGCGCCTTGGGTAAGTGCTACGTACGCCGGGCTGCAATTGAATTCGGGGTCGATCAACTGTTTTAAGCTGTCCAAAAAGGTGGCATCTCCCCTTTCGATCAAGCTTTTATCGGAGGTAAGGTTCGAATAATCCCACTTAGGGGTTCGCCATTGGCTGCGCAGCTGGCGGTAAAACATCGACCGCCATTCCTGGTCGACCCACTGGTCCAAAGCGTATTTGGTACGCAAAATGGGATGGCCCCCAAATTCGGCTTCGAAAAAGGGGGCGTAAAGCTGCAGAGCTTCCAGCTGTAGCTGGGCTCCTACCACCACTTCAGGACTCAGGTAGCGGTTGAGGTAGGTCTTGTTACTCTTTGTATTCCTGCGACTTAAGCCCAAACGCCAATAGGTGGGGTTTACAAACACCAGCACCTCTAAACCTCTCCAGGCTTCGGGACTACTGGCGATGAGGGGAAAGTACACTTCAGCAAAGCGCCCCGCTCCACTAAAAGTCGAAAACTGGGTAGTAAGGTCTGGATCGGCATTGAGCCACGCCCAATAGTTGATCCCGTCCAGGCTGGTAGATTCGGAAGTGCCCAAAATCAACACGCCCTTGTTGTTGCGAATCGAATGCAGAAATTGATGAAAGTAGGCATCGTTGTTTTTGAGGTGGTTGATCTCCACATCGTGCTATTGCTCCATGGGCTCCCCGGTGCTGTCCTCCTGTGGCGCTATGAATTTCCAGCCAATGGCCACCAGGACCACTAAAAGACTGGCCACCAAAGCAATTCCTCCAGTTTCCCGGAGAAAAGAAAGGCGATCCATGCGGTGAACGAAACGGGTGATTTTTTTCATGACACCAATACCTGAATTGCTTTGAGCAGCTGACTGCCGCGATAATGAAAAAACAGCCAACCCAAGGTAACGAATGCAAAATTGAACCCGAGGGCCATCGTTTGGTCCAGTACCACCCATCCTCTGCGCTCCATGGCAGTATGGTAGCGCTCGAACCAGCGCGAAGT
>CALCCE010000066.1 GCA_937899835.1 uncultured Flavobacteriales bacterium | reverse complement strand
GGTGTTTTTCGAAAAATCAATCGCTTGAACGATTTGATGAATCAATATTTAGAGGCGAGGAAACAGCAAATGAAACTTTTCCCTTTTCACGATACTGAGTTGGAAATGGAGTTGCTCTTACTGCATATTGAACTGTTACAGGAGATTTAAGCTCAACGATAATCGGACTGCTCTTTTGAGGGTGGTCCGATTTTTTATTTCAATGTTTCTTATTTCTCCTACCGTTTTGACTCAAAACGCTTTGTTTACAAGGCGTTGCGTCCTAAAACATTATACTGTTCATCTTATTGATTGCAAACCGTTATCTGAAACCATTGGTAAGTACCAGGAGTGCATTATGTCTTCCTCCACCCTTATAGTGCCTCCTAAACTTTGGGTAACCTGGAATACTTCTTTCAGGAATTGATTGAGCTTGGAGGAATTTCTTAGAAAAAGTGTTTGGTTGTCTTTAGCCGCAAAGTTTTCGCCATCGATTTGCCTGAAATCAATGATCTGAGGCATCCAAATATCGGAAGGCAGATTGAGCAAAACCCAAGTTTTATCCTCAAAGGTGCACGGCTCGTCAAATTCGATGGCCGTATGTGGATAACCATACCCTTTGTTGGTCCCCCTTTGAGATTTGGGAAGCAATTTGTTCACTAAATCTCCAATGTCGGACACCCATGCCTGAACAATTCGTTCTTCAGCGTAATAATGTAGTAAAGTTTCAAGCTGGTGTGCTTCCGACTGAAAGACGTTTAGATAGTTGGTCTCTGCATCAGGACTGTTGATCAGTTCGAGCGCTTCCGCTTTGTTTAGGAGGGTTGAGGTGATAGAGTGGAGCCGAAATCTAAAGAGTTCGCTATCGTATCCAGATATAATAATCTGACGAAGCACTTTGTTGAGGCCTTCGTTCGCATGGGCTTTGTCGAATTCAATTGCCCATGCGGCTGCCATGTTGTCTTTGAAGGAAGACCAGTAGTTCATTGTACTCATTTTGAATCAATTGAATGGAGGTGTGAATGTTTCAACTTTACTTTCTGTCTTAATGATGATCTCATCAACTCCATCTAAAAAATTTGCATTTCCTGAATTGCCATTATGAGTGTTTTTGAGAATTTCTTTTAACTCACTTCTTGTCTTAAGGTATATTGGATGTGAGGGATTGTCGAAATCCATGATGGCCACTTTTTTAAATCCATTAGGTACTACTTCATCAGTTTCACCTCTAAGTTGTTTTGCAGCCGCTTTCAAGTTTTTGAAGAAGGATTTCGCCGAAGTTCCGCTATGGGTTTTAATCTGTATTCCTACTTTTTTTGTATAGTCAACTACATCTGCCATACCGTTGTCTAAAGCAACAGTATGCCCTTTTCTTAGTCTCCTTAGTGTTTCATTCAGGTTATTTCTTAATCCATTTTTTCCTTGTAAAATTTCAGGTTTGATTTTGCCCATAAAGGTAGCCAGGTCTTCAGGGTTTTTAAATCCAGGCGATTTAGCTAAATCTAAAACCTCATCCAGTAAATTGGTTTCTTCTGCTATCTTAAGGATTTTTGACGGGTCAGCTTTGTCAATTCCTTTTTTTAGCAAATTGTTACAACCTTCTAAGACATCCATATTCTTTCGAAGCGGAGTATTGTCAAGTGTTTTCCACGCATCCAGTAACTCATCTCCATCTTCCAGCCTTCTCAGCAGGTCCGGTTCACCGTTGAAGTCGTCGAAGAATTTTTGCTTCTGAATGTCGTTGAGCTTTTTGTCAAACTTGCGCTGTAGCTTGGGGAAGGTATCTTTCAGGTAGTTGTTGAACTGCCCTACGTTTTGTGGGCCTTTGGGGAGGGCTTTGGTGATTACCCGATCAAACTTTTCCTCCATCTTTTTAATGAAGATGGCCCGCTTTTCTTTGGAGAGGCCCAGCTTATCGGCTTCTTCGGCCACCTCTTCCATAAATTCGGCCTTGCGGCCCGCCCTGAGGTTTTTCGATTGAGACAGCCTCCGCCAGGGGGCCTTGGCAAGGGCTCTGACCGAGCGGGCCAAAAAGCCCAGTTCCAGCAGGGTGAAGGCAATGGAAAGCGCCAACCAAAATTTGCTGGGGTGCTCTTTGGCCAGTGAGTTGGCAATGTCGAACGCCGAACCGGCCGCAGCCGACTCAAACTGGTAGTTTTTAAAATCCTGGTAGATGAGGTAGGAATCGATTCCCAGGGCAATGCCTGACAACACCAAACTGGCACCACCGGTGAAAGGAGCCGCAGCTATGCCTACGACCACC
>CALCCE010000065.1 GCA_937899835.1 uncultured Flavobacteriales bacterium | reverse complement strand
AATCCTTGCCAAAAGACGTCATCAACACCATCGATTCGGGCGTCATCCATTCCAATGGAACGTCTTCAAAACCCTCTTGCAACAACTGGGTTTTAATGGCATCGCCTGAGGCTACCTTCGAACCGATGATCCAGCCCCATTCGCCAAAAGAATACACATGGTTGTGAATGGGGAGCACGCCGAAGCCGGCAGCAGCTACCGTTTGCTCAATGCACCGGTAAGCCTTGGTAGTGTAATAAGGACTCACCGCCTGGGTGATCAATACGCCGTGGGCCCGCAACCTGCGGTAGCACATCTGGTAAAACTCTTTGGTGTAAACCCGGTTGATGTCGATGCTCTTGGGATCGGGAAAATCCAGGATCATGACATCGAAAAACGGTTCCCCTGCCTTCAGAAACTGAAAAGCATCTTGGTTGACCACTTTTACTTTCGGGTGGTAGTAGGCGCTATCGTTCAATTGCACAAAAATGGGGTGCTCCTTGCCAATGCGGGTCATCTCCGGGTCGATGTCCACCAAGGTGATGGATTCTACGGAAGGGTATTTCAAAACTTCGCGGATGGCGCAGCCGTCCCCAGCACCCAATATCAACACATTCTTAGGGTCCTGGCTCAAGTGCATCGCCGGGTGCACCAAAGGTTCGTGGTACAGCCATTCATCAAACGTGCACAACTGCTTGCTGCCGTTGAGGTAGAGCCAATAGTGTTCCTGGTATTGAGTAATGGTAATTTTCTGAAAACGGGTTTGCTCCGAAAAAATCACCTTATCGCCGTATTGGGCTTGCTCCCCATGGAGAATGATGGCGTCGGCACTCACCCCCAGTAGCGTTAACACAATGGCCAGGCCCGGAATAAGGCCAAGGTACACCTTCCGCAAGAGCGGCCTTACATAAGCCTTGAGCCGCCAAAAAACCAGGATCGCCACCAGAAAGTTGATGCCGCCCAGCACAAAGGGCGTGTGGGTGAGCCCCAAAAACGGAAGGCCCACAAACACAAAGAAAAGACCGCCGAGCAAACTGCCGTAATAATCGTTTTCCATCACCCCGGCGATGTTGGTGCGGAGTTCCTCGTTCTCCTCGTTGACGCGGGTAACCAAGGGGATTTCCATGCCGATGAGCAAACCAATGGCAATGGCAAAACCGTAAATGAAAACCGCGATGTAGTCGGTGTAGCCCATCAAAACATAGGAGCACAACGCAGCGGTAGAGGTAAGCAGCGATAGGAGAAACTCGGCCCAAAGGAATTTTTCCAGAATGTTTTTGGTAAAGTTGGCGCTGATTCGGCTGCCCAAGCCCATCGAAAAGAGCATGACCGAGAGAATCATGGCCCACTGAAAAATGGAGTCGCCCAAAAAATAGGTGGCCAGGGTCGACAAAATGTACTCTGCCACAATACCGGACAGCCCAGTGGCAAACAAAGCCAATTTCAGGATACGGGATTTGGAAGGTGAACCGGACATTCCAGCAAATGTATAGGAGTAGAATTTATGAATGCTGTTCCAGACTAATTTTTAGTCTTTAAACGCTCCTTTTCAAGGGTTGCCAACAGGGGTTCATCAAGGAGCGCAAAGCAGGAAAAACAAAGGAGCGTCCAAAACTTAGTCAATTCGAGCGAAGGGTTCGTTGATTGAAACGGTCGTTTCGTCAAAGGTGGGTTGTGGCAACGAAAGGATGGATGCACCTTCACCTTGAAATCACCCAAACGCCCTATCACCAGTCCTATGAAAACGCCCTCACCCACACCGATCGATTTTGATCATTCCTCCTGTAGTTTCCACCACTAACCCACAGGAGACGCCCCCGGTCTTTCTTGAGGCCCCCCAATACCCGGTGCAAATTGCACGCTCTTCAGCTGTAGCATCTCTCATGTGAGATCGTCTCCGGCCAGGAAACAGCAACGCCCACACGTTTCCTGCCGGCAGACGCGGCTGGGCGGTGTTGAAGCGGGTGCCAGCTTAGACCACCACCTTATCTTCAATTTCCCCTCTAACAAAACCAAAGAACACCTGCTTGTGAAAAATAAGTTGACTTTTCCAGTTGTCCGGCTTTTGCTGGCCCTGGTGCTTTTGCCCACCATGGCCCATGGACAAGACCTCCGTCCAAGTTGGGATGCATAGCCTTCAACACCACGGTTTTCTTCAACCCAGCCAACGAACAATTGAAAACCACTTTCAACTTGCCAAAGGACAGTGAGGTGAATGCATCGCTCACCACTTTGGCTGGCACCGTGATCACGGAAAACCTCTCCAATAGAACCTTGATGTCAAAGGGCACGTCCACCATCAACTGTACTACCGATCAATTGCCTACGGGCGTATACATCATGACGATTCAAACGGAATTTGGAACCCAACACCACCGTTTGCTGTTGACCCACTAAGCGGAAAACGGCAATCAGGGGTGGAATCGCTCATGATAAAGAGACTGTCACAATGGGGTTAGGCAGTCTCTTTTTTTATGCCTTATGGCGAGATTTTAGGTGCGGAATTATTTCTCATGATAACCTCTATTGCTTGGAAACGAAGAAGGCAATCACCCCAACCACCAGGAGCACCGCCAACACCGCCAAAGTAATTTTGATCCAACTGTAAGGCCGTTGTCCCTGCACTTCACCGGTGCGCCCGTTGATCAGAAATTGATACAGCTTGTCTTTGAAGCGGTAGGCACTTACATACACTGGCAAAAGCAAATGCTTAAAGGTGATGTCGGAATAGTCGGTATTTACCGTGTGGATGCGCTGCTCATCGCCACCAATGTCGCTGCGGATCAGGCTGCGGATTTTCTGGTCGGCAATGCCCTTGGCCTTTTCAAAACCTTGTTGCTGGTCTACCTGGTATTTTTCGGAAAGAAATCCACTGAGAAACTTTTTATCAAAGGGTGTGAGGTTTTCCAGGTCCCAGGGCTCCAATTTATAGAGGTACTTGTTGGGCAGCGATTCGGTAGCGACCACCAAAATGTCGTCGAAAAAATGGCTGACGTTGCCGCTAACCGAAGTCCATCGGGTTTTGCGCACCCGGCGTTCTTTTTGCACCGTTTTGCCGTCTTCGGTAGTGGTATATTTCTCAGTAACGTAGTAGTGGGTGCCCCGCTGGCCGCGGTAATAGCTGGAAGTATCCGTATCAAAAGTCCAGTAAGGGAGGTAGATGCCTTTGAAGTGGTCGAAATTGAGGGTAGCTTTTTTCAAATCACCCGGAGCGAACCACAGGCCTTTGATCCAGCCTTTAAAAGCGGTATGCGCTTCCTCTTTAGTGAGTTTAAAAGGCAGCAGCGATTGCGGCTTAATGACGTGTTCTTCGTGCGCCCGTTCCAAAACCAGGGGCGAAGCACAATAGGGGCAAAGGGCTGAAGTAAGGTTGGGCTCTAAGGTAGAGCTGGCGCCACAAGCATCACATTTTACAAACGTGTCTACGTAATCTTCGGCAGCGCCCGTTTTGGTTTTGAGCGATTCGTAAAAGTCGAATTCTTTGATTTCAACTTCGAGCTTCGGAATTTCGTTGTCGGTGCCACAATAGGCACATTCCAGGTGTTCGGTCCCGGGTTGGTATTGAAGATCGGCTCCACAGTTGTTGCAACCGAAAACCTGGGTTTCCGCAGTTTGTTCTTCCATCCTTCGATCGTTTTACTGACCTGGAATGGGTGGTGGAACACTGCCAAACACCGAGTTGAGTTCTGTAACCTGACTGGCTGCCGTCCAATTGGCCATGCCCTCGCGCCACACCAATACCTCGCGGTTGATTTGGTTTTGTTGCGCCATTTGTTTCAAGGTATTCATATCGAAAGGACCGGCCTGCTGCCCGTTGAGCACTACAAAAAAGGTGAGTGCTGGTGGTACCGGAGGCGGAGTGGGAGGCGAAGCCGAAGCGGGTGCCTGTTGAGGTTGGGCTGCCTGCTGCTGGTTGCCAAAGGCCTGGCCCATTTGGTTGGCCATGGCAAACCCCATGCCCATACCCATGCCAGCACCGGCGGTGCCGCTGGGGTTCTCGGCCGCTTTCTCCATGGCTTTGGCCGCTTTCATTTGGGCCAGTTTGTTCAGGTCGATGGCATTGAGTCGACTCAACTCGAAAATTTCCTTCTTGATCTCTTCCGGCATCGAAACGTTTTCGATGAGAAACTTGGTGAGTTCCAAACCATATTGTTCGAACTCTGGCGAGATGACCTCCTGCACAAAGTCGGAAATCTCATTGACGTTGGAAGCATAGTTTTCTACCGGCAATTGCGCTTCTCCGGCAGCATCGGTAAAGCGGGTAACGATCATGCTCTTGAGTTGACCGGCAATTTCTTCGGAAGTAAAATGCCCGTCGGTACCCACCACCTCTTTGAGAAACACGCCCGCATCCTTCACACGAATGGAATAGGTGCCAAAGGCGCGCAATTCCAACATGCCAAACCGCGCATCGCTTAGCGTAATCGGATTTCGAGTACCCCACTTTTGGGCCGTTTGCTGGCGTGTACTCACAAAGTATACTTCAGCTTTAAAAGGACTGTTGAAACCATATTTCCAGCCTTTCAGCGTAGATAAAACCGGCAGGTTGGCCGTCGTCAACGAATACATGCCCGGCGTAAATACGTCGGCAATTTGGCCTTCGTTCACAAAAACCGCGGTTTGACCTTCGCGAACCGTCAGTTTTGCTCCGTTTTTGATTTCGTTTTGGTGGCGCTCAAAGCGGTATACCAAGGTGTTGTTAGAATCGTCGATCCATTCAACAATGTCGATGAATTCTCCGCGCAGTTTATCAAAAAGTCCCATGAATAGCTTGTTGGTTTTAGTGGGGTTACAGTTTCAAGCAGGAAGATAGGCAGAAGTAGGGGATAGGACAAAGTTCCGGGCTGAGGATTGCGGAGCAGTTCTGCAACCCGATACCATTGGAATCCTCACGAAGGAGCATTCAGTTGCACTTTTTTTTAATATTTTTCAAATCAAATCCACTTGGCGTTCGCTTTCCTGTTCCCCCCCCTTAAAGAAGCGAATGATCTTAGCTGTGCTTTTGTTCAGACCAACATCAATCTTATTTAAACTGCTTTTATGAGTCGAATTGTGATCGAAGATCAGAAACGAGTGTTCCACGGACAGGAAATGCCGGAGAAAGACTTGAATGACTTTCTGTGTAAACATTGGAACAAGTTTTTTCCGAATTTGATTTTTATCAAGTCGGAGATGCCAATGGAGGGTGATGTACGTAGCGATGATTCCTCAGGAAGGGTAGACATTTTTGCCTTCAATCCTTCCAGTCGGCGATTTGTAGTAGTGGAGCTAAAGCGCGGTTTGAACCAGAACATTCGTAGCCAGGCCCACGATTATGCAGGCTTTGTAGAAGATTACTTTTCTGACATCTATTTGAAAGTAATCCACGAATACCAAGTTGAACTTCCCGCGCCCCAACTTTTGAAAAAGGACGAGGTAGAAATGGTGCTTGTGGCACGCGAATTTTCTTCAAAAGACCAAAACGTGGTATTAAAGAAAAAGGAAGCGTTGACCTTGATAAAATACAGTTGGTTCGACCAAGGAAAATCCGGGATGTTGCTACTCGATTACTTAAACAACGAACCACTAACGGATACGGAACCCGTTACGGAAGAGTTTGTGAACCCGCCGGTGATATACTTTGCGCAAGGAGACCTCTTTGTGCAGTACGGTAAGCTGAAAGCCAGTGGCACTTCTGTAAAAGACTTGTTTCGAAATGCGATTGATGTTATCGAGGGCACTGACTTAGAATTAGGAGCCATTTTACCTTTTGCAAGCAGTGCGAAACGGTATGTAATTTCCAAGACTCCAAAACATCCAACCGGTGATAAGTTTGTTAGTGTCTTAGAACATCAGGGATATTTTATGGAGGCCAATAAAAGCCTGGAAGCAGG